>DASUYL010000084.1:0-3889 GCA_036377395.1 Jiangellaceae bacterium
GGACTGCTTGGCTGCCTCCCGGGCGGTCGCCCGCCAGCGCCGCAGCGACCGGTCCCCGCGGTCACCCCGCCACCGGGTCACCGTGCGCCGGGCGAACCACGGGATGATCTCGTCGACACCGACCTCGGTCATCGTCTCGACAGCGACCTCGCCGCGGTCACCCTTGGGCAGGGCCTGCGCGACGACGATCCGCGGCGCTGCGGGTGGCTCCCCGCGGCGCTCGCGGACTTCGCACACCAGACCCAACCGGTCCGCTGCGACGACGACGCAGCGGGCGAGGTTCCCGCGACCGTCGGTGAGCTCGACCGTCTCGCCACGGCCGACCCGGCGGACGGCCGCGGCGTGTCGCCCCTCGTCGCCGTCGAGGACGATCCGCTCGGCGCCGCGTAGACGCTCCGCGTCGACGATGAACATCGGGTCACTCATCGGCGCCGCCCATGACGGCGTCACCGCGGGTGATCGACGCGTCGCGGAGCCGGCCGCAGCAACCGTCCGCCTCGCGGCCGACCGATGCGACACCTGTCACTTGAAGGCGTCGCGGAGCCGGGAGAACAGGGTGGAGCCCTGCGCGGACACGGGGCCGTGCGCACGCTCCTCGCTGCGGAGAGCCGCGAGCTCGCGCAGCAACTCCTCCTGCCGGTCGTCGAGCCGCGTGGGCGTCTGGACCTCCAGGTGGACGACCAGGTCGCCGCGCCCCGTGCCGCGCAGCCTGGGGATGCCGCGGGCCCCGACCGTGATCGTCTGGCCGTGCTGCGCACCCGGGCGGACCTCGATCGACTCCTTGCCGTCGAGGGTGTCGAGCTCGACCGTCGTGCCCAGCGCCGCAGCGGTCATCGGCAGCGCCACCGTGCAGTGGAGGTCGTCGCCGGAGCGGGTGAAGACCGGGTGCGGGCGGACCACGACCTCGACGTAGAGGTCGCCGGGCGGGCCGCCGCCGGGCCCGACCTCGCCCTGGCCGGCGAGCTGTATCCGAGTGCCCGCATCGACGCCGGCCGGGATCTTTATGGTGAGGCTTCGGCGGGTCCGGACCCGGCCGTCCCCCGCGCACTCGACACAGGGCCGCGGGTTGATCATGCCGAAGCCGTGGCACTGCGGGCACGGCCGCGTGGTCATGACCTGCCCGAGGAACGAACGCTGTACCTGGCTGACCTCACCACGTCCGGAGCAGGTCGCGCAGGTGACCATCTCGGTGCCGGGCGAGGTGCCGGCACCATGGCAGGCGCCGCACACGGTCGCGGTGTCGACCTGCAGGTCGCGGGTGGCCCCGAAGGCCGCATCGGCCAGCTCGATCTCGAGCCGCACGAGCGCGTCCTGGCCGCGCCGCACCCGGCTGCGTGGGCCCCGACTCGCGCCCGTACCGCCGAAGAAGGCGTCCATGATGTCGGTGAACGAGAATCCGGCACCGAAGCCGCCCCCCGCGCCGTTGCCGCTGGCGAGAGGGTCGCCGCCGAGGTCGTACATCTCGCGCTTGCCGGGATCGGTGAGAACCTCGTAGGCGTTGGTGATCTCCTTGAACCGCTCCTGCGTCGCCGGATCCGGGTTGACGTCGGGATGCAGCTGGCGGGCGAGGCGGCGGTACGCCTTCTTGATCTCGTCCGTGGACGCGTCCCGGGACACGCCGAGGACCTCGTAGTAGTTGGTCGTGGGCACCAAACGTCCTCGTCCCTCAGTTGTTCCCGGCCAGGATCTGGCTGACATAACGCGCAACGGCGCCTACCGCGGCGATTGTTCCTGGGTAGTCCATGCGGGTAGGCCCGACGACACCCATGCTGGCCAGGGCCCGCTCACCCGGACCGTAGCCGGTCGTGACGATCGACGCCGCCGACAGGCCCGCCGGCGCGTTCTCGTGGCCGATCCGCACGGTGAGAGTGCTCGGGCTGGTCGCCTCGCCGAGCAGTCGGAGCAGCAGGACATGCTCCTCGAGCGCTTCGAGCAGCGGCTCCAGACCCTGGTCGAATCCCTGACCGTACCGCGCGAGGTTGGCCGTGCCGGCGATGGCGAGCCGCTCGTCGCTCCGGTCCACCAGCGACTCCAACAGGGTCGCGACGACGGCGGAGACGACCTGGCGGTCGGCCGGCGAGAACGACTCCGGCAGGTTCTCGATGCTGGTCGGGACGGCCGAGATGTCGAGGCCGGCGACGAGGTGGCCGAGCCGGGCCCGCAGGTCGCCGAGGAGGGCCTCGTCGGTGTCGCCCGGCAGCTCGACGATGCGCTGCTCGACCCGACCGGTGTCGGTGATCAGAACCAGCAGGACACGACTGGTGGACAGGGGCACGAGCTCCACGTGTCGCACGGTGGAGCGGGCCAGCGACGGGTACTGGACGACGGCGACCTGTCGGGTCAGCTGAGCCAGCAGCCGGACCGTCCTGGTGACCACGTCGTCGAGGTCGACGGCCCCATCCAGGAAGGTCTGGATCGCCCGACGCTCTGCGGGCGAGAGTGGCTTGACCGTCGAGAGGCGGTCGACGAACAGCCGGTAGCCCTTGTCGGTGGGAATGCGCCCCGCGCTGGTGTGAGGCTGGGCGATGTAGCCCTCCTCCTCGAGCACTGCCATGTCGTTGCGGATGGTGGCTGGGGAGACGCCGAGGTGATGACGGTCGACGAGAGCCTTCGAACCGACGGGCTCCTGGGTGGCCACGTAGTCCTCGACGATGGCGCGCAGCACGTCGAGCTTGCGGTCGTCCAATGGCACCGCGCGCACCTCCCCTCGTCCACTGGCACTCGGATTTCCTGAGTGCCAAGTCTACGTGGAACCGACTGCACGGGGTTGCGGGCGAGCGGGACGTGGGGACGATTCGGACCGGACGTGTCGCGAGCCCTTTGACCTCTCGACTTCCGACTAGCGTGGGTACGACCGCTTGCCCACCCAGGAGGACGACGTGACCGACGAGTCGCAACAAGCCGGCGTCACCGACGAGGATCGCAACTGGGCGGTCGGTGCTCACCTGTCGGCGTTCCTCGCGGCGTACATCGCTCTCGGGTTCCTCGGCCCGTTGGTGGTCATGCTGATCCGCGGTGACCGCTCGCCGTACGTTCGTGCCCATGCCGTCGAGGCGTTGAACTTCAACCTCACGGTGCTGATCTACGTCGTCATCTGCGTCGTGCTCGCCCTGCTCCTCATCGGCTTCCTGCTCCTGGCCGGCCTGGCCGTCCTCTATCTGGTCGCCGTGATCAGCGGCGCGATAGCCGCATCGCAGGGCCGCGCCTACCGGTATCCGCTGACGATCCGGTTCGTGAGCTGAGAACGCACTCAGCCGAGCAGGTCGCGGACGATGGCGTCCGCGAGCAACCGGCCGCGGAGGGTGAGGACCACGCGGCCATCGGCCAACGGCCCGGTGTGGATCAGCCCGTCGCCCGCGAGCCGCACCGCAGCGCGTCGGCCGGCGTCGTCCAGGACACCCGCGTCCAAGCCCTCCGCCAGGCGGGTCTCCAACAGGATGCGTTCGACCCGGCGTGTCTCGGGGTCGAGGATCTCACGTGCCAGCGCCGGGCTTGCCCCTGCCGCCAGCCGCTGTGCCCAGGCCGTCGGGTGCTTGGCGTTCCACCACCGGGTCCCTCCCACATGGCTGTGCGCTCCCGGCCCGATCCCCCACCAGTCCGCACCGGTCCAGTAGTGACCGTTGTGGGCGCATCGCGCGTCCGCCGACGCCGCCCAGTTGGAGATCTCGTACCAGCCGAACCCCGCGGCCGACAACGCGGCGTCGGCCAGCACATACTTGTCGGCCTGGTCGTCGTCGTCGGGCATCGGCAGATCGCCGCGGCGGATGCGCGCAGCGAGCCGGGTGCCGTCCTCGACGATCAGCGCGTAAGCGCTCACATGGTCGGGCTCGGCGGCCAAAGCCTGGTCGAGGCTGGCTCGCCAGTCCTCGCTGCTCTCTCCCGGCGTCCC
>DASUYL010000085.1:0-4777 GCA_036377395.1 Jiangellaceae bacterium
GCAGCGGCTGATCAACGAGACCTACAGCGCCTTCGTGCAGGGCTTCATGCCGACGCTGGCGCGGCCCGAGGTCGACGTCCTCGAAGGGCTGACGACCGCGATCATCGTCGACCAGGAGCGGATGGGTGCCGACGCCCGCTCCACGGTCGGCACCGCCACCGACGCCAACGCGATGCTGCGCATCCTGTTCAGCCGACTCGGGCAGCCGCACATCGGCTCGCCCAACGCGTTCTCGTTCAACGTCCCCTCGGTCCGAGCGAGCGGTGCGATCACGGTCGAACGCGGTGACGGCAAGACGGTGAGACAGACCTTCACCCGCACCGGCGGCATGTGCCCACGCTGCGAAGGCCGGGGCTCGGTCACCGACTTCGACCTGTCTGCGCTGTACGACGACAGCAAGTCGCTCAACGAGGGTGCGCTCACGATCCCCGGCTACAGCATGGACGGCTGGTACGGCCGCATCTTCAGGGGCTGCGGCTTCTTCGACCCGGACAAGCCGATCCGGACGTTCACCAAGAGAGAGCTCCACGACCTGCTCCACAAGGAGCCGACCAAGATCAGGGTCGACGCCATCAACCTGACGTACGAGGGTCTGATCCCGAGGATCCAGAAGTCGTTCCTGTCCAAGGATGTCGACGCGCTGCAGCCGCACATCCGTGACTTCGTGGAGCGGGCGGTGACGTTCACCGCCTGCCCTGACTGCGGCGGCACCCGACTCAGTGAGGCGGCTCGATCGTCGAAGATCAACGGGATCAACATCGCCGACGCCTGCGCGATGCAGATCAACGACCTCGCCGACTGGGTGCGGGGTCTGGACGAGCCGTCCGTCGCGCCGCTGCTGGCGGCGCTGCGGCACACCCTCGACTCGTTCGTCGAGATCGGGCTCGGCTACCTCGGCCTCGACCGCCCGTCGGGCACGCTCTCCGGCGGCGAGGCGCAGCGCACCAAGATGATCCGCCACCTCGGTTCCTCGCTCACCGACGTCACCTACGTCTTCGACGAGCCGACCATCGGGCTGCACCCACACGACATCCAGCGGATGAACGACCTGCTGCTGCAGCTGCGGGACAAGGGCAACACCGTGCTGGTCGTGGAGCACAAGCCGGAGACGATCGCGATCGCCGATCACGTCGTCGACCTCGGCCCGCGCGCCGGAACCGAGGGCGGCGAGGTGGTGTTCGAGGGCACCGTCGACGGTCTTCGGGCCAGCGGCACGGTGACCGGGCGGCACCTGGACGACCGGGCCTCCCTGAAGCCGTCCGTGCGGGCGCCGTCGGGGGCGCTGGAGGTGCGCGGTGCCAGCACCCACAACCTGCAGGACGTCGACGTCGACATCCCGCTCGGCGTGCTGGTGGTGGTGACGGGCGTGGCCGGGTCGGGGAAGAGCTCACTGATCCACGGCTCGGTGTCGGGGCGGGACGGAGTGGTGTCGGTCGACCAGACCCCGATCCGCGGCTCGCGACGGAGCAATCCGGCGACGTACACGAAACTGCTCGACCCGATCCGCAAGGCGTTCGCGAAGGCCAACGGCGTGAAGCCGGCGCTGTTCAGCGCCAACTCCGAGGGCGCCTGCCCCAACTGCAACGGCGCCGGCGTCGTCTACACCGACCTGGCGATGATGGCCGGCGTCGCCTCCACCTGCGAGGAGTGCGAGGGGAAGCGGTTCGAGGCATCGGTGCTGGACCACCATCTCGGCGGCCGCGACATCAGCGAGGTGCTCGCGATGTCGGTGACCGAGGCGGAGGAGTTCTTCGGCGCCGGTGAGGCGCGCACGCCGGCCGCGCACCGCATCCTCGACCGGCTGGCCGACGTCGGGCTCGGCTACCTCCGCATCGGCCAGCCGCTCACCACGCTGTCCGGCGGCGAGCGGCAGCGGCTCAAGCTGGCCACCCACATGGCCGAGAAGGGCGACGTCTACGTCCTCGACGAGCCGACCACCGGCCTCCACCTCGCCGACGTCGAGCAGCTGCTCGGCCTGCTCGAGCGGCTCGTCGACTCCGGCAAGTCGGTCATCGTCATCGCGCACCACCAGGCGGTCATGGCGCACGCCGACTGGATCATCGACCTCGGCCCGGGCGCCGGCCACGACGGCGGCCGGGTCGTCTTCGAGGGCACACCCGCCGAACTCGTCGCCGGCCGCTCCACACTCACGGGCGAGCACCTGGCGGCCTACGTCGGCACCTGACCGACGTCGAACGCACTGCGAGGGTGGCCCCGCGTGCGACCCCGATCTGTCGTCGCGGCCGGTCAGCTGAGGGCGCGGCGCAGGCTGGATGGTGTGTGGCCCGTCTCGTTGCGGATCACGCGGCAGAGGTGGCTCTGGTCGGCGAAGCCGAGGTCGGCGGCCAGCCGCGCCAACTGCTGCTCGCCGCCGGCCAGGCGATCCAGCGCGGCCCGGGCCCGGAGGCGCATGCGGTGTCTGGCGATGGTGTGGCCGGTGGCGGCGCGAAAGAGCCGGCTGAGGTGTGTCGCGGACACGTTCAGCGTGGCCGCCAGGTCGGCCAGCGCGCGGTCCGGATGGGCTGCCAGCGCTTCTCGGGCGTCGTCGACCAGGGCGCGACGCGCGCGGGCCGTTGCAGGTCGACCGGACTCCACCCGTGTGGGGTCGACCCCTGCGAGAGCTGCTGTCACCAGTGACAGTGCCCGCTCGTGCAGAGCGTCCGTCGGCTCGCCCCGGTGTGCCGCCGCCAGGAGTAGGCGGTGCTCGAGATCGACCCGCGGCGAGCTGGGCATGGGACCCGACGGTAGGACCGGGTCGCCGCCCCACAACGAGGCCAGCAGGGCAGGATCGAGCCACACCGAGGTGCAGTCGTCGCCGCCGACGTGAGGATGGTCGTAGCGCTGCTGCTGCCCGGGGTTGATGCAGTAGGCCTGGGTCGGGTCGAGGAGGTTGCTCGTCGCATCGGCGGTGCGGACGAAGCAGCCGCTGCGCACGAACACGATCGCATGGTGACCGGCTTCGTGCGCGTGGCCGCGGCCGGTCGGGTGGCGGCAGGTGACGTCGGTGAGCGTCACGCCGCCGTGGTCGAGCAGCCGACGGGTGCTCAGCATCGGGTCGGCTCCGGCGACGCCGCGCAGCAATGTCCAAGAGCTCGACCCGGGGGCCCGGCACAGTGGCCGGCCATGACTGCGAACCGCACCATCACTGTCTACGGCGCCACCGGCCATACCGGACAGTTCGTCGTGGCCGAACTGCGTCGACGCGGCTGGGTGCCCGTCCTGTCAGGCCGAGACCCCGACAAGCTGCGGGTCGCCGCCGAAGCTGGACAGCGCGAGCTGGAGATCCGCCCGGCGGCGGTCGACTCGTCGACCGCGATCGATCGTGCGCTGGACGGTTCGGCGGCGGTGATCAACTGCGCCGGGCCGTTCCGTTGGACCGCGGCGCCGGTGATCGAGGCGGCGCTCCGGGCCGGCATCCCCTACCTGGACGTGGCGGCCGAGATCGAGGCGGTCGCCGACACGATCGCCCACTACGACGAGCCGGCCCGGGACGCCGGCATCGTGGTCGTGCCGGCCATGGCCTTCTACGGCGGATTGGGCGACCTGCTGGCCACCGCCGCGACGCCGGGGTGGACGTCGGCCGACGAGGTCACCATCGCCTACGGATTGAGCAGCTGGCGGCCGACGCAGGGCACGCTGGCCTCCGGCAAGGTCTCGAGGCAACGCCGCCAAGGACGCCGCATCGCCTATCGCAACGGACGCCTCGAGCTCCGCACCGACAACGCACCGATCGACGAATGGCGGTTCCCGCCGCCGCTCGGGACGCAGAAGGTTCGGGCCGAGTTCACCATGGCCGACTGCGTCACCATCCCCCGCCACCTCGCCACGCCCGCTCTGAGGAGCTACATGACCATCACGGCGGCGAACGACGTCAGCGACACAGATCCGTCACCCCCGGTCGCCGTCGACGAGAGCGGGCGCTCCTCGCAGACCTTCCTGGTCGACGTCGTGGTCCGATCCGGAACGACCGAACGTCGAGCGGTCGCCGGCGGCCGCGACATCTACGCCTTCAGCGCCCCGCTCGTGGTCGAGGCGACCGAGCGCGTCCTCGGTGGGCTGGTCGAACGCACCGGCGCCCTCACCGCCGGCCAAGCCTTCGACGCCAGGGACTTCCTCCGGTCACTCCCCTTCGACCACGTTTCCCTGCCGTAGGAGCGCTCTGCAGTCGGTACTGCTCGCTTGGGCCGAGCGACGGCAGCGGAGCTCTCGACGAGGGGGCGCTGCCCCTCCCGTGTGCCGGCTCAATGCCAGTCGCTGATCGCCACGTCGTCCGGGGATGGCAACCCGGTGCCGGTCTCCACCAGGGCCTTGAGGCTCAGCAGGTACACCGCCCACTTCATGCTGCAGTGGTACAGGAACTCCACCGGCTCGGCCCAGCCCTCGTGGCTGAAGAGGACGATGGTGTACCCGTCGTTGCGGGAGAGCCGCCAGTCGATGGTGGTGCCGATCCACTCGGCCGGGCCCTCGACGACCCGCCAGCGGACGCGCTCGCCCGGCACGAGCTCGATCACCTCCATGTCGAACCCGCCCTGCGGGAACCGGAACGCGATCTTCCCGCCCAGGCCGGGATCACCGGTGGTGTCGGTGGTCCACCAGCCCGACAGGCCGTCGATGGTGGTGAGGGCGGCGTACACGTCGTCGGTGGACGGCGACTCGACGCCGATGCGGTGGTGGATGTCGGTCATGTCGTTCTCCTTGCTCGTTGCTTCGGTGGTTGCTGACGTTCGATCCGCTCGGCGATGCGGGCGATGCGGCGGAGCCGGCCGTCCCAGGTGGA
>DASUYL010000086.1:0-13383 GCA_036377395.1 Jiangellaceae bacterium
GCGGCAGCGGCAACTGCCGCAGGGACAGACCCGCGCAAAGCGCCGCCCGCGGTGCATCCCCGCCGTCGCGAGACGGGTGGATCTGGCGCACCTTTCGGTGCGGTGTCGTATCCGGCGTGCCGCCGATCGTCTTCTTGGTAGGACACCCGCCGGCCTCGCCGGCACCGACGAGGAGACGAGCACATGGCATCGACGCCCAAGCCCCCGCCGATCCCGGACCGGTACCGTCGGGTCACACCCGCCCTCGTCGTCGACGGCGCGGCCAAGGCCCTGGAGTTCTACGCCGAGGTGTACGGCGCCACCGAGCGGATGCGGGTCCCGGGCCCGGACGGGACGATTGCTCACGCCGAGATCGAGATCGGGGACTCGGTCGTCATGGTCGAGGATGCCTCGCCACACATGGGAACCAAGGCGCCGCCCGCCGGCGGCCTCGAGGGCTCACCGGCCGCCCTGTTCATCTACGTCGAGGACGTGGACGCCGTGATGGATCTGGCGACGAAGCTCGGCGCCACGCAGGAGCGGCCGGCGCAGGATCAGTTCTACGGCGACCGGGACGGCCACATCGTCGACCCGTTCGGGCATCGCTGGACGGTCGCGACCCACGTGGAGGACGTCCCGCCGGAGGAGATGATGCGGCGGATGGCCGACCTCGTGAAGGAGGCGTAGTCGTGTCCCCGAATCTGATGGAGCGCTACCGGCGCGCCCAGGACGGCTTCGACGCCGTGCTGGGCGTGGTGTCGGCCGACAGGTGGGACGCACCGTCCGCGTGTTCCGAGTGGACCGTGCGTGACGTCGCCGGCCACGTCATCTGGGGTCAGGAGCAGTTGGCACACTGGGCAACGGGGCAGGTCTACGGCCGCACGGAAGGCGCCCCCGGAGCACCGCACCCCGCCGAGATGGCGGGCACGGATCCCGCGGCGACGTGGCGGGCTGCCCGTGGTGCTTCGGACGGCACCTTGACCGAGGAGACCCTCGGCCGGCTCGTCGCCCTGCCGGCACTTGGTGAGAGGCCGGTCTCGGCGATCGTCACGTTGCTGGTCACCGATCTCCTCGCCCACACGTGGGACATCGGGCACGCGATCGGCTTCGACGTGCGACTGGACCCCGACCTCGTGCCGGGATCGTTCGCCTGGGCACGCGACAACATCATCCGTGCCCCCGGCTTCTTCGGGCCGGAGCTGACCCCGCCACGCGACGCCGACGAGCAGACGCGGTGGCTGGCCTACCTTGGACGGGCGGCCTAGCGGCCGTGGCCCGCCTGAACGACCCGGTGAGGTAGGAGCGTCGATCTGCTTCCGCACCGGTTCCCTCATAGCCTCACGCTGGCGTGACCGACTCCGATTCCTGAGGAGGAGCGGACGTGAGATACGTGTTGTTGTTCGTCGAGACGGAGCAGTACGCCAAGGATCTGGAGGCGCTGGATCCGGCCGACCGGGACCGTGCGTACATGCTCGCCGGCCAGTGGTTCGCAGACAACGCCGACAAGGTCCGGGGCGGGAGCAAGCTACAACCACCGGACACCGCCACGACCATGCGCATGGACGGCGGTGGTGAACCCGTCGTCCTCGATGGCCCGTTCGTGGAAGGCAAGGAGGTGGTCAGCGGCTACGCCGAGGTCGAGGCCGCCGACCTGGACGAAGTCCTGCGCATGGTCAAGACGTGGCCCGGCTGCCCCGTGGTGGAGATTCGCCCACTGGAGTCATGAGCCCCGTCGACGACCGCGCCGCCGAACCCACCAGTGGGAACGGCGCGGGCGCCTCGCATGCCGAGCTCGCGCGTGTCGTGCGCGAGCACGCGGGTCGGCTGGCCGTGTCGCTGATGCACGTCACCGGTGACTTCGCCATCGCAGAGGACCTGGTCCAGGACGCGGTCGTCACGGCGCTGCAGCGCTGGCCGACCGAGGGGATCCCCGAGCGCCCCGACGCATGGCTGTTCACCGTGGCCCGCAACCGCGGGCTCGATGTGCTTCGCCGCGAGAGCAACTACCGCACCAAGCTGGCCAAGCTGCAACGGCCGGTGCCGTCGGAGCCCGACGAGAGGTTGCGGCTGATCTTCACCTGCTGCCACCCCGCGCTGCCCCGGCCCGCGCAGATCGCACTCACGCTACGCGTGGTGTGCGGCCTGACCACCGCCCAGATCGCCCGCGCCTTCCTGGTGCCCGACACGACCGTGGCCCAACGCATCACCCGCGCCAAGCGCAAGATCGCCGACGCCGGGATCCCGTACCGGATCCCCGACCCCGACGAGCTGAACTCACGTCTCAGCGAGGTCCTCGCGGTCATCTACCTGCTGTTGAACGAGGGGTACCTGTCCACCGCCGAGCACACCCAGTCACGTGACCTGGTCGACGACGCCGAGTGGCTGGCCAGCCTGCTCCACGAGCTGATGCCGACCGAGCCGGAAGCAGCCGGCCTCCTCGCCCTGATCAGGCTGCACCGCGCCCGCACCGATGCCCGGTTCAGCCCCGATGGCGGGCTGGTGCTGCTGCAACACCAGGACCGGTCCCGCTGGGACCACGACGCGATCGCCGACGCGACCCGGCTCGTGGCGCAGGCCGCCCGACAACGCAAGCCCGGCCCCTACCAGCTCCAAGCCGCCATCGTCGCCTGCCATGCCGAAGCAGAAGACTGGGCCGCAACCGACTGGGAACAGATCCTGCTGCTCTACGACATGCTCCTGCACCTGGCCCCGTCGCCGGTCACCCGCCTGCACCGGGCCGTCGCCCTGCGCTACATCGCCGGCGCCGAGGCCGCCCTCGACGAGCTCGACAGCCTCGCTGACACGCTCGACCACTACCACCTCTACCACGCCACCCGCGCCGAGCTGCTCCGCGCGCTTGGGCACCCGTACCAGGCCCGCACAGCCGACGAACGCGCCCTCGAGCTCACAGCCAACCCGGGCGAGCAGGCCCTTCTCCGACAACGCATCGACTGGACCTGAGCGAACCGCACCGGGTGCGAAGGGGGCGCTCGGGGTGCCCCCGATCGGTGGGGTCGGCTGACTGGACCTGCTCTGGGTCGCCAGCGTGACCCAGCAACGCGACCACGAGGTCGCCCGCACCGGCATCAGCCTGGCCAGAGCAGCGTGCAGGCTCGGGCCCTACTGTCGGCGCGACCCGACGACCCCCGTGCGGAGGTGCAGCGAGCATGGAAGCCGCGCAGCGTGAAACCCACTCGCCGGCTCCGTTGAGAGCCCAGCCGGTCGACGCCGTCGACCGGTGGTTGCTGCGGCGACACCTGGTCCGCGAGGGGCGGCACGGCCGGTGAGCGACCCGGCGACGAGCGAGGCGCGCTGGTTCCTCGATGTCGATGAGCGGGGCAACCCGCACACCGACATCGACCGGGCCCGCGACGACGGGCGCGCCTGGACCGGGGGGAACTCGGTGACGGCGCTGGTCCACGGGGCCGACTACTTCGCGCGGCTGCTGGACGTGTTCGGCACGCTCGGCCCAGGGGACATGGTGCTCTTCACCGACTGGCGAGGCGACGGCGACGAGCGCCTGAACGGCGACGAGGGCACCGAGGTGGCCACCGTGCTGGTCGATCTGGTGCGGCGCGGCGTCGACGTCCGGGGCCTGGTGTGGCGCTCGCACCCCGACGAGGTCCGCTTCAGCGAGGAGGAGGCGGTCGCCCTGGCCGAGGCGGTCAACGAGGCCGGCGGCGAGGTGCTGCTCGACGAGCGGGTGCGACGGGCGGGGAGCCACCACCAGAAGCTCGTGCTCGTGCACCACCGCGGCCGCGAGGACGACGACGTCGCCTTCGTCGGCGGGATCGACCTGTGCCACGGCCGGCGCGACGACGAGCGCCACGCCGGCGACCCCCAGGCGGTGGCGATGGACGAGCGCTACGGCGACACCCCACCGTGGCACGACGTCCAACTCGAGATCCGGGGGCCGGCGGTCGGCGACCTGGCCGTGACGTTCCGCGAACGCTGGGACGACCCCACCCCGCTCGACCACCGCAACCCGTGGCGCGCCCACATCGCCTCGCTGGCGCGTTAGCCCCGGCGCCCCGAACCGCTGCCGCCGCGGCCGGCCGCGCCAGGCCCGGCCGGCGAGCACGCCGTGCAGGTGCTACGGACGTACCCCTCGAAGCGGCCGCGCTTCGAGTTCGCGCCCGACGGCGAGCGGAGCATCGCCCGTGCCTACATCAAGGCGTTCGGGCGGGCGCGCCGGCTGATCTACGTCGAGGACCAGTACCTGTGGTCGGCCACCGTGGCGGTGCCGCTCGCCGACGCGCTGCGTACCCACCCCGAGCTGCGCCTCATCGCCCTGGTGCCCCGCCACCCCGAGCAGGGCGGCCTGCTGTCGGAGCCGCCCGAGCTCGTCGGTCACCAGCAGGCCGTCGACCTGGTGCGCGAGGCCGGAGGTGACCGCGTCGCGGTCTACGACCTGGAGAACGACGAGGGCACCCCCGTCTACGTGCACGCCAAGGCGTGCATCGTCGACGACGTGTGGGCGACCGTCGGGTCGGACAACCTCAACCTGCGATCGTGGACCCACGACTCCGAGCTCAGCTGCGCGGTGATCGACGACCGACGCGACCAGCGCGAGCCCCGTGACCCCGGCGGCCTGGGCGACGGTGCCCGGGTGTTCGCCCGCGACCTACGGCTGCGCCTCACCGCCGAGCACCTGGGCTGCTCGCCCGACGACCCCGACCTCGTCGAGCCCGTCAGCGCGTTCGACGCCTGGCGCACCGCCGCCGAGGCGCTCGAGCGGTGGCACACGGGCGGACGGCGGGGCCCTCGCCCACCCGGGCACGTGCGTCCCCACCGCCCCGAGCGCCTCCCCGGATGGGCGAAGTGGTGGGCACCGCTCGCCTACCGGCTCGCGGTCGATCCCGACGGCCGGCCCCGCACCCTGCGCGGGACCGACCAGTTCTGAGCGGGCTGCGACGCGCCCTCCCACCCGGCGTACGAGTGGCGCTCACGATGACAGGACAGGCCTCGCGGTCCGTGCGAGCTCAGGGGTTGAGGGAGTCGAGCACCGCCACGAGATCGTCGCTGGCGACATCGTCGGTGACGATGACATCGCCGATGTCGCGCAACAGCACGAAGCGCAGCCGCCCCCCGCGGCGCTTCTTGTCGCGCCGCATCGCCTCGACCAGCTTCTCTGGCGGGATGGGGCCGGGCAGGTGGGGGTCCAGACCGACGTGCGACACCAACGACCCGACGTGGTTCGCGAGACCCGGCTTGGCGAAGCCACCGCGTTCGGACAGGCGGGCTGCCGCGACCAGGCCGATCCCGACCGCCTCGCCGTGGTTGACGTGCCCGTCGGTCACGTGTTCGATCCCGTGGGCGAAGGTGTGACCCAGGTTGAGCACCGCACGGCGCCCCTCCTCGAAGGGGTCCTCCTGGACGATGGCGATCTTGACCTGGATGGCCTGGGCGACCAGGGTCTGCAGCCGACCGAGCGCACCCGGCAGGGCGTTGTCGGCGGCGGTCCACTCGCCCGCCTCGACCTGGCCGAGCAGGTCCGAGCCCGCGATCAGCCCGTGCTTGACGACCTCGGCCATGCCCGCCGCGAACTCGCGCGGCTCCAGCGTCTGCAGCGTGGCGACGTCGGCGATGACCGCGGTGGGCTGCTTGAACAGCCCCACCAGGTTCCGCCCATGAGGCCGGTCGAGGCCGACCTTGCCTCCGATGCTGGTGTCGATCATGGCGATGAGGTTCGTGGGGCAGTGCACCAGGTCGACGCCCCGGAGATACGTCGCCGCCACGAACCCGGCGACGTCCTCGACCACGCTGGTCCCCAGCGACACGATGGTCGCCGAGCGATCGATGTCGGCGTCGAGCAGCGTGTCGTACACGTGCTCGACCGACCTCATGGACTTACGCCCGTGTCGCGCGGACAACCTGATCTCCAGATCGACAGCACCGAGGCTCGGCAGGTACAGGTTGGCGACCTCGTCGTCGGTGATCACCACCATCGGTCCCTCGATGGCGGTCAACTGGCGAACGAACGGCAGCAGACCCGCGCCCACGGCGAAGTCGTAGCGTCCAGCCGGGTTCTCGATGGCATAGGTGTGGGGGTCCGACGACGTCACCGCCTGCAGGTCTCGCGCGACGTCCTGCGGTGTCATGGCGTCGGTGACCAGCTGGGGGAAGCGCCGGTACTGGCGATCGCGTTCGGACATGAGCTCGACGATGCGCTGACGTGGGTCGGGCACCTGGAGCAGCGGCCGCTCGACCCGCGACGGGTCGTTGGTGACCCGCTCGAACACCTCCTCAGGGGTCGCCACCAGGCAGAAGACCCGGCCGTTGGCGCTGAGCGCCCGCACGTTGGCGGGGTCGAGCATCATCCGGCCACCGGTCGAGATGACCAGGCCGGTCTTCGTGGCCAGCTCGGCGGCGATCGCGCGCTCGATCTCGCGGAACCCCTCCTCACCCCGGTGGGCGAAGATGTCCGGGATCGGCCCGTGGCGCTGCTCGATGAGCTGGTCGGTGTCGACGAACTCGAAGCCGAGGTCGTCGGCGAGCAGCCGACCGACCGTCGTCTTGCCGGTGCCCATGAACCCGGTGAGCACGACGTTGTGCCCGCCGCCGGGCGGCAGTGAACGCGCATCGTGGCCGTGTCCTGACAAGGACCCGATGCTAGGCGGCCGCGAGAGTCGCGCGCCGGTTGCGGGGCCTCACGTCCCGGCCGGGCGCATCGCGCCTCCGAGGAAGAGGTGGCCGATGTCCGGATGGTCGAGCACCTCGGCGGCGGGGCCGGCGAGCGCCAGCCTGCCCTGCTGGAGGACCATGCCGTGGTCGCTGGTCTCGAGCGCGCTCTTGGCGTTCTGCTCGATCATGAGCACGGTCACGCCCCGGTCGCGCAGGGCGCGGAGGAAGGCGAACACCTGCTGGACCAGGATCGGCGCCAGGCCGACCGACGGCTCGTCGATCAGCAGCAGGCGGGGCTCGAGCAGCATCGCTCGCCCGATCTCCAGCATCTTCTGCTCACCGCCGCTGAGGCTGCCGGCCTGGCTGTCGGCCTTGCTCCGCAGCACGGGGAACAGCTCGAAGGCGGTGCCGTCGATCCGCTCGCGGGTGAGCGAGAGGTCGCGCAGGCTCACCCCACCCAGCTCGAGGTTGGCCCGCACGGTCATCCTCGGGAAGATGTTCCGACCCTGGGGGACGTAGCTGATGCCACGCCGCAGCAGCTCGACCTGACTGAGCCCGACCACGTCGTCGCCCTCGTACCAGATCTGCCCCGACCGCACCTTCAGCAGCCCGAAGATGGCCTTGAGCACCGTCGACTTCCCGGCACCGTTCGGACCGATCACGGTGCTGATGGCATGGCGACGGACCTCGAAGCTGGTCTCGTGGAGGACCGTGGTCGAGCCGTAGCCGCCGACCACGGCGTCCAGGCGGAGGATGATGTCGTCCTCACCATCGAGGTCGCCTGCGCGCTCGCCGGCCACCGGCGCCATGGTCTCAGCCACCGAGGTACACCTGCAGTACCCGCGGATCGCCGCGGACCTCGTCGGGCGTGCCGGTCGTCAGCACCCGGCCCTGCTCCATGACGACGATGCGGTGCGCCAGCTCGAAGATGAACTCCATGTTGTGCTCGATGATCGCGAAGGTCGTGCCGTCGTTCTGGTTGAGGTCGCGGATCCGCTCACGCACGTCGCCGAGCATCGTCGGGTTGACGCCGCCGGCTGGCTCGTCGAGGAACAGCACGGCCGGACGGGACACGAACGCCATCGCGGTGTCGAGCAGCTTCTGCTGGCCGTAGCTCAGGTTGCCGGCCCGCTCGTCGGCGAGGTGCCCGAGGCGAAACCGTTCGATGAGCGGGTCGACCGTGGCGCCGAGACCCATGTCGGGCCGGCGGAACAGCCGGCGACCGACCGATCCGATGTGCTCCTGGGCCGCAGTCTTGAGGTTGTCGCGGACGGACATCGACTCGAACACCTGGAGCAGCTGGAACGTGCGGGCCAGCCCGGCGTTGGCCCGTCGGTGCGGTGGCCAGCGGCTGACGTCGCGGCCGGCGAGCTCGACGCGGCCCCGGTCGGGTCGGTACTGGCCCAGGATGCAGTTGAACAGGGTCGTCTTGCCACAGCCGTTCGGGCCGATGACACCGAGGATCTCGCCGTCGTGGACGTCGAACGAGACGTCGTCCACGGCCTTGATGCCGCCGAACGCCTTGCCCATGCCACGTACTCGGACGACGGGATCGCCGGTCATGTCTCGACCTCGGGGCCGACCTCGGGCGCAGCGTCGGGCGCAGCCCCGGGCACCACCCGCCGCCGATCCCGCAGCCACGAGCGGAGCTGGTCGAACGACCCTGCCACACCCTTGGGCGCCACCAGCATCATCACGACGACGAACAGCCCGAACCAGACCCGGTAGTAGTCGCCGGTGAAGCGGAGGCGATCGGTGAGCACCGTGATGAAGGAGACGCCGATGAACGGCCCGACCAGGGTGCCGAGCCCGCCGATGACCGTGGCCAGGAAGAAGTCGAACGACTGTCCGATGAAGAAGGCGCGCGGCTCGATGTACTCGATGAGCCGGGCGTAGAGAGCGCCGGCCACACCGGCGAGGCCGGCGCCGATGGAGAAGGCCAGCAGGGTGTAGGTGCGGATGTCGACCCCGAGGCTCGCGGCCCGCGCCGGGTTGTCCCGCAGGGCCTTGAACGCCCGTCCCCAGGGGCTGCGCACGACCCACCACACCAGGACGGTGGCCGCCAGCAGGAACACCAGGCAGAAGTAGTAGTAGTTGCGGGTCTCGAACAGGTCGATGTCGAAGACGACGAGGTCGGAACGTATGGCGCGGAGGCCCCGCGACCCTTCGGTGAGCCCGACCTCGTTGTTGAGCACGAGGAACACCAGCAGGTTGAAGGCCAGGGTCACGAACGCCAGCCACGGACCCTGGACCCGCAGCGCGGGGAAGCCGATCAGCACGCTGAAGGCCATGCAGGTCAGCCCGGCCACCACGATGGCCAGGAGGAACGGCAGGTTGGGCAGCGTCGCCTCGAACCCGGCCACCGCGACGTCGCGGCCGGTGTCGAGCAGCACCGACACGTAGGCCCCGATGCCCAGGAACCCCGCCTGGGCCAGCGACACCTTGCCGGCGAAGCCGTAGGTGAGGTTGAGGCCGATGCACACGATGGCGAACACCACGAACACCCCGAGGTCGATCAGCGTGGCGTTGGTGCGGCCGATGGGGAACACGATCAGGAAGGCGACGGCGCCGGCCAGCGAGGTCCACTTGATGACGATCCCGTTCCACGACTCGACCGGGAGCCAGAGGTTGAGGCCGATCACCCCGACAAGGGCCACACCCCACAGCCACATGATCCCGGCCAACTGCGAGTGGCCGAGGGGAAGCAACACCACCAGCGTGGTGGCGGCGACGGCGGCGACGGCGAGGGGCCACGACAGGTGGCCGCGGTCGCGCTCGGGGATGGTGTCCTGGCGGTGCTCCAGCACCCCGGTGGTGGACGTGGTGGCGCTCACACCCGCCGCTCCTCGGCGACGCCGAACAACCCCTGCGGCCGCCACAGGATGACCAGGATCAACAGCAGCAGGGGGATGGCCTCGCGATAGGCGCTGGACAGGTAGTAGGCCGACCAGTTCTGCAGCAGACCGACGACGAAGCCGCCGACCAGCGCCCCCCGGACCTGGTTGAAGCCGCCGATGATGGCCGCGGTGAAGGCCACCAGGCTGAGGCTCAGGCCGCCGTCCCAGCGGGCGTGCGTGGTCGGTGCGACCAGCAGCGCGGCCACGGTGACGAGCACCGCGTTGATGGCAAAGGTGTAGAAGACCATGCGGTCGACGGGGATGCCGAGCAGCCGGGCGGTGTGCGGGCTCTGCGCGGTCGCCTCCATCTGGCGGCCGGTGTAGGTCCGGCGCAGGAACATCTGCAGCGCCAGGATCACCGCGATGCACACGGCCAGGACACCGACGTCGTCGGCGGAGATGGGGATCCCCCCGGGCCGCCACCGAGCGGTGCCGAACGTCGACGGGAACTGCTCGGGTCGGGCCCCGAACTCCACGCGCAGGTACTCGCGGATCAACAGGGCGAGGCCAAGGCTGGCGATGACCAGCGGGATGTCGTCGCCCCCCGGGGTCAGCAGGCGGTCGACGAGCGAGACCTTGAACACGTAGCCGAGCACCAGCACCGCGAGCGGGATCGTCAGCACGAAGGCCACGATGATGCCCATCTCGGGCAACGGGCCCGCGACGGCCGTGCCGCCGACCACCGGCACCCAGTCGGGCAAACCCAGCGTGGGCCGCTGCTCGCCGAGGATCAGCATGATCACCGCCGGCAGGGCGATGAACTCACCGTGGGCGAAGTTGATCGCTCCCGCCGTCTGCCACAGCAGGGCGAACCCCACCGCGGCGATGGCGAAGATCGCCCCCGTCGCCAGCCCGGAGAAGCTGATCTGCAAGAACGTGGACATGGCGTCGTCGCGCACTCCCCCGACGTCAGTGGGTGGCCCGCTCCCCCGGAGGCGGGCCACCCGCGATCCTGTGCAGTCTGGGGCTCAGCAGCCCCGCTCGTCGAGGTTGTCCAGCGGCGGCACGGTCTCGGTGATCTCGCCGACACCGTCGACGACCGAGACGATGTAGCTCTCGCGGTCGATGTCGCCGTTGCCGTCATAGCTCACGTCGAGCAGCAGCGAGGGCTCGTCCTCGACGGTGAGGTCGGCGCAGTACAGCGTGTCGGCGAACTGGCTGTTGTCGAACTCGCCGATCCTCTCGGTGGCCTCCTTCACGATGTAGACGGCGGTGTACCCCTTGATGCTGTTGTGGTCGGGCGGGTCGGCGTCGGGATGGAACTCGGCGTAGGCCTCCTTCCACTCCGCGAAGACCGGCGCCGAGGCGTTGAGCCCCGCGTGGGTGACGGTTCCGTCGGCCGCACCGGGCTGCACCAGCGCGATCGTCGACGCCGCGCTGAGGACGTCGCCGCCGTAGAGCGGCTTGTCGAGGCCCTGCGCCTGGTACTCGTCGAGGAACGCTGCAGTCTCGATCTCGGTCATGAACACGAAGATGGCATCGGCATCGCCGCCGGCGAGCTGGGTCACCTCGGCCGACTGATCGGTCTGATCGGGCTGCACCTGGATGTCGAGGCCGACGTCGATGCCGGCCTCCTCGAAGGCCGCCACGTAGGCCTCGCGGCCGCCGGCCCCGAACTCGTCGTTCTTGTAGATGAGATCGACGGATCCGACGCCCTGGTCGACCATGTAGCGGACGAACTTGTCGGCGGCGGTGTCGACACCGAACGACGTCCGGTAGATGAAGTCGTCGTCGCCGTTCTCGTCGCGATCGGTGATCGACGGCGCCTCGGCCCCTACGAACATCGGGATCTCGGCCCGTTGGGACTCGACCATGTTCACGATGGTGCTGGCCGAGAACACCGTGCCCAGGAACACGTAAGGGTCGTCCTCGGCCTGGTCGGCGACGACCTGGCGCGAGACGTCGGGGTCACCCTGGGTGTCCTGTGGATCGATCTCGATCTGGCACCCGAGGATGCCACCGTCGTCGTTGACCTCGGCAACCGCCATCTCGACGCCCAGTCGCCAGTTCTCGCCAGCAGGCTGGTTGGCCTCGTACGGCATCGCCATCAGCACCGAGTCGCCGTCGGGGCACTCGGCGGCACCCTCGTCGCCGCCGCCGCTCCCGCTGCTCGCGTCCGTGTCGTCATCGCCACCGCAGGCCGTGGCAGCCAGCGCGCCGACGACGAGCACCGCAGGCAGCTTCGACCAGCACATGCGTTTGGTCATTCGGGTCTCCCCCCATTCAGGCCCGGTGACGCGTCGCTGCCGCTCCCGCCGAAGCCTTAACTAATTGAATGTAGTCTTTTGTACCGCTGCCTCGGGCCGGAGTCAACCCTGTCGCCTGCGGTCACCCCGGCTCACGCAGGGGGCGAGACACCAGCCGCACGATCTCCGCGTTGTGCCGTGCGGCCTCGACGTTGCGGTCTGCGACCGCCACGAACAGCGACGCGTGCGCAGCGATGCGCTGCCGCTCCTGATCACCCTCGATGCCCTCGGTGGGAAACTCGACGTCGACGATCAGCGCCTCGGCCGCCTCGAGCAGGTCGACGTAGACGTGACAGAGCAGCTCGTTGTCGGCCAGCTCGACCAACTGGTGGTAGCCGGCCCAGATCTGACGCTGGGTCTCGAACGACGGCGTGGCGCCGGCCAGGCCGGCCGCGATCTCGCGCAGGGCTGTGATCCTGTCCCCGGAACGCTCGGGTGCCCTGGCCGCGGACACGGCCAGCAGGGGGTTGAGCGCCTCTCGCAGCTCGATGTTCTCGGCCAGCGACTGCGCCGTGCCCGTGGCCAGGCGCTGGGTGCCCCGACGGAGCACGGGACGGTTGCGCTCGACGAAGATCCCGCCCCCGGGCCCCCGGCGCATCGAGATCAGGCCGTCGTTGGTGAGGAGCGTGAGCGCCTGGGCGATGGTCGGCCCGGCGACGTCGAACTCCTTCTGCAGCTCGGACTTGCGACCGAGGCGGTCGCCCGGGCGCATCTTGCCGTCGAGGATCCGGGTCTCGATGGCCCGCCGGATGGCCTCGGGACGGGAGTCGTAGTCCGGGATCGATTCACCGTCTGACATGAGCCCTCCCTCCCCGTCGACGCCCGGTGCACCCTGCGGCGTTGACCATAGCAAGGTAATTAAATATAGTCATTTCGGTTCGCTGGAGGGGGTCCTGGGTGAGTTGAAGGTAGCCAATTCGTCAACCGGTGCGTGGGGAACGGCTCTGTCCGAGACCACGGACGACAGCATCTCGATCCGCGGCTACGACCTCGCCGAGCTCATCGGCGCGGTTCCGTTCCCCGCCGTCGTCCACCTCCTCTACACCGGCGAGCTGCCCGATCCTCCCACGGCCCGCCTGATCGACGCCGTGATGGTCGCAAGCATCGACCACGGCGCCGGCGCGCCGTCGGTCCTCGCCGCCCGCACCGCGATCTCCGGTGGTGCGACCCTCCAGGCTGGCGCAGCCGCAGGCCTCCTGACGCTCGGCGAGTTCCACGGCGCCGCCGTCGACGCCGCGATGCTGGCCATCGGCGCCGTCGTGCACGCCACCGCGGCGGGCGACGAGAGCACACCCGAGGTGGCCGATCGGCTGGTCGACACGTGGCGGGCCGAGGGCCGGCGGGTGCCCGGCTTCGGCCACCGGCAGCACCGGCGGCGCGACCCGAGGCTCGATCGGCTCTTCGCCCTCGCCCGGGAGGCCGGCGTGGCCGGCCGCCACGTCGCCGCTGCCACCGAGATCGAGGCGGCGCTCGCCCGCTCGGTCGGTCGACCGGTGCCTCTCAACATCGACGGCGCCATGGCCGCCATCCTCGGCGAGGTCGGGTTCCCCAGCGATCTCGGCAACGCCCTGTTCATCGCCTCCCGCATCACCGGGATCCTGGCGCACGCCAACGAGGAACGGCAGACGATGGCGCCG
>DASUYL010000087.1:0-30307 GCA_036377395.1 Jiangellaceae bacterium
GGTCCGGACTGGTGTGGCCCGCGTCCCGGTGACTTCGAACGGAAACGTTTACGAAAGGCGTTGGCAAGACCGGCCGGGTACAGACGCCATAACGATTCGGTCACGCGCCGGGATTATCCCGGTTTGGGCTGGTGAGAGCGCTACCACTTTGACACCTGGGACTGCTCGGGGAAAGGCGTTGCTCGCGATCACGCACCGCCCGGGTGAGGCGCTGGTCGCGGAGGACCACGCCGCCGACCGCTGCACCGAAGGCGGCCGTGCCCCACACGACCTGCTCGATCCGGAACTCCTGCAGCGTGGCGGTGCTGCCGGACTGCTCCGGGCGCCGGCGAACCGACGCACCGCCACCGAGCACACGTTCCAGCACCTCGGCCGCATCGGCCATGTACGGGCGAACCAGGTGTTCGAGGGTGGGGAACGGAGAGACGGCGCGTGAGGGCCGTTCGTCACGCATGAGTTCGGCCCTGGACGAGTCGCTCGTCACGCCCCGTTCACGGACGACTGGCACAGCCGAGCTCATCACGAGCAACGGTGCAGACGTGCGCCGGATGTGAGTGGGCTAGAAGCCCGCGGCCTCCGCAGCCTGTTGTCCACCCACGATCGGCAGGGTGACGCGGCTGTTGTTGACGTTCACCGTGACGAACGGCCGGTTGGTGCTCGGGCAGGCCGGGGCCGTGCCCGAGCAGAGCAGCTGCGGGTAACTGGACACGATGACGACGGCGATCTGGTGGCCGGCGTCGAACGTGTAGTCAGTCGGGTAGAGATTGAAGCTGAACTCGTACGTCTCACCGGGCACGAGCGGCGTCGGGGCCGCGTAGTCGAACAGGTTCAACCCATCGACTCCGCCTCGGGCGACCCGCCACGTATCCACTGTGCTGAGCGTCTTGACAGTCTCGATGTAGCACGCGTCGTCGGTCCAGGCGTCGCCGTTGGCCACCGACGCGCTCTCGCCCCAACAGGTCTCGACCGGCGGGTTGGCGTTGACGACGCCTTCGCTGCTCCGCGACACCCTGGCCTTCGGTGGCCCGAAGTCGACCAGGGCGGCGCCGAAGTCCGTGTCTGAGTGGTCGACGATCGCACTCAGGTCCACGCTCGGCGTGCCGGATATGCGCACCGGCGCCGCGAGCGGCTCCGACAGGTAGGCGAGTCGGAACGGGGTTACGGAGGAGAGGTTGCTGATGATCGCCGTTTCGGACTGCGCGGTGTCCTGGAACGTGGACTGGATCAACTTGCCGGGCAGGCGCTGCAGGCCGAAGCCCCCGGGGCCCGTGTCGGTGCCGGGGCGGAGCCACAGGTGCGTGGAGCTGGTACCCAGCAGGGGCCACCTGTGATGGGCCTCCCAAACGTCAGGACCGGTTTCGACATCGACCCGAGGCTCTTGCATGATGCCGTTCTCGATCCCCAACAGCCAGTGGTCGAACCAGCGGTGGATGGTGCTGACCCACTCGGGCCGCCGGAAGTCGAAGGCCTCCTCATGGCCGGCGCGGGTCAGCCACAGCTTGCGCGGCAGGTCGCGCTCCTGCAAGGCGTACCACAGCTCGCCGAACTGGTTGGTCTTGACGTTGTCGTCTTGCAGACCGTGGACGATGAACACCGGCACGTCGATGTTGTCGATGAGGGGCATGTAGTCCCGCTCCGCCCAGAACGGCGTGTAGTCGCCGCTCTCGTCGCCGTCGGTGTTGTCGAGGATCGTTCGCAGTGGGGCGCAATAGGTGCGCCGGTCGGGATTCGTCACCGCATTCGACAGCAATGACGGGTAGTTGTTGTGCCAGCCATTCAGGCGGGCGCCAGCGAGGCGGGTGTACCAGTACCAGTTGGAGATGGCGCTGATCGGGACGATCGTCGCCAAGCCGTCGATTCCGGTCACGGCGGTGCCATTCGGCAGCGTCCCGTCGTAGGACTTGCCGATCATCCCGGTCTTGCCGTTGTGCCAGTCGGCGACGACCTCGTGCCCCGCAGCGTCGAAAGCTTGACGCCGGCCATTGAGCCAGTCGATGGCCGCTACGGGACCGGCGACGTCCGGCGCCCCACCGGTGGTCGGGCAGCCGGTTGAGAATCCGGTGCCGACCATGTGCAGCAGGATGACCGCGTAGCCGCGCGGGACGAAGTAGTTGTCGTAGAACAGTGGCCATTGGTCGTTGAGGCCGTCGCCGTCCACGTCGGCGATGCACTCGATCTCGTTGCCGCGGCACAGCGTCGTGAAATAGGGACTCGCATCCATGACGACCGGTGACTTCAGCCCTTGCTCTGTCGCCGCCGGCCGCATGATGTCCAATGCCACGAGATCGAGGCTGCCGTCGCCCTCGCTGTCGACGTCGGTCTCGACCCAGACCCGTTCCCGGATGGCGTCGTTGTAGCCGAACACCGGCTGCGTCACGCCGCCCTCGACGACGATTTCCGGCGCGCTCGCTGCGATGGCGGGCGGAGCAACTGCCACGGCGACCGCCAGGGTGACCGCCAATGCCACAAGACGCCTGACCGAGGACCTGGACATTCGTGCCTCCTGGCCTGACCGATCGACCCTTCGAGCCGATGCCAACCGACTGGGCAGCTACAGTGAAGCAGGCACCTCGCGTCTGGTCATCCTGTAGACGTCGGAGACCGGGTGCGCGCCTTTCGACAGGTGTCGGGCAGTGGCAACGGCCGCACGAACGTCGGACACGCGCCATGGCGCGCGTGATGATAGCCACCGCAGCGCCGGACCCCTGCGGCGGCGTGGCGTTCGCTCGTCGGTCACTCGGGAGCGAGGTGGCGGCGGGACTGGACGATCCGGAATCGTCCCGCGACGTAGGCACCGTCGGTGAACGCGGCGTTGGCGGCGGGGTTGGCTCCGGTGCCGTGGAAGTCGGAGAACGCCGCCGACTGGTTGACGAACACACCGCGGGTGAGATTGACCGACAACGCGACGCCGGCGTCGATCGCCGCCCGCTCGGCTGCGTCGACCACCTTCTCGTCGGTCGAGTAGACGGCGGCGGTCATGCCGCCGTGGGCGCGGACCGTATCGCGGAACAGGTCCAGGGAGGCATCGGTGGAGTCGGTGGCGATCAGGTACGACACCGGCCCGAAGCACTCGGCCGTGTAGACGTCGGAGTCGGACGAGTCCAGCGCGATGATCGTCGGAGTGCGCACCGTCGCGTCCGGCCAGGAAGGGTGCTCGATGCTGCGGGACCCGAGCAGCACCCGGCCGTTGTCCGGTGCGGCGTCGAGACGCTCGACGACGCCGGGATTCACCACGGCGCCCAGCAGCTCGACGGCCTTGGCGTCGTCGCCGAGCAGTGCCTCCACCGCGGCGGCAAGACCTTCGCCCACATCGTCGAAGGACTTGTGGCCCTGCTCGGTCGCGATGCCCTCGCGCGGCACGTACACGTTCTGCGGCGCGGTGCACATCTGCCCGGAGTACAGGCTGAGCGAGAACGCCAGATTGCGGCACATCCCGGCGAAGTCGTCGGTGGAGTCGACAACGACGGTGTTGACTCCGGACTTCTCGGTGTAGACGACCGCCTGCCGCGCGTTGTCCTCGAGCCACCGACCGAACTCGCTCGACCCGGTGAAGTCGACGATGCGGATCTCGGGTCGGACGGCGAGAGCGGCGGCGATTCGGTCGGCGGGGTCCTCGGCGGCGAGCATGACGAGGTTCGGGTCGAAGCCCTGCTCGGCCAGCACCTCGCGAGCCGCCTGCACCGTGATCGCGAGCGGTAGCACGGCCCGCGGATGTGGCTTGACGACGACGGCGTTGCCGGTCGCCAGCGACGCGAACAGGCCCGGCCACGAGTTCCAGGTCGGGAACGTGTTGCAGCCGATCACCAAGGCCACGCCGCGGGGCACGATATGGAAGGTCTTGGCCATCCGCAGCGGCTCGCCCTTTCCGGCCGGCTTCTTCCAGGTGGCCGTCGCCGGCGTGCGGGCCTGTTCCTCGCGGGCGTAGGCGACGGCCTCGAGGGCGCGGTCGAGTGCGTGCGCGCCGCCTGCCTGGAACGCCATGACGAACGCCTGACCCGAGGTGTGCTGGACCGCGTTCGCGAGTTCGAAGATCCGCCCATGCAGCCGCGCCAGGATCTCGAGGCAGACGGCGGAACGGGCGGCCGGACCGGCCTCCCGCCATGCCGGTATCGCCTCCTGCGCCGCTGCGAGCAGCGTGTCGAGCGCTTCCACATCGGTATGGACGCGTGGATAGCGAATGCCGAGCACGGGGCCGTACGGGCTGCGTTCGGTGGCGATCCGAGTAGAGGCACCCGGGGTCTCGACGGGGAAGTCGGATCCGAGCCAGGCGTCGTATGCCGCCCGACCTGCTGCCGCCGCCGTCTCGCCGTAGACCCGCGGGCTCGGCGACTCGGGGTAGGCGGAGAAGTACTCCCTGGTCCGGATCGCTGCGATCGCGTCGTCGAGGGTCGGCTGATGACGGCGGACGAGGTCGTCGACGGTGACGGACATTGGATCTACCCTCCGTACCCGGGTGGCTGTGACGCACGCGGGCAGTTCTGCGCACCACGTGTCACATGAAGCCTATCGTGGTCCGCCGGCCCGCTCGTCGACCCGGCGGGCCGCCGCTCTCACGTCGGACGCGATGGGAGAGTGGGCGGCATGGTGACCGTCGATCACACGGATCCGGTCGGCGTGGTCGGTGCGGGGACGATGGGGGCCGGGATCGCACAGGTGGCCGCAGTCGCCGGCCACGAGGTCCTCCTTCTCGACGCCGCCAGGGGCGTCGCAGCTCGTGCGGTGGACTCCATCGGGGAACGGATGGAGCGCCTGGCCGCGACGGGCCGGCTCCCTACCGGCGAAGCGGCCGCGGCCCGGCGCCGGCTCACCGCGGTCGCGGACCCGAGCGACCTGGCGGGCTGCGGGCTGGTCGTCGAGGCCGTCGCCGAAGAACTCGCCGTCAAACGCGACCTGTTCGCCGAGTTGGAGAACGTCTGCGGCGAGACCGCGATCCTTGCGACCAACACGTCCTCGCTGTCGGTCACCCAGATCGCTGCCGGTCTGGCCAGACCGGAGCGTGTCGCCGGGCTGCACTTCTTCAACCCGGCCCCGGTGCTGCCTCTGGTCGAGGTCGTCGTCGGCGCCGCCACGGACCCGGCGATCGCCGACGCGCTGGTCGACCTGGCCGGGTCGTGGGGCAAGACGGCCGTGCGGTGCACGTCCACGCCCGGTTTCATCGTCAACCGGGTGGCGCGGCCGTACTACGCCGAGGCGTTCCGCCTGCTCGCGGCCGGCGTGACCGACCCGGCGACCCTCGACGCACTGTTCCGCGAAGCGGGCGGGTTCCCGATGGGTCCGTGTGAGCTCACCGACCTGATCGGGCAGGACGTCAACGCAGCGGTCACGCGCAGCCTCTGGACCGCCTTCGGCAGGGACGCACGCTTCGAACGGTCCGCGTTCCAGGAGGCCCTGGTCGCCGACGGCAGGCTCGGTCGCAAGAGCGGTCGCGGGATCTACGAAGACGGACCACGACCGGAACCGTCCACGGCGCCAGCGGCACCGAGCCCCGACCGCGTGACGGTCAACGGTGGCGGGAGCCCGCTCGACGGCCTGGTCAGCCGCATCGCGGCCGCCGGGCTGGCCGGACCGGCGACCTTCGATCGTGGGCCCGTGCGGATCCGGCCGGCGCCCGGTGTCGTCATCAGGCTCACCGACGGGCGTACGGCGGCAGCCGTCTCCGCCGCGGCTGCCGAGACCGTGGTGCTCGTCGACCTCGCGCTCGACTACGCCACCGCAGCACGCGTGGCTGTTGCCGCGCCGAAGGCGGCACCGGCGCATGCGGTCCGGGCCGCCATCGGGTCCCTGCAGGCCGCGGGGCTGGCCGTCACGCTGCTGCCGGACACACCCGGCCTGGTCGTGGCACGGACCGTGGCGATGCTGGCCGCCTTCGGCGCCGAGGCGGTCGCCGCCGGTGTCGCTAGCGCCGCCGATGTCGACACCGCCATGCGGCTGGGCGTCAACCACCCCCGTGGACCGCTGGAGTGGGGCGACTCGCTGGGCTGGGACTGGGTGGTGGGCGTGCTCGACGCTCTGGCCGGCGCCGTCGACCCGGACCGCTACCGGGTGTCGTCCGCGCTCCGCGAGCGTGCCGTGAACCGAGGCTCGGCCGGTGCCTGACCCGCAGACCGTGGCCGAGCGGTCCGCCGCCGCGATGTGGGCCGGCGACGCGGCGTCGCAGGCTCTGGGAATGGTCCTGGACGAGGTGCGGCCCGGCTACGCCCGGATGTCGATGCAGGTCCGCGACGACATGGTCAACGGGCACTCCATCTGCCACGGGGGACTGGTGTTCGCCCTGGCCGACTCGGCGTTCGCGTTCGCGTGCAACTCGTACAACCGGGTCGCGGTGGCGCAGGCCTGCGACATCGTGTTCGTCGCTCCCGCGCGCCTCGGTGACGTGCTGGTCGCCGAGGCCGTCGAGCGCAGCAGGTTCGGCCGCAACGGCATCTACGACGTCACGGTCACAGCCGTTGCGGCCGGAGGCTCCGGTGATGCCGCCGGACTCGTTGCCGAGTTCCGTGGCCGATCGCGTCAGATCGCTGGAACGCTGGCCGAGGAATCCCAGCCGTGACCCGCACCGTTCTGCTGAAAAGGCACCCGACAGGAACGTCCCCAGGGGAGTGAGCCCGTCATGGTCCATGCCTACCTCGTCGACGGGGTGCGGACCCCGATCGGGCGGTACGGTGGCGCGCTGGCCGCCGTCCGGCCCGACGACCTGGCCGCCCACGTCCTGCGGGACCTTCTCGCCCGGTACCGGCAGGTGGACGGCGATGCCGTCGAGGAGGTCGTCCTCGGCTGCGCCAACCAGGCCGGTGAGGACAACCGCAACGTGGCCCGGATGGCGTTGTTGCTCGCCGGCCTGCCCGAGACCGTTCCGGGCGTGACGGTCAACCGGTTGTGCGGGTCCGGCATGGACGCGCTCGGGTACGCGGCACGGACCGTCGTGTCCGGTGCAGCCGACGTCGTGGTGGCCGGCGGTGTGGAGTCGATGTCACGCGCACCCTTCGTGCTGCCGAAGGCACAGTCACCGTTCGACCGGAGCCAGGCACAGGTCTACGACACCACCATCGGCTGGCGGTTCGTCAACGCCGCTCTGAAGGCCGCCTACGGCACCGACTCGATGCCGGAGACCGCGGAGAACGTCGCGGTCGACCACGACGTCAGCCGGGCCGACCAGGACGCCTTCGCCCTGCGCAGTCAGGAACGTGCGGCCAAGGCGCAGGCGAGCGGGCGGCTGGCACACGAGATCACCGCGGTTCCGGTGCTGCAGCGGCGCGGCGACCCCGTTCTCGTCGACACCGACGAGCACCCTCGGGAGACCTCGATGGAGGCGCTGGGCAGGCTGCGGCCCGTCGTCCGCGCCGACGGCACCGTCACCGCGGGTAACGCTTCGGGCGTGAACGATGGCGCTGCAGCACTGCTGGTCATGAGCGAGCGTGCCGTCCAGCGGTACGGCGTCGACCCGCTGGCCCGGATCGTCGCCACGGCGACCGCCGGCGTCGCCCCGCGGGTGATGGGAATCGGCCCGGTCCCAGCGACCCAACGGCTGCTGGACCGGACCGGTGTCGCGCTCGGCGACGTGGAGGTGGTGGAGATCAACGAGGCATTCGCCGCACAGTCGCTGGCCTGCCTGCGGCTGCTCGGGCTGCCCGACGACGCCGAACACGTCAACCCCAACGGCGGGGCGATCGCGCTCGGCCACCCGCTGGGCATGAGCGGCGCCCGGATCGCGCTGACCGCCGCCGTCGAGGCCCGCCAGCGCGACGCCCGATTCGCGCTGGCGACCATGTGCATCGGGGTCGGCCAGGGCATAGCGACGCTGCTGGAGCGTCCGGTGTGACCGATTGTCACCGACCCGCTCGTGAAGATCGTTGTGCCGGCCTCGCCCCGCGGCACGTGCCTTCAGGTCTGCACGACGATCTTCACGGCCACGTGGCCAGGGGGCCGTCGACAGGGCTCAGTCGTCCGATCCGGGAAGCTTCTCCCGCGTCGCGACGTAGACGTCGGACATGCCTTCCGGCCCTGGCGCGCGACCGAAGAAGAGCGTCTGCGAGTCCCACGAAAGTGAGGGGCGCGTTTCGCTCGCGGACGTGTTCACAGCGGTGCCGAGATTGACCGGCGTCGACCAGGCGTCACCGAACGCCTCGCGGGTCGAGACGTACACGTCCTGGCCGCCTTGGTGGCCCGGGTACCCATTGTTCGACGAGAAGACGACCTCACGCCCGTCCTTGCGCACGTTGGGCTGGATGTCGTTTCCGGCGCTGTTCAGCGCACCGACCGGAATGGCGGGCCCGAAGCCCTCCAACGTGCTCCGGCTGACGTAGATGTCTCCCGGGACGGTCGCGGAGCTACTCGAGAAGTAGAGGGACGCCTGCCCGTCGACCTCGACGTACGACGGGCCTTGCTCGTCCAGCGCGCTGTTGGGGCCATCCGGCGCACACCCGAGGTGATCGGGCTCGCTCCAGCCTTGCGTGCGGTTGAAGCGAGCGACATAGATGTCGCCCAGACCGCAGCTCTCATCGGTCGTCCGGCGGCTGACGAAGAACAGGCCCTCTCCCTGAACGGGTGTCGGGCAGAAGTCGTCTGCGGCCGAGTTGATCGGGGCGGGGAGGTTCTCCGGCGGACCGAAGGGACTGTCGACGGTATCCCGGCGGGCCACCCAGATGTCGAGCAGTCCGTGGCCGCCCGGGCGATTGGTCGCCATGTACAGGCTGAGCCCGTCCGGGGACTCTATCGGGCAGCCGTCCAGGAACGCGGTGTTCAGCTCGGAGCTGTTGCCGTCGATCTCGTCGACCTTCTGCGCCGTGCTCCACGCCGAGAGGTGCGGACCTGCGAGGGCGGTGCCGGCGAGTGAGGCAACCGCGGCGACTACAGCGATCATCAGCGCGGCGCGTGGTGCTCGTCTCATCAAAACCTCCATCCGGAACGTTCAGCACGTCGTGCTGCTGATCCCGTTGTCGCGCGGTGCGGTACCGCTGCGGTTCTGTGCCGGTATCAGCCGGGTATCAGCGCCGTTGACGAGTGGCAGCACCGGGCGGAACATTCCCGGTGTGGGGGGGATTGCGGTCCTGGGGCCGCTGGCAGTCGACGACGAGGTGGCCGGACTCGGGCCGCGTGATCGTGTCGTGCTGGCGTCGTTGGCGCTACGGCGCGGCGATGTGGTCAGCGCCGAGTTGCTCGCCGATGCGTTGTGGGGGGAGCGTCCGCCGCCCTCGTGGAGCAAGGTGGTTCAGGGCTGCGTCGTACGGTTGCGGAAGAAACTGGGACCGCAGTCCATCCAGACGCTGCCATCCGGGTACTGCCTGACGATTCCCGCCGACGAGATCGACGCCCACCGCTTCGAGCGGCTGGTCGAGAGGGGCAGGGAACTGCTCACGCTGGGAGAGGCGGACCGAGCCTTCCACGTGATCGGGCAGGCACTGACACTGTGGCGTGGCCGCGCGCTGGTCGACCTCGAGGGATGGCACCTGGGCCAGGTCGAGGCACGCCGTCTCGAAGAGTTGCGCCTCGACGCCCAAGAACTCCGGCTCGACACTGCACTGCGCGCCGGGCGATACCGGGAGGTGCTGGCGGAGGCGCAGGCACGGGTCGCCCAGGAGCCACTTCGGGAACGGCGCTGGGCGTTGCTGGCACTGGCGCAGTACCAGGCCGGCCGCCAGGGCGACGCCCTACGCACGCTGCACGAGGCACGCACGATGCTCGTCACGGAACTGGGCGTGGACCCCGGCCCGGATCTGGCGGCGCTCGAGCAGGCGATCCTGCGCCAGGAGCCGTCGCTGGTCGCGGGTTCGGTGCTGCCCGAGCCGAGCGTGACCTGCCCCTACCTGGGCCTGGTGCCGTACGACGTCGACGATGCGGACCTCTTCTTCGGCCGCGACGTGGCCCTGGCGGCGTGCCTGCATCGGCTGGCGACCATCGACACCCTGGCTCTGGTGGGGCCGTCCGGCTGTGGCAAGTCGTCTCTGGTGCGGGCCGGGTTGGTCGCCGCCCTGCGCAGGGAAGACCGTCGGGTCGTCGTGGTCACGCCGGGGGCGCACCCGATGGACGCGCTGACCATCCTTCCCGCCTCCGGGCCCGCACCTGTGCTCGTGGTGGACCAGTGCGAGGAGGTCATCTCGCTGTGTGAGAACGCGCAGGAACGGGCCGACTTCTTCGCCGCCGTCGTCGACCACGCAGCGCGGGCACCTCTTGTCGTCGCGCTGCGAGCTGACCGGCTCGGCGACGTGTCGGCGTATCCCGGGTTTGCGCGCCTCGTCGAACAGAGCCTGTACCTGCTGGGCGCCATGGACGAGGACGACCTGCGGGCCGCCGTGGAAGGGCCGGCGCGACAGGCCGGGTTGCTGCTCGAACCCGGCCTGGTCGATCTCCTCGTGCGCGAGGTCCAGGGAGAACCTGGCGCACTCCCTCTTCTCTCGCACGCGTTGCGCGAGACCTGGACGCGGCGCGACGGGCGGACCCTCACCGTTGACGGATACCGCCAGACCGGCGGCATCCGCGGCGCGGTCGCCCAGTCGGCCGAGGACGTCTACGAGCAGGTGTCATCAGACCAACGTCCACTGCTCCGCGACCTCCTCCTCCGCCTGGTCGCACCCACGCCGGAGGGTGAGCCGGTGCGGAGCCGGGTCCCACGCCGAGCGGTCGCGACCGACGCCGCGCACGAGCGCCTGATCGAGCTGCTGGTCACGGCCCGCCTTGTGACCAGCGACGACGGCGTCGTCGAACTGGCGCATGAGGCCCTGGCCCGGGCGTGGCCGAGACTCCGCGTCTGGCTCGACGACGACGTCGAAGGTCAGCGCATCTTCCGTCACCTCGCCAGCGCGGCCGATTCGTGGGACGGCATGGGCCGCCCCGACAGCGAGCTCTACCGCGGTGTTCGTCTCATCCAGGCGGTTGAGTGGAGAGACCGGGCCCACGCCGACCTCACGCCGATCGAAGTGGAGTTCCTGGACGCGGCCCAACGGCTGGCCGAGACCGAGCGACGCAGCGCCGAGGACCGGGCCCGTCACCGGGCTCGCAGCAACCGGCGCGTGCGGATCATGCTCGCCGGCGTGGTCGTGCTCCTCGTCGGTGTTGTCGCCGCCGCGCTGATCGCGATGCGCCAAGCCGAGCGCGCCGACACCGCGACCACCGCAGCCGACGCCAGGCGCGTGGCCGGCCTGGCACGCGACGCGGACGACTTCGACCTCTCACTGCTGTTGGCGGTCGAGGCCGTTCGCCTCTACGACTCGCCCGATACACGGGCCAACCTGCTGGACGTGCTGTCCCGCAGCCCGGGTCTGCTCGGCGCCGTCCGTCACGACGAGCCGATCGAGGCAGTGGACGTGAACCCCGTCGACGGCACCGTCACCATCGGCGGCGCCGCCGCCGGCGTGTCGTTCCTCGCTGCGGACACCCTCGACCAGGTGGACACTTACGACGAGCCACCATCGAGGCTCGAGTACCGGGCCGACGGTCGGCAGGTCGCCGTGGCGACCACCATCGGACCGGCCGGATCGGCGTCGTCGACGGAGCTCGACGCTGTCCCGGTGCGGCTGGTCGAGGCGGCCACGCTCGAGGAACAGCCCGTCCAGCTCGGCGGTCTGCCCGGCGGGCAGGTCGAGGTGTCCGACCTGCACTACAGCGCCGACGGGCGCTTCCTGGCCGTGGCCCTCGACGGCCGCGAAGGCGAGCAGGACGCGACCTCGGTCTTGGTGTGGGACCTGACGATGCCCGCTCGGCCAGTGCAGCGCGTCCATCCCGGCCGGGCATGGGCCGTCGCGTTGAGCCCCGACGGAAGCCTGCTGTACGTCGGCACGCAGGGTCCACCCTTGCTCACCAGCTATGACGTCGCCACCGGCCGGATGGAGCGCACCATCGGACTCTCGCCCGAGGGGGAGGTCGACTCCACGGGTGTGGCTGATCTCCACGACGGGCTCGCGATCAGCCCTGACGGCGCCACGCTTGCGGTGGGGGCGCCGCACGACGACAGCGTCCTCCTGCTCGATGCAGCGACGCTCACCCAGCGGGACGTGCTCCGCGGCCACACCGCTGCGGTGACGACCGTCCAGTTCTCTCGCGACGGCACGGTGATCGCCTCCGGGTCCGACGACCAACGGGTACTCGTGTGGGACGTCGCCACAGGTTCCCAGCTGGATCAGCTGCGGGGGCATTCGGGATCGGTGCGGGGCCTGGCGTTCAGCCCGGACGACGCCACGCTCTACTCGGCATCGACCGACCGGACGCTGCTGGCGTGGGACGTCGGCGGCGACAGGCGGCTCATTCGCCGCGCCGGTCTGGTCGACGATGCCCTTCGGTACGGGCGAACCGCCGTGCCGGCTCCGGACGGCGAGGCCGTGGCCTACATCGGCCCCGCCGAGCCCGCCACCGCGCCGGGAACCACCATCCGGTTCCTCGATGTCGCTGCGGGCCGGCTCGGTGCTCCCATCATCACCTCCGGCGAGAGCTCGGGGGCGGCGTGGCGAGCGCCGGACTTCGATCAGTTCGCCACGGCGGCCGAGGACGGCTCGGTGCGCGTGTGGGATCGGCGTGACGGCGGCGTGCTCGCCGCCCTGCCCGTGGCGGCCGACATCGCGGACATCGTCTACACCGCCGATGGCGAGAACATCGTGGTCGGCGAACGCTCCGGCACGCTGTTCCAGATCGACGCCGACACGCTGGAACCAACAAGTGCCCAGGTGCGGCTGCACCATCCGATCCGCACGGTCGTCGCCAGTCCCGACGGACGCACCGCGCTGGTTCTGCACGAGGGCGAGTGGATTGCGGCCGTCGACCTGGCAGCTGACAGTGTTCTCTACACCCGGAGCCTGGGATTCGGCGCCAAACAAGCCGACATCTCGCCCGACGGCCGGCTGGTCGCGGTCGTCTGCGAGAGCGGTGAGGTGGGAGTGCTCGACATCGAATCCGGGAGGTGGCTGAGTCCACCGGAGCTCGTTGGCGACAACGTGGTGGAGGTGGCGTACGCGCCCGACGGCGCCACATTCGTCGGCACCGGCCTCGGCGGTACGGTCAGTGTCTGGGACGGCCGCACCAACACGCTGCTCGGGACCGCACGTCGCAGCCAGTCGACCTGGGCAGCGGTGGAGTTCCTCCCCGACGGGCACACCGTGGTCATCGCGACGCCCGACGGGGGCGTCCACACGTGGGACACCCGTCCCGGGACATGGATGGACTTCGCCTGCAGGGTGGCCGGCAGGAACCTCACCACCGACGAGTGGAGCGACGCCTTCGGCGACCGCCCCTACCGTGAGACCTGCCCGGCGCCGTAACGGACCTCTGCCTCGATCCGCCGCTGATCACGTCAAGACGCCGCGGCCCCTCGTCACACCCAGACGAGCGCCTGGGCTGGGTCTGCCAGGATCGCGGCGACGTCGGCGAGGAACCGCGAACCCGGCTCACCGTCGACCAGCCGATGGTCGAACGAGAGGCCGAGGGTCGTGACCCATCGCGGCCTGACTTTGCCCTTGTGCACCCACGGTTGCCTGCGGACGGCGCCGAACGCCATGATCGCCGCTTCTCCGGGCGGAAGGATCGGCGTGCCGGTGTCGACGCCGAAGACGCCGACGTTGGTGATGGAGATCGTTCCTCCGGTCATGTCCGACGGCGGTGTCTTGCCCTCGCGCGCCGTGGCGGCCAACTCGTTGATCGCCACGGCGAGGCCACGCAACGGGAGGCGGTCGGCGTCCTTGATGTTGGGCACGACAAGGCCGCGTGGTGTGGCCGCAGCGATGCCGAGGTTGACATAACGCTGCACGACGATCTCTCCGGCGTCGCCGTCCCACCGGGCATTGACGTCGGGGGTCCGGTGTACGGCGATGCACATGGCCCTGGCCAGCAGCGCCAGCGGCGACAGGCGAACGTCGCGGAACTCTCGGGACCCGCGCAGGCGCTCGATCAGTCTCATGGTGCGGGTGACGTCGACGGTGACGAACTCCGTGACGTGCGGTGCCGTGAACGCCGACTGCACCACCGCGGCGGCGGTCGCCTTGCGGACCGAGCGGATCGGAATGCGCTCCTCGCGCGGCCGGCCGTCCCAGCCGGCGCCGACACCCGCCGCGCGGGCCGGAGCCGCTGCCCGCGTTCCCGCATCGGCCGTGCCCTGAACATCCTCGCGGGTGATGGTTCCGTCCGGCCCGGACGGGACGACGGTGGCGAGGTCGACGCCGAGGTCCTTGGCCAGTTTGCGGACCGGCGGCTTGGCCAGCGCTCGGGCGCCCGCCCCTCCACCCCGTTGATCATGGCGGAGCGGGGTGCCCTCGTCCTCGAAAGCCCCCGCTTCGCCATGATCAACGGTGTTGAAGGTGGCGGTGAGGGCGGCGGCAGCCGGAGTGGACGGTTCCCGAGCCGCGGACGCCGCCTTGCGTGCGCGCCGGCGCGTGGTGGCGGCGCGGGGGCCGTAGCCGACGAGCACGGCCTGCCGGTCCGCATCGGCCTCGACCGGGGTCGGCACCATGTCCTCGGCCGGCCCGCCCACCACGCCGGCACCGCCCGTGTCTCCGGGCCGGGATGACTCGGCGGCCGGACCGTCCTCGGCCGGCGCCGCCGGCTCCGCCTCGGCCGCACCGGCTGCCCGGACAGCGATGATCGGCGTACCGACCGGGACCGTCGTTCCCTCCTCGACCAGCAAGCCGTCGACGATCCCCGCGTAGGGGCTCGGCAGCTCGACCAGCGACTTCGCCGTCTCGATCTCGACGATGACGTCGTTGATCTTGATCGTGTCGCCGACCTTCACCTTCCAGGAAACGATCTCGGCCTCGGTCAGGCCCTCGCCGACATCGGGAAGCTTGAACTGCGAGACGTCGCTCATTTCAGTCCGATCAGTAGGCCAGGGCGCGGTCTACGCCGTCGAGCACCCGGTCGAGGTCGGGCAGGTACTCCTCCTCGACCCGTGCCGGCGGATAGGGCGTGTCGAACCCGGTCACGCGGAGTACCGGCGCCTCCAGCGAGTAGAAGCACTCCTCGGTGACGCGCGCCGCGACCTCCGCGCCGATGCCCAGCGACCGCTGCGCCTCGTGCACGACGATGCACCGGCCGGTGCGACGGACCGCGTCGTACACCACGGGCATGTCCATGGGCGACAGCGACCGCAGATCGATCACCTCGAGCGAGCGGCCCTCCTCCGCGGCCGCGGCCGCGGCGTCCAGGCAGGTCTTCACCATCGGCCCGTATCCGACGAGGGTCGCATCGGTGCCGACTCGCACGACTCGCGCCGCGTCCAGCGACAGTTCCGGCGAACCATCCTCGTCGACCTCCGCCTTCTCCCAGTACCGGCGTTTCGGCTCGAAGAAGACCACCGGGTCGTCGATCTCGATCGCCTGCTGGATCATCCAGAAGGCATCGAGTGGGTTGGACACGGCGACCACCCTCAGCCCCGGGGTGTGTGCGAAGTACGCCTCCGGGCTCTCGCTGTGATGTTCGACCGCACCGATGCCGCCGCCGAAGGGTATCCGGATCACCATCGGCACGCGAAGTCGTCCACCGGAGCGGAAATGCATCTTCGCCACCTGCGACACGATCTGGTCGTAGCCGGGGAAGACGAAGCCGTCGAACTGGATCTCGCACACCGGTCGGTAGCCGCGCAGGGCCAGTCCGACCGCTGTGCCGATGATGCCCGACTCCGCCAGTGGGGTGTCGATGACGCGGTCCTCGCCGAAGTCCTTCTGCAGGCCGTCGGTGACGCGGAACACGCCGCCGAGCTTGCCGACGTCCTCGCCCATGACAAGGACCTTCGCATCGCCCTCCATGGCCCGGCGCAAGCCGGCGTTGATCGCCTTCCCGAGCGCCATCGCGGTCATCGTGCGGCCTCCTCGCCGGCGCCGTCCCGGCCGGGCGATCCGCCCTCCGGGTCGAACGACGCCAGGTAGGCGGCGAGCTCGTCACGCTGCTGCACCAGCATCGGTGTGGGCTCGACGTAGACGTGCTCGAAGATCGACGTCGGGGACGGGTCCGGCAGGTCGCGGCAGTAAGTCCGCAGATGTTCGGCCAATGTCTCCGCCTCGGCATCGACCGACTCGAAGAAGTTGCTGCCGGCGCCACCGCCACGGGTCAGGTACGCCTTGACCCGTTCGATCGGGTCCTTGAGCTTCCAGTGTTCGAGCTCCGCGGCCAGCCGGTAGCGCGTGGGATCGTCCGTGGTGGTGTGTGCGCCCATCCGGTACGTGTACGCCTCGACCAGCGTCGGGCCCTCCCCGTCGCGGGCCCGCTGCAGCGCCTGCCGGGTGACCGCGAGGCAGGCCAGCACGTCGTTGCCGTCCACCCGGACACCGGGAAAACCGAAGCCCGCAGCCCGTTTGTAGAGGGGGATGCGGGTCTGACGCTCGAGCGGTTCCGAGATCGCCCACTGGTTGTTCTGACAGAAGAACACGACCGGCGCATTGGTGACCGCCGCCCAGATGAACGCCTCGTTGACGTCGCCCTGGCTGGTGGCACCGTCGCCGAAGTAGGCGATGACGGCGGTGTCCCGGCCGGCATCGCCGGTGCCCACTGCACCGTCGCGCTGGACGCCCATCGCATAGCCGGTCGCATGCAGCGTCTGGGCACCGATGACGATCGTGTACAGGTGGAAGTTGTTCTCAGCCGGGTCCCAGCTGCCCTGGTCGACGCCGCGGAACAGGCCGAGGAGGAGGCCGGGTTCCACCCCGCGGCACCACGCGACACCGTGCTCGCGATAGGTCGGGAAGACGTGGTCCTGTGCGCGCAGGGCGCGACCCGAGCCCACCTGGGCCGCCTCCTGGCCCAGCAGACTGGCCCACAGCCCCAGCTCGCCGTGGCGCTGGAGTGCCACGGCCTCGGTGTCGATGCGCCGGGCCAGCACGAGGTCGCGATACAGCCCCCGCACGTCCTCGTCGGTGACGTCCGCGACCAGCTGGTCGTAGTCGGGGTGGGCGACCCGCTCCCCTTCGGGCGTCAGGAGTTGGACGAGCTCGTACTCGTCGTGAGCCGGCGTCCCTGCCGCTACGGCGTCGGTCTCGACGGTCATGGTTCTCCTTCGCGTCGTCGGCCGGCGGGATCGCCGCCGGGGCCGGTTCGTGGCGCGTGGACCATTCGGACCGGAGCGCTGCGGGTGGGCGTCCAGGTCCGTACGGAGTGGCCGTCACCAGGTGGATCCGCCAGCAGAAGCGAGCGGGACCACTCGGTCACAACCGTTGCGTCCCACGGTACCGAGCAGCGCGCGGGAACGTTACCTGCGGACATCCGCCACGACTACCTCTGTGCCGGGTTGACGCGATCTGGCGTCTCGATGGCCGATATCCGCTGTCGGTCGCCCGGCCCGGTACCCGACAATAGGGAGACAGTAATGACGTTAGGAGACGGTCATGACACCTGCCGGATTCCGCGCGAGCGCCACAGCGGTATGGGCAGCCCTGGTGACCGTCTACATCGTGTGGGGGTCGACCTACCTCGCCATTCGGGTCGTCGTCGAGTCGGAGATCCCGCCGCTGCTGGGGATGGGCACGCGATTCCTCACGGCGGCAGCACTGCTGCTCGGCTTCCTCGCCCTGCGCCGGGGCTGGCGTTCGCTGCGCGTCACCTGGCGCGAACTGCGCGCCGCCGCCGTCGTGGGCACGCTCCTGCTCCTGCTCGGCAACGGGCTGGTCGCGGTCGCCGAGCAGACCGTGCCCAGCGGTCTGGCAGCCTTGATCGTCGGAGCGGTCCCCCTGTGGTTCGTGCTGCTGCGGGTGGCGCGCGGCGACCGCCCCCGCCCGCTGACCTGGCTGGGCGTCATGGTCGGATTCGGTGGCATCGCGGCGATCAGCCTTCCCCGGGGTGGTATCGACGGTGTGGAGCTCTGGGGCGTCCTGGTCATCCTGGTGGCCACGGTGTGCTGGGCGTTCGGGTCGTACCTGTCGCCCCGGCTCGGCCTGCCGAAGGGTGCCCTGCTGGCCACGGGTTACGAGATGCTGGCCGGTGGCGCGATCATGACCGGTGTCGGCCTCGTCGTCGGGGAAGGCGCCGACGTCAGCCTCGGCGAGGTGCCGGCCCGTGGGTGGGTGGCGCTGGCCTACCTCGTGGTCATGGGGTCGCTGCTCGGATACACCGCGTACGGGTTCGCGCTGGCCAACGCGCCGCTGTCGTTGGTGGGCACCTACGCGTACGTGAACCCGGCGGTCGCAGTGTTCCTCGGCTGGTTGATCCTGTCCGAGCCGATCACGGCCGTCGTCCTGGGAGGCGGCCTGCTCGTGGTCGCTGGGGTGGCGCTGGTGGTGGGGGGCGAGCGTCCGCCACGATCGCGCCAGGTCGTCGAACCGGATCGCCCGATGCCCGAACCGGTGGGCACGAGGTAGCCGCCGGCCGCCGGTGAAGGCGCCGCGCCCCCGGTGCCGACTCGCACACTCCCCTGCGATGCACCGCCGGCGCCCGGGGGCGCGGACGATCAGAGATCCAACGCTGTCTCCTCGTCAAAGACTCCTGACCACGGCCTCGTCGCGGCCTGGCGAGTCCATGGACTGGCGCCCGGCCGCCGCAGGTGGAACCCTGACCGCGCGAAGTGCGCGGTCGTAGGCGTCGAGCGTCGCGTCCATGTGGCTGAGGTCGCGGTAGAGGTCGCCGAGCTCGCGCCAGGCTGCCGCCGCCCGCCTGGAGGCACCCATGGCCTCGAGCATCGCCGCGGCCAGCGTGGTCTGCTCGACGCATGCGTCGATGTCGCCTTGCTCGCGAAACACCCGGCCGAGCAGCAGCCGGGTCTGCGCCGCCTCCAGGCGCGGCATCGCACCGAGCCCGGCCAGCGACCGTTCGGCCGCTAGACGCGCCTCCTCGAACCGGCCGAGGATCAGCAAGGCACGCGCGCGCTCCGTGTCGCAGTAGCCGACGTCGACGGCCCCACCGTGGTCGACTAGGTCGGGCCGGACACTGTCGAGCAGCTCGAGCGCGCGCTCTGCCTCAGGCGGAGACTGCTGGAGGAGCAGCAGCGCGTGGGCCACCCGGATGCGGCCGAGGTTGCGGCGGTCGTCGCTCTCGCCGAACATGGCGACGGCTCGCTCTACCAGCACCAGCGCCTGCGCGACTTCGCCTCGTGACTCGGCTATCAGTGCCGCGTTCCAGTACGCGGCGCCGCGGGTATGGGGGGCGCCCATCGTGTCCGCCGTGCGTACGAGGTCGCCGGCCATGAGATAGGCCTTCGTGATGTCACCGCGCTCCTGGTAGGCGGCCTGCACGGTGCAGCCCAAACGCACGTACTCGTCGCTCGCGTCGAGCCCCAGCTCCGCGGCGTGGCGCATCGCCTCCTCGCCGGTCGAGATGGCCAGATCGAGGTCGCCGGCCTCCCGATAACACCGGCACAAGCTTTCGGCCACGTCCATCCAGGGATGGACGGCCGGCGACCGGCGGGCCTGGTCGGCCAGTTCGCCGAGGACGCGCAGCGCCTCCTCGAGATCGCCGCGGCGCTCGGCGGCCAGCGCAAGGCCCATGTGCACCTGCCGCTGGTGGTCCTCGCCCAGACCGGGCTCGCCGATCAGTTCGCCGAACCGTCGGTGGGCCTCGTCGACGTCGCCGCGCTCCAGCGCGAGCTCGGCGTAGCCGAGCGCGAGCCGCGCGCGCCGGCGGACCTCGGCATCCACACCATCGCGCAGGAAGCCCGCATCGACGCCGAGCCGATCGGCGATGTGCTGCAACGCTGCGCTGGCCGGCTGGCGACGCCCGCTCTCGACCAGTGAGACGTAGCTGGCCGACAGCGTTCCGCCGGCGACATCTGCCTGGGACAGCCCGCGTTCGAGCCGGAGCGAGCGGATACGGCTGCCGACCGCCGTCCGGGTATCGGGATCGGCGGCGGTCCGAGCTTGACGAATCGGCATGACGCTATTTCACTACGAGGTGTCACGTCTGCGCCAGCCCCCTACCCCCCGGGAGGAAGTGGTGTCGCGAATTCGGCGTCTCATCGCCGCCGCACTCACGGTGCTGGCCCTGGTGGCCGGCGTCGGAACGGCGATTGCGCTCGGGCCACACCCCACGGCCAGCGTGGCGCTCGGCGGCTCGCCCTGGTGCTGCTGAGGCGGGCAGGACGGACGGCACCCGGGTTTCGCCCCCCGAACCCTGGGTGCCGTCCACTATCTGAGGTCTAGGCTGCTCCGGCGCGCCACGTGCCGGCGACGCGGAGCAGCACGTCTCCCGCTTCGGGCTCGGCCACCGTGACCCGGCATCCCTCGCCGGCGAAGGGCCGGACCACGATCCCCGCGTCGTCGCACCGTCGTGCGAACTCGACGGTGTCCTCACCGAGTGCGAGCCAGACGAAGTTCGCCTCCGTAACCGGGACGGACCAGCCCTGTGCGACAAGTCCGTCACGCACGCGCTTGCGCTCCGCGACGATCGCCTCGACGCGCTCGAGCAGGCCCTGCTCCCGGCGCAGGGACTCGATGGCAGCCTGCTGGGCAACACCGGAGACGCCGAACGGGACCGCCGTCTTGCGGAGTGCGTCGGCGACGGGTTCGGGCGCGATGGCGAAGCCGACCCGCAGCCCCGCCAGGCCATAGGCCTTCGAGAACGTCCGTAGGACGCAGACGTTCGGCCGGTCGCGGTAGAACTCGATCCCGTCGGCGGCATCGGGATCGCGGACGAACTCGGTATACGCCTCGTCCAGGACCACCAGGACATCACCGGGCACGCGGTCGAGGAAGGTGGCCAGCTCATCGCGACCCACCACGGGTCCGGTGGGGTTGTTGGGGCTGCAGACCAGGATCAACCGGGTCCGGTCGGTCACGGCGTCGGCCATGGCGTCGAGATCGTGACGGGCCGCCGCGTCGAGCGGGACGCGCACCGACGTGGCCCCGGAGATGCCGACCACGATCGGGTAGGCCTCGAAAGACCGCCAGGCGTAGACCACCTCGTCCCCCTCGGCCGCTGTGGCCTGGACGATCTGCTGGAGCACGCCGACGCTGCCCGTGCCGGTGGCCACATGGGAGGAGGGGACCTGGAAGCGGTCGGCAAGCGCAGCGACCAGACCGGTCGCGAACATGTCCGGGTACCGATTCATGGTGCCGGCCGCTTCGATGACCGCCTCCAGGACTCCCGGTAGCGGTGGGTAGGGATTCTCGTTGGACGAGATCTTGTAGAAACGCCGGCCCTCCCCCGCCGCCGGTCGACCGGGCTTGTAGGACGGAAGCAGGTCGAGGGCGCGGCGCAGCCGCGGCGTACTGGACATGGCCGTCACGATAAGGCCGGTGGTCCGGGAACCCGTCACGCGAGACCGCCAACACCAGCGTCTGACGCTGACGCTAATGTCGGCGAGGTGAGGATCGCCAGCTCCCGTCGGGGCTACGTGTACGTCACCCTGGCCGCGATCCTGTTCTCGGTGAACGCCAGCGTCTCCAAGGTCGTCCTCGAGGCGGGCATGGAGCCGGCCCGGCTCACGGCCCTGCGCTGCACCGGAGCCGCGCTGGGGATCGGGCTCGCGCTGCTCGCCGTGGCGCCGGGTCGGCTTCGCGTCACGGTGCGGGAGGTCCCGGCGCTCGTCGTCCTGGGCATCGCCGGCGCCGCGCTGGTCCAGTGGCTGTACTTCGTCGCGATCGACCGGCTCCCGGTCGGGATTGCTCTGCTCCTGGAGTTCACCGCCCCGGTCCTGGTCGCGCTGTACGCCCGAATCGTCATGCGTCACGACGTCCGGGCTCGAACCTGGCTGGCGCTGGCCCTGGCGCTCGGAGGGCTGGCGTTGGTCGCCCAGGTGTGGCGCGACACCGGGCTCGACCCGGTCGGGCTGGCCGCCGGGCTGGGCGCCGCCGCATGCCTGGCGACCTACTTTCTCGTCGGCAGCCACACGGCGGCAACGCGCGACCCGGCGTCGCTGACCTTCTACATGTTCGCGTTCGGCGCGCTGTTCTGGGCCGTGGCGGCGCCGTGGTGGACCTTCGACGCCTCGGTGCTGACCGGGGAGACGTCGATGCTAGGCGTCCTGGAGACCACGGCGATGCCGGTATGGGTGGGCATCGCCTGGGTGATCCTGCTGGGCACGCTGATTCCGTACTCGCTGAACCTCGCCGCACTCCAGCACATCAGCCCCACCGCCGTCGGGACCGTCGGCATGTCCGAGCCGGTCGTCGCCGGGTTCGTCGCGTGGGCCTGGCTGGGTCAGGCGCTCACGCCGGTCCAGATCGCGGGCGGCTTCATCGTCCTCGCGGGAATCGCGCTCGTCCAGCATTCGCACGTGCCGTCGTCGGTGGAGCCGGCACCGACCGAGGTGGCTGTCTCCGGCTGATCCGACCGACAGCGCGACGAGGTCGTTCCCTGGGCACCGCCGGACCGCTACTCTCCACCCGTGCAGCTGATCGTCCGCTTGATCGTCAATGCGGTCGCACTCTGGATCGCCACCCTGATCGTCGACGGTATCGACGTCAACGCGTCATCGACGCAGGGCGAGGTCCTGACGATCCTGGCCGTCGCCGTGGTCTTCGCCGTGGTCAATGTCCTGGTGCGCCCGATCGTGAGGCTCCTGTCGTTGCCGCTCTACATCCTCACGCTCGGACTGTTCACGTTGGTCGTCAACGCGCTGATGCTCCTGCTCACGTCGTGGATCGCCGACCTGCTGGACGTGCCGTTCACCGTCGACGGGTTCTGGGCGGCGCTGCTCGGCGGCCTGGTCATCTCGTTCGTGAGCTGGGTTCTCAACCTCCTGCTCCCGGACTAGCGACCCCTCTCACCTGCTCCGGTCACGCGACGCCGAGTGACGCCCTCCGGCACCGACACGGGTGGGTCGGTCCTTCCACCTCGGCAGGCCGTGTCGTACCGTGGGGACACTTCCTGCACGACGAAGGATGCCCGGCTCGCAGCGATATGCGAATCGAGTGTCGCGGGGGTCGTTGTGCCCACATTTACGCCTTGCGGGAGGGTGAGAGTCCGATGGTGAACGGCTTCGGAGTCGTGGGATCTGTGCTGACCGAGAAGCCCCCTTCGGACAGTCCGTGGGCCACCACGCCCGCCGGCCCGATCACCTACGGGCCCGCGCCCTCGAACCGCACGACCGAATCTCGCGAACGGTCCTGGTACGAAGGTCTGCTCGGTGGGCGGGAGTACGACGTCGTCTACGACGACGCCGACGGCTACCCGCTGCTGGCATTCGCCGAAGGGCGGTGGTACGACGTCACCTCGTCGGCACCGCGTCCGGTCTCCGTGCGTTACGCGCTACGGCGAGATCCCGCCTGGTCCGGTGCGGTCGTCCAGACGGTGTGCCTGTGGATGCGTGGACACCCGCATCACGAGCGTTCGTTCGAGCTCGCCACCGAGCTCGCCCTGGCCGTCGGCGAGCTCGCCCGTCACGCCGGCCCCGGAGCGGTCTGAACGCCGTCGGCGACGTCCCACCTGGCGCCGCCTTCCGCATCTGCCTGGTCTGTCTGGGCAACATCTGCCGTTCCCCCATGGCGGCAACGGTGCTGCGGCAGCGGCTGAGTGAGGCCGGCCTGGCGCACCGCGTGACCGTGGAATCGGCCGGAACCGGCGGCTGGCACGTCGGCGGGCCAGCCGACCCGCGGGCGCTGGTGGCACTCGATACCCGTGGTTACCAGGCCCACGACCACATCGCCCGCCAGTTCACGGCCGAGTCGTTCGCTGAGTACGACCTGGTACTGGCCATGGACCGGGACAACTTCGCCGAGCTCAACATGCTGGCGCCGGGCGCCGTCAGCCGCGCGTCCGTCCAAATGTTGCGGACGTACGACGCGGCGGCCCTGGCGGCCGGCGACCTCGACGTTCGAGACCCCTACTACGGACCTGACGACGGCTTCGACCGCGTCCTCGACCAAGTGGTGGCGGCGGTCGACGGGCTGGTCGAGGTACTCCGTCGTGAACTGACGGACGAGCCGCGTGCCGGCTGACCCCAGCCGGGAGGCGCTTCGGGTCGACATCGGCCGGCTGACCGGATCGTCTGTCATCACTGTTGCGCCCGTGGACGGCGGCGACGTCTGCGATAGCAGCGTGGTCGAGCTCTCCGACGGCCGGGCCGTCTTCGTGAAGACCCGACCGGACCTCCCGCCGGACGTCTTCGCGACGGAGGCGCGAGGACTGCGCCGGCTGGGTGCGGTGCCCGGTGGGGTGCCGGTGCCGGAGGTGATCGGGCACGACCCGTCCTGCCTGGTCCTCGAGTGGCTGCAGACCGGGTCGCCGTCCGCACCGTCGGCCGAGCGGTTCGGCCGGTCCCTTGCCCTGACGCACCGATTCGGCGCCGCCGTCTTCGGATCCCTCGACGGCGACGGCTGGATCGCGACGCTGCCGCTGCCGGGAGGGCCCTGGGCCAGCTGGGCGGAGATGTGGGCCGAGGGGCGGGTGCTGCCGTACCTGCGTGCCGCCGTCGACTCGTCCACCCTCACCGCGCCGGACGCTCGCGACATCGAGCAGGTGCTCACTCAACTCACCCGGCTGGGCGGGCCGGTCGAACCGCCGGCACTGGTACACGGCGACCTGTGGGCCGGCAACGTGCTGTGGTGTGCCGATGGGATCGCACGAGTGGTCGACCCGGCCGTGCACGGTGGTCATCGCGAGACCGACCTGGCCATGCTCGCGTTGTTCGGCTGCCCCCACCTCAACCGGATTCTGCATGCCTACGACGACGTGGCGCCGCTCGCCGACGGCTGGCAGGCCCGCCTCCCGCTCCATCAACTCCATCCTGTGCTCGTCCACGCGGTGCTCTTCGGCGGGTCGTACGGCGCCCAGGCAGGCCGGCTCGCCAGGCAGTCGCTGCGGGCCGGTTGACAGTGCGGAAACCGATGGTCCGAGCCGTGAGCACGGGGTAGGGTTCGACGCTCCGCCCGGCCTTCGCAGCTGTCTTGGGAGTCCGCATGATCACAGCCCACGGGCTGCACAAACGCTACGGCGACAAGATCGCCGTCGACGATCTCACCTTCGACGTCCGCCCCGGTGTCGTGACGGGTTTCCTCGGGCCGAACGGCGCCGGCAAGTCCACGACGATGCGGCTGATGCTCGACCTCGACCACGGCGGCGGGGAGACGCGCTTCGACGGCAAGCGCTTCCGTGACATCCACGACCCCATGCGCGAGATCGGCGCCGTGCTGGAGGCGAGGTCGTTCCACCCCACCCGCACGGCGCGCAACCACCTGCGGATGCTTGCGGCGGCCAACCGGATCCCCTCCTCCCGCGTGGACGAGGTCTTCGAGATCGTCGGCCTCACCGAGGTGAAGAACAAGAAGCCCAAGGGATTCTCGCTGGGCATGGCGCAACGACTCGGGCTCGCCCAGGCACTCCTCGGAGACCCGGCGGTGCTCATCCTGGACGAGCCGGCGAACGGCCTGGACCCGCACGGCATCCACTGGCTCCGCGACGTGCTCAAGGCGCTCGCCGCGCAGGGTCGCACGGTGTTCGTCTCCAGCCACCTGCTGGCCGAGATGGCCCTGATGGCCGACGAGCTCGTGGTGATCGGCCGCGGCAAGATGATCGACAACGGGTCGGTCGCCAGCTTCGTCGGACGCTTCACGCAGGCCACCGTGCTGGTCCGATCCCCCGCGGCCGAGTCGTTCGCGGATGCCCTCCGCGGCGAGGGCGCCACGGTCGAGTCCTTGCCGGACGGCGCACTGATGGTCTCGGGTGCGGGCGCGTCCGCGATCGGAGAGCTGGCCCATCGGGCGGGCGTCGTGCTGCACGAACTGGCGCCGCAGAGTGCCTCACTCGAGCAGGCGTTCATGTCCGCAACCGGCGCCTCCGAGGAGTTCGTCGCCCAGGAGTTCGCGGGCGCGGACGACACGGCGCCGGGTGCCGAGAGACCCGACACCGCGGCACCGGGCGGTGCGGCGTGACCGACGCGCTGCGCTTCGAGTGGGTGCGGATCCGCACCCTGCGGTCGACCTACTGGCTGATCGGGCTTGCCCTTGCGCTCAGCGCGGCCGTCGCGCTGATCTTCGGCCTGGCCACCCGGTCGGATCCGCTCACCGTCGTCACCATCGGTCGGGCGTTGACCGCGGGCGGCGACTTCGGCGTCCCGTTTCCCGCGATCTTCATGGCGATCATCGGGATCTTCGCCACCGGCCACGAGTACCGGCACAACACCATCCAGCCGACGCTCACCGCGATCCCGCAGCGGTCCAGCCTGCTCGCCGCGAAGGTCATCGTGGTGGTCGCCACCGCCGTTCTCGTCGCCGTGGTCTCCATGCTCCTCTGCTGGGTCGTGTTCATGATCACGCGCGGCGAGTCGGTCCCGCTCGGCGACGCTCCACTGCCCGAAGCGCTCGGCGGTTACGTCGTCTACACGGTGCTGTGGGCCGTGCTCGGACTGGCGCTGGCTCAACTGTTCCGTGGTGTGCCGTCGGCAATCGTGGTGATCTTCGTCTTCCCGTTCATCGTCGAGACGGTGATCGTGGGGCTCTCCTTCGTGCCGGCCCTCGACTGGCTCCAGCCGGCGCTGAAGTTCCTGCCGTTCTCCGCAGGGTCCCGGCTGTTCGCCTTCGAGGACTTCCCGACCGGCGAGGGTCAGCCGAACTTCGACTTCCTGGACCGCTGGGTCTCCGGAAGCGTCTTCGCGCTCTTCGTCGGCGTCATCCTCGCGGTCGGCTGGGTCCTGTTCCAGAAGAGGGACGCCTGACCTCCGGCCCCCACTCGAGGGTCAGGCGTCCGCGCAGGGCGTCGTCACGCCGGGCGGTCAGGTGAGGTCGAAGACCAACCGGGCCTTCACCTTGGCCTCCTCGACCTCGCGCATCGCCTCGTTCACGGCGGCGAGCTCTCGGGTCTCGTACCAGACCTCTGTCCTGCCGGCGGCGTGCAGTTCGAACACCTCCTGCAAGTCGACCCGAGTACCCACGATCGAGCCGACGACCTTGATGCCGTTCAGGACGGTCTGGAAGATCGGGAGCCGGATCTCGTTGTCCGCGGGCAGCCCGACGAACACGAGCGTTCCGCCGCGCCGCAGGGAACCGTAGGCCTGCTCGAACGCCTTGGGGTTGACGGCGGTGGAGATCGCGGCATCGGCTCCACCGAGTCCCTTGATGGCCTCGACCGGGTCTTGCACGCTGGCGTTGACCGTGTGGGCCGCGCCCAGCTCCTTGGCCATCTGGAGTTTCTCGTCGGTGAGGTCCACGGCCACGACCTGCGCTCCGGCGATCCGGGCATACTGCAGCGCGAGGTGGCCGAGCCCGCCGATTCCGAAGACCGCCACGAGGTCCGACGGACGAGCACCGGACACCTTGACCGCCTTGTAGGTGGTGACACCGGCACAGGTCAGCGGAGCCGCCACGAACGGGCTGATGCTCTCCGGGACCTTGCCCACGTAACTCCCGTAGGCGAGCGCATACTCCGCCCATCCCCCGTCGATGGAGTACCCGGAGTTCTGCTGATGCTCGCACAGGGTCTCCCAGCCGGTCGTGCAGTACTCGCACTCGCCGCAGGCCCAGCCCAGCCACGGAATGGCCACTCGATCACCTGGACGGACCCTCGCGACGCCGTCGCCGGTCCGCTCGACGATGCCGATGCCCTCGTGCCCGGGAACGAACGGGGGCGTGGGCTTCACCGGCCAGTCGCCGTGCGCGGCGTGGATGTCGGTGTGGCAGAGTCCAGACGCCTCGATCCTGACCAGGACCTGTCCCGGTCCCGGCTCGGGGATCGGGCGATCCTCCAGCGTCAAGGGTTTCTTGAACTCGCGTACGACTGCTGCTTTCATCCCCGTCCCTTTCTCCCGAAACCTCGCTAGCCCAGGGTGCGGCGCAGAGCGGGCGGGAGTGCAGGGTCGAAAGACCTCGGTTCGAGGGACCATGAGCGCCCGGGCCCGCGACGCGCCGACGGTCAGCTCGACGACGGCCGGCATGCTGGTCGCACTGCCGATCGGCCGAAACCAGAACCATTACGGAGTCGTCAGAACGGCGATACGCAGAAGCCAAGACTTGGCGCGAACGTATCGCCGCGCATGGAACGCACTGGACACTTGCTCCTGCCATAGCCGTTTTGAGGGACATGCCAATCCACTGCGATGCTGGCGAGCATGCCGGCTCCCTGGCCACGCTGCTGTGGTGGATGACAGCCATCGTGAGATCCGCTGGCTGGTGTCTGGAGGGCTGATCGGCTGGGTGTCGTCGGTCCTGCTCGGCGAGGACGGCACCGACAGACGGATCACGGCGCCCGGACGGGACGGTCAGATGCGGACGATTCCGGCCCGCGTCAGGAAGTGGGCGGCCTGGACGCCGGGCTGTCCGTGCGGGGCAACCCAATCGACGTCGACGTCGTCGAGCGGGTGGTCCTCGGGTTCGCCGAGCCACTCGGCCACCCGGTGCGGGCTGCCGGCGATCTCGAGGCGGACGAGGTCGACACCGTCGCCGTAGGCGACGGTCGCCGACGGATGCTGCGTTGCGTCGGACTCCCAGCAGACGAAGAACGGCAGCTGCGGGTCGGCCAACAGGCCCATGACGCCGATCTGCTTCCACAGCAGCTCGAATCCGTCCGGCCGCTTCCGGTTGCCCTGCACCGCCCGACGGCCCAGCCTGGCCTCGACGGGATGCAGATCTTCGACGGCGACGACCCAGCCCAGCCAGCCCCCGCTGGCCTCCGTCCGGGCCCGGACCGCTTGCCCGAACGGCACCTTGTCGGCCACGGGATGGTCGAGTACGGCGACGACCTCGAGGTAGTGGCCGTCGGTGAGGGGCAGCACGTGGTTACGGGTTCCGAAGCGCGGATGCACCCCCCCGTCGACCAGGTCGACTCCGAGCGCCGAGGCCAGCTCCTGGCTCGTCGCATCGAGCCCCTTCGGGCCCGCTGCGTAGGAGACGTGGTCCAGGCGCATGTCCGCATCCTGGCAGCAGGACGTGCGCATGATTCGTTCGGGGTCACGCCCGGCATAGTCTGCCGGCATGGCACGCGGAGGGACGGAGGCGGACGCCGCGGCAAGCGATGACGGCCTCGACTTCGACGTGCTCGTCGTCGGCTCGGGATTCGGCGGCAGCGTCGCCGCACTCCGACTGAGCGAGAAGGGATACCGGGTCGGAGTCCTGGAGGCCGGGCGGCGCTTTACTCCGGACGACTTCCCGAAGACCAGCTGGGACCTCCGGAACTTCCTCTGGGCGCCAGCCCTGGGATGCACAGGGATCCAGCGGATCTCGTTGCTGCGCAACGTCGTCGTACTGTCGGGGGCCGGCGTCGGCGGCGGCTCGCTCGTCTACGCGAACACGCTCTACCGGCCGCTGGACGACTTCTACGCCGATCCGCAGTGGCGCGACATCACCGACTGGCGGGCCGAGCTCGGCCCGTTCTACGACCAGGCCGAACGGATGCTGGGCGTCTCGTACGACAGCCGGGACACGCCCTCCGACGCAGTGATGCGGGCCGTCGCCGAACACATGAGCGTGGCCGACACGTTCCACTACGCCCCGGTCGGGGTCTACTTCGGCGAGCCGGGGAAGGAGGTACCGGACCCGTACTTCGGTGGTGCTGGGCCGGCCCGGACCGGCTGCCTGCGTTGCGGCGAGTGCATGACCGGCTGCCGGCACGGAGCCAAGAACACCCTGGCGACGAACTATCTCCACCTGGCCGAACGGGCGGGAGCCCGGATCATGCCGCGGTCGACGGTGCTGGCCGTGCGGCCGCGCGAGCCGAGTGGCTACGACGTCGAGATCCGTCGCACCCCAAACGGTCCGACATCGGTCGTCAACGACAGGCTCCGCGGCCGGCGGGGTCGACGGACCCTGTGCGCCCAGCACGTGCTCTTCGCCGCGGGCACGCTGGGGACGCAGGTACTCCTCCACCGCATGCGTGACGACGGCGTCCTGCCCCGGATCTCACGTCACCTCGGCGTGCTGACCCGGACCAACTCCGAGGCCTTACTCGGAGCGACGGCCGATGGGCCGGTCGTGGACTACTCGCAAGGCACGGCGATCACGTCCTCGATCCACCCGGACGCGACGACGCACATCGAGCCGGTCCGATACGGCAGGGGGAGCAACGCCATGGGTTTGCTCGGCACGATGCTCGTCGACGGCGGCGTGGGACTGCCGCGCCCGGTTCGTTTCCTCCGGGTCGCCGCTCGGCATCCGGTCCAGTTCCTGAAGTCGTTCTCGCTGCGGCGGTGGTCGGAGCGAACGGTGATCCTGCTGGTGATGCAGTCGCTGGACAACTCGCTGACGGTGTCCCGCCGGAAGGGCCTGCTGCATGATCGGCTGACCAGTCGCCAGGGCCACGGCGCCCCCAACCCCACCTGGATCCCGGCCGGGCACGCAGCCGCACGGTTGGCCGCCCAGGAAATCGGCGGGGTTCCGGGCGGCACCGTCGGCGACGTCTTCGACGTTCCGATGACGGCACACATCCTGGGTGGCTGCTCGATCGGCGAATCCCCTGAGTCCGGTGTGGTCGACCCGTATCACCGGGTGTTCGGGCACCCCGGCCTGCACGTGGTCGACGGTTCGGCGGTGTCCGCCAACCTGGGCGTGAA
>DASUYL010000088.1:0-11799 GCA_036377395.1 Jiangellaceae bacterium
GCCATCGAGGAGCGAAAGACTGATATTTAGTTCTCCACGTGCAGGTGCACGTGCGCTATCGTGCTCCTCATGGCGTGCAAACGCAAGGGTCAGTGCACATGCAATCCCTCCGTGCAGCGGGCGACGGCCGATTCGCGGCCGTCCGCGCGTGCAGCCGCCACCACCTCCCCTGTGAAGAGAGTCCGATGAGCGAGCCGTACAACGGTGTCCCCGCAGACCAGCTGACCAACGTCACCTGGCAGAAGAGTCGCCTCAGCAACCCGAGCGGCAACTGCGTCGAGATGGCGCGCTTGCCCCAGGGCGCAGGCGTCGCGGTCAGGAACTCCCGCGACCCTCACGGGCCGGCTCTGGTCTACACGGACGACGAGATGATCGCCTTCCTCCGCAGTGCGAAGGACGGCGAGTTCGACAACCTCGTCCCGTAGCCAGCGGTATTGCCCGGCTTCACCTGCGACACCCCGCGTCACGGGTACCTGTTCCATAAGTGTGACCCGCGGTCATAGCATGCTGGTCCATGGGACCGAAGCGGTCCGCGTCGGGACCGAAGTGGCACGTGGGGGTGCCTAGGTGACGATCACACAACCCGAGAGCGGGTCGACCGGCGGGCCGACCGTTCTCCGGATGCTGTTGGGTGCTCATCTGCGTCGGCTCCGTGAGGCGCAAGGAGTCAGCCGGGAAACCGCAGGGTGGGAGATCCGGTCGTCCGAGTCCAAGATCAGCCGGATGGAGCTCGGCCGGGTCAGTTTCAAGGAGCGTGACGTCGCCGATCTGCTCACGCTCTACGGCGTGACCGACGACGAAGAGCGCACGGCGTTGCTCGAACTGGCCAAGAACGCCAACACGCCAGGGTGGTGGCACCGCGAAGGCGACATCCTGCCGAGCTGGTTCCAGTCCTACCTCGGGCTCGAGGCGGCGGCTGCCCTCATCCGTACCTACGAGGTCCAGTTCGTGCCGGGCCTGCTCCAGACCCCCGACTACGCCCGGGCCGTCATCCTGCTCGGCCACGGGGCCGCGTCGAAGGAGGAGGTCGAGCGCCGGGTCAGTCTGCGCATGAACCGCCAGAAGTTGCTCACCCGGCCGGATCCGCCGCAGCTCTGGGTCGTGATCGACGAGGGAGCGCTGCGCCGACCGGTCGGGGGGGCCGAGATCATGCGGGCGCAGCTCACCGCCCTCATCGACGCCACCAAGCAGCCCAACGTCAGGCTCCAGGTGATCCCCTTCCGGGTCGGGGGGCACGCCGCCGCGGGCGGGTCCTTCAGCATTCTGCGGTTTCCGGACCAGGACCTTCCCGACGTGGTGTACGTCGAACAGTTGACCAGCGCGCTCTACCTCGACAAGCGTGAAGACGTCGACCTGTACGCGACGGCCATGGAGCGCCTGTGCGTCGAGGCCGACCGTCCTTCACGTACGTCTGAGATCCTCGGCCGGCTGCTCAGAGAGCTCGACGCGCAGGAGGCGTGACCCCGTTGTGAACCGGTCCGGCCAGTACCTGTGGACCAAGCCGCCACCGGGTGCTCCCACCACCCTGGTTCGAAGCTAGGGTGGAACGGACCGGCCCCTGACCCGTGGAGGATGCACCCCGATGGCATCGGATCCCCTGGCGAACATCGACACCTCCGTCCCGCACGAGGCCCGGGTCTACGACTACTGGCTCGGCGGCAAGGACAACTTCGCTGCCGACCGTGCCCTCGGCGACGCGATGGTGCAGGCCATCCCCAACCTGCCGACGATGGCCAAGGCCAACCGGGCATTTCTCGCGCGCGCCGTGCGCTACCTCGCCAGTGAAGCGGGCGTACGGCAGTTCCTCGACATCGGCACCGGCATTCCGACGGTCGGCAACACCCACGAGGTCGCCCAGGAAATTGCCCCCGAGAGCCGGGTCCTATACGTCGATCACGATCCGATCGTGTTGGCCCACGCCCGCGCCCTGATGACCAGCACCTCCCAGGGCCAGACCGAGTTCATCATGGCCGACCTCCGCGATCCCGAGGGCATCCTCGCCGACCCGGCACTGGCGAAGACACTGGACCTCGAGCAACCGGTCGGACTCATGCTGGTCGCGATCCTCATGTACTTCCGCGACTCGGAGAATCCGCAGGCCATGGTCTCCACGCTGTTCGACGCGCTGCCGTCGGGCAGTTACATGGCGATCACGCATCCGACCGCTGACTTCAACCCGGCGGAGTTCGGGGCCGCTGCGGCGGCGGCCGAGCACGCCGGCATCACCCTGGTGTCGCGCAGCAAGGCCGACATCGAAGAGCAGTTCTTCAAGGGGCTCGAGATCGTCGAGCCGGGCGTCGTCCCGGTGCTGGCATGGCATCCAGACGACGGCCCGCCGGAGGATCCCAACGCCGCCTACTACTGGGCCGGGGTCGCCCGCAGACCCTGACCCGCGCCTCACCGCACCGGCGGCGGCGTCGACTCAGGACTGGTCGCGCAGGTGCGGCACGTCCGGCGCGTCGTCGAGATCGGACAGGTCCGTTCCCTTCGCGTCGGCAGTCGTTCCTGTTTCGTGTGTCCGCCGCTGGGGGTGGGTCCGGCCCTCCTGTTCGGCCAACTCGTACAACGCGTCGGTCGACGTCCGCTCCCGGTCGATCTCCCGTGGATCCTCGCCAGGCGTGACGTTCTGCTTCGTGCGTCTGTCCTCGGTCATGTGGGGCCCTTACCCCGGATCGCGGGCGTTCACCGCCCATGTCGGCGGCCGCCCGTAGCGTCGCTTGCCGAGGGGAAGGAGTCGCCATGGAGTACGGCTTCGTGCTGCCGCGAGGCGATGCACGGACCGCCGCCGAGACGGCCGCGCTGGCCGAAGCTGCCGGGTGGGATGCGTTCTTCGTCTGGGAGCCGGTGTGGGGCATCGACGCGTGGGTCAGCCTCACGGCCGCCGCCATGCGCACGGAGCGCATCCGCTTGGGCACCATGCTCACTCCGCTGTCCCGGATGCGGCCGTGGAAGCTCGCCAGCCAGACGGCGACTCTGGACAACCTCTCCGGTGGGCGGGTGATCCTGGCCGTCGGGCTCGGCGCGCTCGACACCGGCTTTGCCGAGTTCGGCGAGGCCACCGACCGGAAGGTCCGGGCGGAGTTGCTCGACGAAGGCCTCACCATCCTCACCGGCCTGTGGGCCGGCCAGCCGTTCTCCTTCCAGGGCACGCACTACACGGTGCGGCCGACCGAGTTCATGCCGCCACCGCCACCGGTGCAGCGACCGCGCATCCCGATCTGGGTGGTCGGCGCCTGGGGAAGGCCGAAGTCGATGGCCAGGGCGTTCCGCTTCGACGGTCTGCTTCCACACGTGGCCGAGCTCACGCCGGCGCTCGTCGAGCAGATGCGGGCTGCGGCCGATGCCGCCGCCCGCGATCCAGGCGCGCTCCCATACGACATCGTCGTGGAGGACGTCACGCCAGGTCACGACCCGGCCGCAGCCGCCGCCAAGGTCCGCCCCTATGCGGAGGCCGGGGCCACCTGGTGGATCGAGTCGCCATGGGACTACGGCGACGACCACGACAAGGTGCTCGCGCGCCTGCGCGCCGGGCCGCCCACGGCCTGACCGAGCTCGCGCGGCCGGCGGCGGCTACTCGTCCCCGGGCCGGGTGCTCGGCTGCGGTCCATCCGATCCCGCCCGACGCTGTTCGTCCCAGGCGTCCTCGGCGGCCGTGCGCTGCTGCATCCGCCGCCGTACCTCCGACACGCGATTCGCCAGCGACGCCGACGCCGCGTCGCGGCTCCGGCTCAAGACGAAGACGCTGACGACTCCGGACACGAAGATCGCGATCAGCAGCAGCCAGAAGCCGCGCATACCGGCGATCCACAGCAGCGCCGCGACGACGAGGAAGAGCAGGACGCGCAGCAGCGTGTAACGAAGCAGCGCCATCGAGCCGATCACCCCAGGTCGGATGAGTACGGGCCACCCGGAAGTCCGGCCGTACCAGTGCTTGCCGTAGCGGGCGGACGACCACGGGCCGGGAACACCCCCACACTACGCGGGCGCCACCGGCCGCTTGCCGGCGCTGACACGCCACATCCTTGACGAGGCAAAGTCAGGAGTCGACGCTGGGTTCATGGCATCTCCGTCCGTGGCCGGAGTGGTGTCCAGGCTCGGGCCGCACGTGGAGGCCCTGGTGAGGGCAGTATTGGATTCCCCCGGGGCCACGACTCCCGCAATGCGCCGACGAGTCCGCGATGGCACTGCGAACGAGGAGGTAATCGGACCGTACGTGGCGAAGGTCAGGCAGCATGCCTATCGAGTTGTCGACGCCGACATACAGGCGCTTACCGCTCAGGGGCTGAGCGACGACGCGATCTTCGAGGTGACGATCGCTGCTGCACTCGGCGAGGCGGAGCGCCGATTGGACGCCGGCCTCGCTGTCCTGGAGCGGTGACGGCGATGCGGCTGTACGGGTACAGGCGGCCGCCGTTGGTGCGGCAACGCGCCTTCGTCCTCATGACTCGGCTCCTCGGCGCACGGCTGGATGATGTTGGCCAATCGATCCTGCAGCGGCCGGAGCTGTGGGGAAAGCCGATGATGGCGCTTGCTCAGGAGGTGCTGCGGGGTCCGTCCAGTTGGACTGTCGGGGAGAGGGAGCTTCTCGCCGCCGTCGTCTCCGAGGCCAACTCGTGTTCGTTCTGCACGGCGACACACTCGTCGATTGCCGATCGCGCGTTGCCCGCGCCGACCTTCGCTGATTGGCGGAACGGCGCGGCCGGGCCTGCGGTTACCGCAGCGGCGCACTTCGTGGTGAAGCTCACCATGACCCCCGACATGATGGGGCCGGCCGACGTCGACACGGCCCGAGATGCCGGCGTCACGGAAGCCGCACTGGCGGAGGCGGTGTACGTCGCCTTCGTGTTCAACATGATCAACCGAGTTGCGGACGCTCTCGAGTTCACCCACCGCTCCGAGCGCGACAGGGCGCGGGGTGCCGACGTCCTTCGTCGTCGCGGCTATCGCCTGCCCGAGTTCCTGGTCGCCGGCTCGGCCGACCGCCGGTGATTCCGACAAGGCCGTAGGCCGATCCTTCCCGACGGAGGTCGACCAACAGGCCACATAAGGTCACGGCCATGAACGACGGAATGCGGTTCGGCTTGTTACTGCCAGAGGGTTGGCGTGTCGATCTTGTGGGCATCGACCCGGCCAAGCATTGGGACACGGTGTTGGGCACCGCCCGGAGGGCCGACCACGGACCCTGGCAGTCGGTGTCGGTCTACGACCACTTCCACACCATCCCCATTCCGACCGACGAGGCCACGCACGAGGCCTGGACTCTGATGGCCGCCCTGGCCGCGTCCACCCGACGGATACGGCTCGGCCAGATGGCCGACCTCTACGGCAGGTATGTGCCTGCCGACCAGGTCGAGGCAGACTCAAACCCTTCCGGCGGAGCCCCACCGTCGGCACGCCGGAGCAGGTGGTCGAGGCGCTTCGGGCGTTGTACGACGCCGGCATGACGTACGCCATCTGCTACTTCCCGGCCATCGCCCACGATCCGCACGGCGTGGAGCTGTTCGAACGCGAAGTGATCCCCGCCCTGGCCTGAGGGCGATCTCAGCCGGTGAGCACCCGCACCAGCAGTGCGGGATCGACGTTACCGCCGCTGACCACGGCCACCGTGGGCCCGGCCGCGCTGTCCGGATGCTCGATGTACGCGGTCACGGCGACCGCACCGCTGGGCTCCGCGACGATCCGGCTGTCTCGCAGGAGCCTGCTCATCGCGTCCAGGATGCCATGCTCGCTCACCGTGACGACGTCGTCGACGAAGCGCTCGATGTGGCGCCAGTTCAGCTCGCCCACCGCCGGCAGACGGACGCCGTCGGCAACGGTCCGGTAGGTGAGTGCCGGGTCCCAGACGACACGCCGGCCCATCGCGAAACCTTCGGCCAGGTCACCGGCGAGCTCCGGTTCGACACCCACGACGCGCACATCTGGACGGAGCGCCTTCACGGCGACGGCGACTCCCGAGACGAGGCCACCGCCGCCGACCGGCACCAGAATGGTGCCTGCGTCGGGCAGATCGGCAACGACTTCGAGTCCGATCGTGCCCTGACCGGCGATGACGTCGCGGTGCTCGTACGGCGGGACCACGACGAGAGCGCGCTCGGCCGCGAGCACGGCAACCCTGGTCTCACGCTCGGCCGGCGCGACGATCACGATCTCGGCGCCGAGAGCACGGACGCCCTCGATCTTGACCGCAGGCGAGGTGTCGGGCATCACGACCACTGCAGGTACTCCGTACACCCGGGCCGCCCAGGCGAGGGCCCGCCCGTGATTGCCGCTGGAATGGGTGAGCACGCCACGGCTGCGCACGCCGGCGTCGAGCGCGCCGACGGCGTTGAGGGCGCCGCGCATCTTGAACGAGCCGGTCGGCTGCAGGTTTTCGGGCTTGAGCCACAGGTGGTGCTGCTCGTCGGCCCACGGGCAGGGCAACAGTGGAGTCCGTACGACCTGACCGTCGATCCGGGCCGCCGCGGCGAGGACGTCGTCGAGCCGGACGAGGCCGGCCGCTGCGCCATCCTCGCCGGTGCCGCGATCGAGATCATCCATTGCAGGCATCGTGCCGGCATCATTGCCTGTCTCCGGGCCGGTCGGCACGGTGGGCGCTAGGTCTCGGCGTCGCCTACGCTGGTCTCATGTTCGCGCGCACCATCCCCGGGCTGGCACCGTGACCAGAGCCCTGCCCATCGTGGTGGCCGTCGTCCTCGCCGTCTACGCGCTGATCGACTGCCTCCAGACCGATCCGGCCGAGACGCCCGCCCTGCGCCGGGGGGTCTGGCTCACCCTGATCATCCTCGTGCCGATCGCGGGACCGGTCGCGTGGATCATCGCCAAGGCGCGCCGCGGTCGGGAACGGCCCACACCACGCCGGACGCCTCGTCCGGTGGCGCCCGACGACAACGCCGAGTTCCTTCGCGAGATCCGGCAGATCGACGAACACCACGAGCGGATGCTCGAGCAGTGGGAGGCCGACCTGCGCCGCCGCGAGGAAGAGATGCGCCACCGTCCCGATGCCGACGACGACCCCAGGTGAGTGGCCGGCTCGGGCAGGTAAGCGGTCAACCGGACAACACGAACGGACCGGCTGAGGCTACAGGCCGCCGTAGGAGTGCAGGCCGTTGAACACGATGTTGACGCCGAAGTAGCTGAACAGAACGGTCCCGTACGCGATGAGCGAGACGACCGACGCCTTGGATCCCTTCCAGCCCGCGGTGGCCCGGGCATGCAAGAAGGCCGCGTAGGCCAGCCAGGTGATCAGGGCCCACACCTCCTTCGGGTCCCAGCCCCAGTAGCGTCCCCAGGACGCCTCGGCCCAGATCGCACCGAGGATCAGTGGCCCGACCGTCCAGACCGGGAACGCGATCGCGATCAGGCGGTAGGCGAGGCGGTCGAGGGTCGACGAGGCGGGCAGTGAGGTGGCGAAGCCGCTCGTGGCACCCTTGCCCTCGGCACGTTCGGCGACGATCTGCAGCGCACTGACCACGGCCGCCACCGTGAACAGTCCGAAGGCCAGAACGGCCGCCCCGACATGGACGACCAGCCAGTATGAGCGCAGCGCGGGAACGAGCGGACCCGGTGGCAAGTAGAGAACCGTGACCGCGAGGCTCAGCGTGACGAACACGATGAGCACCACCCACACGGCGGCGGCGCGTCCGGCCTTCGTCCGGGCCAGGGCCAGGAAGGCGATCGACGCCACCAGCGCGGCCGTGATGGAGAACTCGTACATGTTCCCCCACGGTGGCCTCGACACGCTGAGTGCTCGCAGCACGACACCGGCGCCCAGCAGCAGCGTGGCCAGCACCGTGACCGAATAGCCGATCCCGGCCATCCGCTCGGCCTGGTCGTCGGCGACGACCGGCTCGGCGTGGGGCGGCACCGGATCGTCGCCGTTGTCCCCGTCCGCGGCGGTGCCACCAACGCGCGCGAGGCGCGGGGCGGTCGGCGCACCGGCGACGGCCGACGCCGTGCTTGCGGCGGCGACGCGACGGTCTCGCAGGCGGTACGCCGTCTCGGCGCAGAATGCCAGCCAGGCAACGATGTAGGCGGCGATCGCACCCGCCACCACGAACCTGCTCCACTCACCGAGCGCTGCGGCGTCCATCCATGTCTCCAACTCGGTCAGCTGTCCCGTCGCGCGGTCCCGGCCGGGGTGGCCCGTGACGTACCACTCGGCCCGTGTCGGCGGGCAAGCGGCTGAGGAAGCCCGCTGTGATCGCGTCGACCTCGGCCTCGAGGTCGCCGCCCTCGGACCGCTGCAAGCCCGCGACCTCGACCACGGTAGCGGTCCCGACGTTCGCCGCGACCCGGACCCATGCGCGGCGGCGGCGCACGTACAACGAGGCCAGCAGTCCGGCCAACGCCATCAAAGCCCCGCCGAGGACGAACTCCTTGCCAGCGTTGCGCCCGATCTGAAGGTTCACCCAGGTGACGTAGCCGTCGAACCGGACGCTGCCGAACCCCTCCGGGAGCTGCACCGTCTCGCCCACGGCGAGGGCCGCCCGGAACGCCTCTCCGTCGTCGGTCCGGAACTGCTCCATGCCCGACGTGTCCAGCCGGTACACCGACTGCGGCTGCCCGTCGTCGAGGCCCAGGTCGCCGTGGAAGGCGGTGATGAACAACGCCGGGTTTCGCGGCTCCGGGAAGATCGACCGGGGTCCGCGGTCGTCGACCACAGCCGTGGGAAGGAACAGTCCCTGGATCCCGATGTCCTCGCCCATGCCGGCTTCAGGCCCGACCGGAACCTTGCGTACACCGGTCGAGGTGAACGAGTTGTCCTGGGGGAGGAACGGCACCGGCCCCTCGGCCAGCACCGTGCCGTCGGCATCCCGCACGGTGATCGCCGGTGCGTATCCCGGATTGAGGATGTGGACCAGCGTGCCGTCGACTTCGAGCGGCTCGTTCACGCGGATCGTGCGGGTCTGCTCGGGCGCGCCCGGCTCCGCGGTGAACCGGACGGTGGCCTCGAACCGGTCCGGCGTGCCCAGCTGCGGGCCGGACTCGACGAACTGCATCTCGAACTCGTCGAGCTCCAGGGAGAACGGTGGCAGGTCCCGGGCGTCGAACAGTGCTCCGCTGGACAGTCCGTCGTACTGGATGACCGAGTTGGCGAATCCCGACCCCTCGGGCACGAGCACGGTCGCCCGGTAGCCGAAGAGGCTGCCGACCGCGACTGCGACGAGCACGACGACCACCGCCAGGTGGAAGACGAGGTTGCCGGTCTCCCGCAGCTGACCCGCCTCCCCCGCCACCGAGCCGCCGGGGGGGTGGGCCGGAATCTGCTCAACCGACCCGACCCGATCGAGTCGGTACCGGCGGCTCCGCAACTCGGCACGAGCGGCGTCGAGCACGTCGTCGGGGCCGGCCGTCACCTCGAATCGTCGGTACACCGGCATCCGGGACAGACGGCGCGGAGCCGGTGGTGGCGCGGCCCGCATCGCCCGCCAGTGCTGAATCGAGCGCGGCAGGATGCAGCCGACCAACGAGACCAGCAGCGCGATGTAGATCGCCGCGAACCACGGGGCGGAGTACACGTCGAACAGGCCGAGTCGGTCGTACCACTCCGACAGCGCCGGGTTGCGGACCCGGAAGTCGCCGACGGCCAGCGGGTTGATGTCGTTTTGTGGCACGACGGAGCCCGGGATGGCGGCGACCGCGAGCATGAAGAGCAGGATCAGCGCCACCCGCATCGAGGTGAGCTGCCGCCAGACCCAGGCGGCGGTCTCTCGAGCCGACAGCGCCGGCGGGCGGTCCGGCTCCGGCGTCCGGGCAGCGGCTTCGACGTCGCGCGTGGTCACACCGCCACCTCGAAACCACTGATCCAGCTCTGCAGCGACGACACGATCTCCGTCCAGGCACCGGTGACCAGCAGCAGCCCCAGCCCGATCAGCATGGCCCCGCCGATCCTCAACACCCAGACCTGGTGCCGGCGCACCCAGCCGAAGGCACCCAGGGCCCGCCGGTAGGCCAGTGCGGCCACGACGAACGGCAGCCCGAGGCCGAGGCAGTACGACAGGGAGAGCAGGGCGCCACGGGCCGCGCTGCCGTCGTCGAAAGCCAGGGCCTGCACTGCCGCGAGGGTCGGACCGGTACATGCAGTCCACCCGATGCCGAACAGCGCACCCACCAGCGGCGCGCCCGCAAGCCCCACCACCGGTGACACGTGCCAGCGCCACTCGCGTGCTGCTCCCGGCAGCCAGCCCGCATAGACCAGGCCCAGAGCGATGAGTACCGCACCCATGACCCGCGTGATCGGGTCGGCGTACTCGCGCAGGACGGAACCCAGCCCTCCGAACAACGCGCCGTAGGAGACGAACACGACGGAGAAGCCGAGGACGAACAGCAACGCACCGAGCACCACCCTGGCCCGTCGGCCGCCCGCCAGCTCTATACCGGACATCCCGGTCACGTAGGACAGGTAACCGGGCACGAGCGGGAGCACGCACGGAGACAGGAACGACACGAGTCCGGCCAGTGCCGCGATCGGAACGGCGGCAAGCAGTGACCCGGAGAGCACGGTCTCCGGAAACGTGTCACCCATCGCCGGCCGTGCCACCACCGTCTGCCGGGGCCTGCTCGGCAGCGATCGAGGACACGAGGTCACGCAGCGAGGCTTCGGTGATCTGACCGAGCACGCTCGCCGCCATCCGACCCTGGCGGTCCACGACCAACGTGCTGGGGATCGATGTCGGCGGCAGCGTGTCCCGGAAGGCGAGCAGGCGCGAGCCGTTCTCGTCGACCACGCTGGGGTATGTGACACCGAACTCTCGCTCGAAGGCCTGGGCGTCGACGTCGTTGTCCCGGACGTTGACCCCGACGAACTGCACGCCCTGACCGTCGAACGACTCGTTGACCGCCTGCAGGTCGGGCGCCTCGTCGCGGCACGGCGGGCACCACGAGCCCCAGACGTTGAGGACGACGACGTCGCCTCGAGCAGCGGCCAGGTCGAAGTCGCCGCCGCCGAGCAGGGGCCCGCCGAAGTCGGGAGCCGGATCGCGGATGTCCGCCGGCACCAGTGTGACCGCGCCGCTCCCCTGGACATACCGGGTCTGGCCACTGTCGGTGCGCCCGACCTGGCCGTCCGAGCACGCTCCGACGACCATGACGGCGGCTGCCAGGGTCACGACGACGTACCGCATGCGCACCGGATCACGCTCCCGCGGCGAAACGCTTGCCGGGCGACGGCAGCAGGTCCGCAGCCGGTTCGCTGTACGCCACCGAGATGATCTCCTCGTCCTCGTAGGCGAAGGTCGTCAGGCTGGCCAGCGAACACGTGCGCCTGCGCGGGTCGTGCCACAGCCGTCGGCCCTCGACCGCCGAGCGGACGGCCCAGATCGGCAACTGGTGAGAAACCAGTAGGGCCTCGTGGCCGTCGGCGGCCTTACGGGCATCGGCCATCGCAGCCCGCATCCGCGCCACGATCTCGGCATAGGGCTCACCCCATGACGGCCGGAACGGGTTGCGCAGGTGCCGCCACTGGCTGATGCGCCGCAGTGAGCCCGCGCCGCGGCCGAACGTGAGTCCTTCGAAGACGTTGCTCGCCTCGATCAACCTGTCGTCAGTCGCAACCTCGAGACCGAACCGCCGGGCCGCCGGTGCGGCCGTCTGCAGGGCTCGCTGCAGCGGCGACGACACGATCCGTACGACGTCGCGGTGCGCCACTGTCGCCGCGATCCGCTCCGCCATGGCGACTCCGCGCTCGGACAGGTGGTAGCCGGGCAGGCGGCCGTACAGGACGCCGGCCGGGTTGTGCACCTCGCCGTGCCGCAGCAGGTGGATCCGCGTGACCGACGGTCTCACTCCCCCTCTGCACCC
>DASUYL010000089.1:0-9786 GCA_036377395.1 Jiangellaceae bacterium
CGGCCTCCCCGAGCTTGTCTCGTGCCTGTGCCCCCGAACACGCCGGCGGCTGCCCAGAACGATTGGCGCTGCTCACGGCCATCGGCCCGGTCTCGCGGAGGACCTCGATCGCCACGGGATGCAGCGGCATCCGGACGGCCACCGTGCCGCCGGCGTCGCCGAGATCCCAGTGCAGCGACGGCTGCTGGCGGCAGACGAGGGTCAAACCGCCCGGCCAGAACGCCTCCACCAGGTCGCTGACCACGCCACCGGTCTGGGCGGACACGCCGTTCAGCGTCGACAGCGAGCCCACCAGGACCGGCACCGGCAGGTCGCGGCCGCGACCCTTGGCGGCCAGCAGGGCGGTGACAGCCTCGGGGTTGAACGCATCGCAGCCGAGTCCGTAGACCGTGTCGGTCGGGAGCACGACCAGCGCACCGCGGCGCACGGCCCGGATCGCCGCCGCGATGCCCCGCCTGCGCTGGTCGGGGTCGTTGCAGTCGTAGGTGGTGCTCACGGCCCGCAATCTAGGGCCACCGTGCCGGAGCGTGCGGCAGGAGTATCTCGACCCGCCCGCTCAGCGGCCCGTGCGGCGGGCGGAGAGGTAGCGCGGACGGCCGGCGAGGTCGGCGTGGTCGGACACGTCCTCCCACCGAGCCGGATCGGCGAACAGTGCCGGTGCCGCAAGGCCCTGGACGTCGGCGTGCTCCGCGAACAGGTACCCGCCCGGTCGGAGCAGTCGGGCAGCGGTCCGCTCCAGGACGCGCATGGCGTCGAGGCCGTCCGGCCCGGACCACAGCGCGACGGCCGGGTCGTGCAGGGCGACCTCCGGGTCGCGGACCTCGGCTCCCAGCGGGACGTACGGCGGATTCGCGACGACGACATCCACGGTGCCGGTGAACTCGAGCAGGCACCGCTGCACGTCCGCGTGGTGGGCCACGACGTGGGTACCGGCCACGTTGCGACGCAGCCAGGCGATCGCGCTGTCCTCGGCCTCGACCGCGTGCACCTCGGCATCGGGAACCTCGTCCGCGACCGCGAGGGCGATTGCGCCGGACCCGGCGTACAGGTCGACGACCAGCGGCCGGTCGAGCATGCGGGCCACCTCGACCGCAGCCCCGGTGGTGGCCTCCGTCTCGGGCCGCGGGACGAAGACACCGGGGCCGACCTCGACCTCGATGTGACGGAACGCCGCCCGGCCGGTCAGGTGCTGCAGCGGCTCGCGGGCGGCTCGGCGCGCGACCAGGGCGTCGAAGGCGGCGACGTCCAGAGTGTCGTGCCGCACAAGCTCTCCCCGGCCGACTCCCAGGACGTGCGCAGCCAGCGCCTCGGCATCGTGACGAGGCGACGGCACGCCCGCCGCTGCGAGCACCTTGGTCGCCCGTCTGACGGCCTGCCGCACCGTTGTCGTCGCCACCGTCACGCCTGGCCGGCAAGACGTTGGGCGACGTCGGCGTCCACGATGGCTTGGATGACCGCGTCGAGGTCGCCGTCGAGTACGGCGTCCAGGTTGTATGCCTTGAACCCGACCCGGTGGTCAGAGATCCGGTTCTCGGGGAAGTTGTAGGTGCGGATCCGCTCGGACCGGTCGACGGTCCGGACCTGGCTGCGCCGTTCGGCGGATGCCGCAGCCTCGGCCTCCTCCTGCGCGGCTGCCAGCAGCCGGGCCCGCAGGATGCGCATGGCCTGCTCCTTGTTCTGCAGCTGGCTCTTCTCGTTCTGGCAGGAGACGACGATTCCGGTCGGCAGATGGGTGATTCGCACCGCGGAGTCGGTGGTGTTGACGCTCTGACCGCCTGGACCAGACGAGCGGTAGACGTCGACGCGAAGGTCGGCCGAGTTGATCTCGACGTCGGCTTCGTCCTCGGCCTCCGGCAGGACCAGCACTCCGGCCGCCGAGGTGTGGATGCGGCCCTGGCTCTCGGTCACCGGTACGCGCTGCACCCGGTGGACACCGCCCTCGTACTTCAGCCGCGCGAAAGGAGCAGCACCGGGTTCGGGCGCACCCTTCGCCTTGACCGCGACCGAGACGTCCTTGTAGCCGCCGAGGTCGGACTCCTCCGCGTCCAGGATCTCGGCTCGCCATCCGGCGCGCTCGGCAAAGCGCAGGTACATCCGCAGCAGGTCCGCGGCGAACAGCGCGGACTCCTGGCCACCCTCGCCGGCCTTGATCTCCAGGATCACGTCCCGGTCGTCGTTCGGATCACGCGGGAGTAGGAGGGCCTGCAGGCGATCCTCGAGCTCGATGCGACGAACGGCGAGCTGGTCGGCCTCGGCGGCGAAGCCGGGGTCGTCGGCTGCGAGCTCGCGCGCGACCTGCTCGTCCTCCCCGGTGCGCCGCCACTCGCCGTACGCCTGAACGACCGCGCTTAGCTCGGCGTACCGCCGGCCGAGCCTTCGGGCCATTCCCTGGTCGGCGTGCACCGCGGGGTCGGCCAGCCGGCGCTCGAGCTCGGCGTGCTCGGCCGCCAGTTCCTCGACCCGCTCGAACACGTCTCCTCCTCCTCCTCCCAGTGTCCGTTGATCACGTTCACCATGCTCCGGGACCGTTCACCAGGGTCCGGAGCCTGGTGAACGGTCCACCAGGGTGGTGAACGTGATCAACGGGAAGCTGACAACAGAGCGGGCGCCGGCCGGGAAGATCCCGTGCCGGCGCCCGTCTGACAGCTACTTGGCGTCTGCCTTCTTCTTGCCGTACCGCGACTCGAAGCGGGCCACCCGGCAGCCGGTGTCGAGGATCTTCTGCTTGCCCGTGTAGAACGGGTGGCAGTTCGAACACACGTCGGCGTGGATGCTGCCGTTCTTCGCGGTGCTTCGCGTGGTGAACGTGTTGCCACAGGTGCAGGTGACCGTGGTCTCCACGTAGTCGGGGTGGATGCCGGGCTTCAACTGTTCTCCTCGGGTCAGTGGCGCCGGGTCGCCGCGCGACTTCGCGGGCGTGAACCGGACCGACGTACGAGTGTGCCAGCAATCGGCACGTCACCCAAAACGCCGGCGCCGGCGGGTGCATTCCCGGCCGCCTGACAGGTCGAGCTGCAGCTGACTTGTCCGGCTGACGCGATGGATCCGCGCAGTTGGCGGAGCTGTCCGGCCTGACACGTCGGAGGTGCCGGGGTACCCGAGGTCGTTGGCCGAAGCCTCAGCGGTCAGTCCTCGGGTTCGCGGGTGCCACCGAGGGTCGGGGTCGTCTTCTGGACCTGCATGAGGAACTCGATGTTGCTCTTGGTGGTCTTGAGCTTGTCCAGCAGCAACTCGATCGCCTGCTGCGGATCGAGGGCGGAGAGCACTCGCCGCAGTTGCCACATGACGGCGAGCTCGTCGCGGGACACCAGGATCTCCTCGCGCCGTGTGCCCGACGCGTCGACGTCGACCGCCGGGAAGATCCGCTTGTCCGCGAGGTCACGACGCAGCCGCAACTCCATGTTCCCCGTGCCCTTGAACTCCTCGAAGATCACCTCGTCCATGCGCGAGCCGGTCTCGACCAGAGCCGTCGAGATGATCGTCAGCGAGCCGCCGTGTTCGATGTTGCGGGCAGCGCCGAAGAACCGCTTCGGCGGGTAGAGCGCGCTGGAGTCGACACCACCGGACAGGATCCGACCGCTGGCGGGCGCCGCGAGGTTGTACGCCCGGCCCAGTCGCGTGATCGAGTCGAGCAGCACGACCACGTCGCCGCCGAGTTCGACCAGGCGCTTGGCCCGTTCGATGGCCAGCTCCGCCACCGTCGTGTGATCTTCAGCCGGACGGTCGAAGGTCGAGGCGATGACCTCGCCCTTCACCGCACGCTGCATGTCGGTGACCTCCTCCGGCCGCTCGTCGACGAGGACGACCATGAGGTGGGTCTCGGGGTTGTTCGCGGTGATGGCGTTGGCGATCGCCTGCAGGATCAGGGTCTTGCCCGCCTTCGACGGCGAGACGATCAGGCCGCGCTGGCCCTTTCCGATCGGCGCCACCAGGTCGATGACACGGGTCGACACGATGCCGGGCTCGGTTTCGAGCCGCAGCCGATCCTGCGGGTAGAGAGGCGTGAGCTTGGCGAACTCCGGCCGGTGCTGCGCTGCCTCCGGGTCGGCACCGTTGACGGTGTCGACCCGCACCAGGGCGTTGAACTTCTGCTGCTTTTCGCCCTCACGCGGCTGCCGTACGACACCGGTGACGGCGTCGCCCTTGCGCAGGCCGTTGCGCCGAACCATGGCCAGCGACACGTAGACGTCGTTCGGTCCGGGCAGGTAGCCCGAGGTCCGCACGAACGCGTAGTTGTCGAGGATGTCGAGGATGCCGGCGACCGGGATGAGCACGTCGTCCTCGGAGACCTGTGGCTCGTCCACGCGGTCGCGGCCGCCACGGCGGTCACGGTCGCGGTTGCCGCCACGTCGGTCGCGGCGGCGGCGGCGGTTGCGCCCGCGGTCGCCGTCCTCGTCGTCGTCTCGCTGGACCTGGGTGCGATCCGGCTGGCCAGCGGGGCGGCGGTCGCCGTCCTGGTCGTCCCGGCGGTCGTTCTGACCAGCGCGTCGGTCCTGCTGGTCGCCGCGCCCGGGCCGGGCCTGGCTGTCGCGGTCCTGCGGGTCGCGACGGTTCTCCTCACGCTCCCGAACGGTTGCGTCGCCGCGGACCGGGTCGGCCGGCGATCCGTCCCGCGTCTGGTCGACCCGCGACCGATCACGGCTCGTGCTCTCGCGCGGCGCCTCGACATCGGTGGAGCCGTCACCGCGGACGGGCGTCGACGCGCCTGGTTCGCGTGCGGATGCCTCGCCGAGGGCGCCGGCGCCGTCCGGTCGAGCGGCGGCGTCGACGAGGTCGGAACGGTCCACACCGGCCCGGCCGTCCGGTGCACGATCGTCGAGCGGGGATGCCGGCTCGCCGCGCACGTTCGCGGTCTCGACGCCGCCGGACTCCGGCCGCGGCGGGACGACCGACGCACCGGGGCCGCCCGCACCGGTCGAACCGGCCTGCGCCGCTCGGATCGCGTCGACGAGCTGGCTCTTGCGCATCCGTCCGGTGCCGGTGATGCCCAGTCCGCTCGCCAGGTGTTGCAGCTCGGCCAGCACCATGCCGTCGAGTCCGGCCGCACGGCGGCGGCGGGGCTTCTCGTCGGCGGTGGCGTCGCCCGAGGAAGGCTCGGGCGTCGGCTCCGAGACTCCATAGAGATCAGTGTTTGTCACGCAGGGTCCTTCCTTGGACCGGCGCCGGCCAGAGTGCCGGCGCGTGATACGCCCCGGGGAGACCCCGGGTCTGTGGTGCACGCGGCGCTTGCTGAGTAGTCGTCCCCCTCGTACGGCTCGACCGTAGGTGCGGAGGTGCGGAGTCCTGCGGCGGAAACGGATCCGCGTCAGGAATTGGCGACCAGCCCGGAGGGCGTCGGTGCGTCACCGAGAGTAACACGCGCGGCCCGCGACGTCCCTATCCGGATCCGTCCGGTCGCCGCCGTGTCCTCACATCGACTCGACGACCGCGCCGCGGCGGTCGACTTCGAGCTGCCGCACCTGCCAGCTCCCCTGCCCGGTGACCTCGACGACCGACGCGAGGTCGTCCGCCCCGGTGGACAAGACCACCACTGACGGCCCCGCCCCTGACACCACGGCGGCCAGGCCGCGAGCTCGCAGTTCCGCTACGAGCGCCAGCGAGTCCGGCATGGCCGGCGCCCGGTACTGCTGGTGCAGGAGGTCCTGCGTCGCGTCGAGCAAGAGTTCGGGACGGCGGGTCAGCGCCTCGACGAGGAGCGCGGCACGCGCTGCGTTGCGCGCTGCGTCCGCGTGCGGGACCGCAGCCGGCAACAGGGCTCGCGCGGCGGCGGTGGACAGCGGGGCTTCCGGCACGCAGGCAACGGCCCGGAGCTCGGGATGGACATCGAGCCGTACGGCCCTCGGCCCCTGATGCGACGTCCACGCGATGGTGAGCCCGCCGAGCAGGCAGGCCGCCACGTTGTCCGGATGGCCCTCGATCCGCGCGGCGAGTGCGAGCACGGCGTCGTCGGGCAGCTGCCCGGTGTCTGCCGCCGAGAGCGCCCGAGCAGCCAGCACACCGGCCACGATCGCCGCGGCCGACGATCCCAGCCCACGCCCGTGCGGCACGCTGTTCTCGCAGCGCAACTCGAGCTGATCCGCTCGCACCCGGAGCAGATCGAATGTCTCGCGCATGCTCCGCACGACGAGGTGGTGCTCGTTGCCGGGTACCACGCCCGCTCCCTCGCCGGACACCTCCACCGTGGTTCGGCCGCCGGCCGTTCGCGCGTTCGGCCTCCCGTCGGCGGTCAGTGTCCGCTCGACGACCCGGGCCGTGACGACGTCGTGCCAGTCGAGAGCCAGGCCAAGTGTGTCGAAGCCGGGACCGAGGTTGGCGCTCGTCGCCGGGACACGAACCCGGACGCCGCGTTTCACCCGAGTCCGAGCGCGGATGCGGCGGTGCGGACGTCGGCCGGAACGACTTCGGGGCGCACGTCGCCGTACGCGGCACTCGCGGTGTCCACGTCCTTGAGGCCGTGTCCGGTCACGGTCACGACGACGACCTGCCCGGAATCGAGCCGGCCGTCGGCGACGCTGGCGACGAGGCCGGCCACACCCGCCGCCGACGCCGGTTCGACGAACAACCCGTCCCGGCTGGACAAATCCCGCTGCGCGGAGAGGATCTGCTCGTCGGTGACAGCGTCGATGAAACCACCGGACTCGTCCCTCGCGGCGACCGCGAGCTGCCAGGACGCGGGATCACCGATCCGGATGGCACTGGCCACGGTCTGTGGATCGGGCACCGGCTCTCCACGCACGATCGGCGCGGCTCCCGCAGCCTGGAATCCCCACATTCGGGGTCGTCGACTCGCACGGCCGCCAGCTGCGTACTCCTGATAACCCAGCCAGTAGGCCGAGATATTCCCGGCGTTGCCGACCGGCAGCACGTGCACGTCCGGCGCGTCCCCGACGGCGTCCACGACCTCGAAGGCGGCGGACTTCTGGCCGGCGAGCCGGTGCGGGTTCAACGAGTTCACCAGCGCCACCGGGTACTCGTCGGCGAGCCCACGGGCCAACCGCAGACAGTCGTCGAAGCTGCCGTCGACCGCGACGATCCGGCCCCCATGGACGACCGCCTGGGCCAGCTTGGGCCCGGCCACCCTGCCCTCGGGCACCAGCACGATGGGGGTCATGCCCGCACGCACGGCGTAGGCCGCCGCTGACGCGCCGGTGTTCCCTGTCGAGGCGCAGACGACGGCCTTCGCATCCTCTTCGAGCGCCTTGGAGATGGCGACGGTCATGCCGCGGTCCTTGAACGAGCCCGTCGGGTTCGACCCCTCGACCTTGAGCAGCACGTCGCACGAGGTGAGCTCGGACAGCCACGCGCTGGGCACCAGCGGCGTGCCGCCCTCCTGCAAGGTGACCACGACCGTGGAGGAGGTCACCGGCATCCACTGCCGGTACTCCTCGATGACGCCTCGCCACAGATGGGCCATCCTCACTCCCCCTCGACCCGCATCACCGACAGCACGTCGCGCACGGTCGGCAATGCCCGCAGCCCGGCCACCGTAGCGGCCAGCGCGTCGTCGGTGGCCGTGTGGGTGACGACCACGAGCTCGGCGTCGTCGGGGCCGTGCACCCGCTGGCGGACGATTTCGATCGAGACGCCGTGCTCGGCGAATACGCTCGCGACCGCCGCCAGCACACCGGGACGGTCGTCGACGTCGAGGCTGATGTGATACCGCGTCCGGGTCCGGCCGATGGGGTGGACCGGCCGGTCGGCATACGAGGAGGAACCGGGACCGAGCGAGCCGGCCAGTCGATTGCGCGCGACGGTCACCAGGTCGCCGAGGACAGCACTGGCGGTCGGCGCACCGCCGGCTCCCTGCCCGTAGAACATCAGGTGTCCGGCGGCGTCGCTCTCGACGAAGACCGCGTTGTACGCGCCCCGGACGCTGGCCAGCGGGTGGCTGCGCGGCAGCATCGCCGGGTGGACGCGCACCCCGATCGACTGATCGTCGTCGGAGAGTTCACAGATGGCGAGCAGCTTGACGACCGCCCCCATGTCGCGAGCGCTGGCGATGTCGGCCGTCGTGACCTCGGAGATGCCCTCCCGGTGCACGTCCGCGGCCACGACCGGGGTGTGGAACGCGATCGAAGCCAGGATCGCCGCCTTTGCGGCGGCGTCGAAGCCTTCGATGTCCGCGGTCGGGTCGGCCTCGGCGTAACCGAGTGCCTGTGCCTCCTCGAGGGCTTCGACGAAGCCCGCGCCGAAACCGTCCATCCGGTCGAGGACGTAGTTCGAGGTGCCGTTGACGATGCCGAGGACTCGACGGATCCGATCTCCGGACAGCGACTCGCGCAGAGGCCTCAGCAGTGGGATCGCGCCGGCGACGGCGGCCTCGTAGTAGAGGTCGACGCCGTGCTTGTCGGCGGCGGCGTGCAGGGTGGCGCCGTCCTCGGCCAGCAGGGCCTTGTTCGCGGTGACGACCGATGCACCGTGCTCCATCGCACGCAGCAAGAGCGAACGGGCCGGCTCGATCCCGCCGATCACTTCCACGACGATGTCCACGTCGCCACGGGCCACCAGGCCGCGAGCATCGGTGGTGAACAGGGTCGGGTCGACGCCGGTGGCAGCGCGATCACGGCCGAGCCGGCGCACCGCCACGCCGGCCAGGTCGAGGCGTCCCCCGATGCGGGCGGCGAGGTCGTCCCCGTGATCGGTCAGGAGGCGGATGACCTCGGTGCCGACGGTGCCGCACCCGAGAAGCGCGACTCTGAGCGTGCTCAACGACCCTCCCGCACCCGGTCACGAACCTCCGACAGTCTCCGCACCGCCGGACGATCTCGCGTGTCATGTCCATGATGCGAGACATCGGTATCGCCGGCCCGCATCGGGCCGCAGATTCTCGCGGCCTGCGTGGTGCTCTGCGTCCGCGTGTCGTGAAGATCGCCGTGTACCTCCACCGACAGGGCTGCTACCCGTCGACGTCGAAGCGGAGCAGGTCGTCTTCGGTCTCCCGGCGGACGACGAGGCGGGCCATTCCGCCCCGCACGGCGACGACCGGCGGGCGCGGCACGTGGTTGTAGGTGTTCGCCAGGCTGCGGGCGTACGCGCCCGTTCCCGGCACCGCGATCAGGTCGCCCGGTTGCACGTCGCCAGGGAGGAACTCGTCCTTCACCACGATGTCGCCGCTCTCACAATGCTTGCCCACGACCCGGGCGAGTACGGGGGTAGCCGACGACCGCCGGCTCGCCAGAGTGCAGGAGTAGTCGGCGTCGTACAGTGCCACCCGGATGTTGTCGCTCATGCCGCCGTCGACGGAGACGTAGGTGCGGGTCGCCCCGGCATCGAGCTCGACCGGCTTCACCGTGCCGACCTCGTACAGCGTGAACGTGCTCGGGCCCGCGATCGCGCGGCCGGGCTCGACGCTGATGCGCGGCACCGCGACGCCGCACGCCCGACATTCCTGCTCGACGATCTCGGCCATGGCCGACGCGAGCGCTGCCGGCGGCAGCGGGTCGTCCTGCGACGTGTACGCGATCCCGAAGCCGCCGCCCAGGTCCAGTTCGGGCAGCACGAGACCGTGTTCGTGGGCAATCTCCGCATGCAGTCCTAGAGTGCGCCGCGCCGCGACCTCGAACGCTGCCGTGTCGAAGATCTGTGAGCCGATGTGCGAGTGCAGGCCGGTCAGCTCGAGGCCCGGTTCCGTGAGTACGGCCCGGACGGCGTCGGCGGCAGCACCGCCGGCCAGCGAGAAGCCAAACTTCTGGTCCTCGTGGGCGGTGGCGATGTACTCGTGCGTGTGGGCCTCGACGCCGGCGGTGACCCGGACCATCACCCGGGCGCTGAGGCCGGTGTCGGCGA
>DASUYL010000090.1:0-7710 GCA_036377395.1 Jiangellaceae bacterium
CGTCCTGCTGACCACCTTCCGCCGCGACGGCACCCCGGTCGGAACCCCGCTGAGCGTGGCGGTCGACGGCGACCGTGCCTACTTCCGCACCTTCGAGAAGGCGGGCAAGGCGAAGCGCCTGCGCAACGACCGGCGCGTGGAACTGACCCCGTCGACCACCCGTGGCACCCCCAGCGGCACGGGGGCACCGCTCGCGGCACGAGCCCGGCAAGTGGAGGGTACCGAGTATCGCCACGCAGCCCGGCTGCTTACCCGCAAGCACCCGCTGCTCCACGGCGTCGTCGTGCCGCTGTCGCACCGGCTGGGACGGGCCAGGTTCGGCCGCACCCTGCACTACGAATTGCGCCCCGCCGGCTATGACGGCACAGCTCAGCCAACACGGTGAGGCCGAGTCGGTGATGCACCGAGGGCGGCCATCACCGATGCCCATGAGTCGGCCGGAAACAGGCGACAGACCATAGGTGTCCGCGGTGTTCCGTGAAGCGGTAGTCCGGCGGTTGACTGTGCTCCATCGCGCTTCTCTCATTCAGTGCTCATCACCTTGACGCTGCGAAGCGTCGAGGTGACAAGGACGAACCTTCGCGCCGGCCGAGTGACGCATTTCTGCCGCGGATCCGTCACATCGTGGGGTCGTGGCGGGTCATTGCATCGAGCGGCGCCGCGTGGGCGCCGGATGACCGGAAAGAAGACAAGACATGGCTTCGTACCTCCGCCCCATCGAGAAGCCGAAGGGCTTGCGCCTGAAGTTGCTCTACCGGATCTTGGGTCGACAGTTCGGCAAGGTGCCGGCCTGGCTGATCGTGTATAGCGCGAGGGTGCCATTTCGGTTCACCAGCTGGATGGGCAAGGTCTATAGCCTCAACAAGAAGCTCACACTCCCGCCGGACACCGTGGCGCTCGTCCGAGCTCGTGTCGACAGCCTCAACACGTGCGCGTGGTGTTCAGATGCCGGAAGGTGGCATGCGATCACCAAGACACCGCACATCCTGCCGAAGCTCGATGCGCTCGACGAGTACCGGACAAGCGGACTGTTCAGCGACGAGGAGCGCGCCGCGCTCGACTTCGCCACCGAACTGACCGAGCAGAAGCACGTGAGCGCCGAAACGTTCGCAGCCCTGTCGCGTCACTACTCGGAGCGCGAGACCTGCGAGGTCGTCTGGCTCGTCTCGACCAATCACCTCTTCAACATCAACAACCTCGGTCTGGGAATCGGCTCCGATGGCTTGTGCGACCTCGTTGCCCGGCGAGCCGGAGCCACCGCCACGTCGACCTCCGCGGCCGCCTGATGAGTGGAGGTGGTATCCCTGGCGTTCGTCCCGATGGCAGCGCGTGCCAGGCCGGCGCTGGGCAAGAACCCGTCCATGTCGAAGCAACGTCTCGGTGGGGGACGGTACCGGGGTCGTACGACGGGATCGTGAACGATATGGCCGCCCCCCGGGGTCCTGGGCGCGGCAATCACCGGTTACACGGTAGGGATGTTCGCGGCGGCCCGATGGCGCTGCACCTGGATCGAGCCCGACGCCGTGTCTGACGTCGCGGCGTCGGTGTCCGGCGACACGCAATTCACCTGACACGGGTGCGGCGGTCACCGAGGATCTCTCCGTGGCGGTGACCGCGTTCGGGATCGTCTCCGTGAACATCGGTAGACCGTCGGTGCTCCTGGAGTGGCCGACGGGCGACGTGATCAGCTCGATCGACAAGCGCCCAATGAACTCCGCTGACCTGTGGCTGAACGAGCTCAATCTCGAGGGGGATGAGCAAGCCGACACGCGCCCGACTCCAGACGCGGGCCAAGTCCACGGCGGTCCACACCAGGCTGTCTACGCCTACCCCGTCGAGCACTACGCGCGACTCCACGAACTGCTCCGCCGAGACCTCCCTCCCGGGTTCATGGGCGAGAACCTGACCCTGCGGGGCGCGTCGGAAGACGATGTCTGCATCGGTGACATCTGGCGCTGGGGCCAGGCTCGTCTCCAGATCTCTGCGCCGCGAGGCCCGTGCTACAAGCTCGGCATTCGAATGGGCCGACAGGCCATGCGAACTGTCGTGCGAGAGGAGGTGCTGGTGGGTTGGTACCTACGTGTCCTCACGCCCGGGCGTGTGCCCACGGCTGGCTCGATCACCGTCGAGGATCGACACTCGTCGGGCGTCACGGTGACTCAGGTGCAGCGCGCGTTGAACGCTCGGGGCATGGCCTACCCCGACCTTGCCTCGCTGGGACCGATCGCCCCGGGACTGAAGCGAGCGCTGGCGCTGCGCGATCGTGACCTTTCCGGTGGGGTTCCCGAGCGCGACTAGTCCCGAACGCCGGGCGTGTGGCGGCGTGCTCGGCGGAGGAAGCCCGAGCTATCGGAGTGCGGCGACGACTGCGGCCGGGCCTGAACGCCAGATGAGGCCAGCTTCCGCGAAGCCTGCGTCCTTGAGCGTTGAGATATGCCAGTCCGCCGGCGGCGAGAACTCCTCGGTCGGATAGGTCGTCTCGAACACTGCATGCCGCTGGGCCACCGCGGAATGAAGCGCCGGCTCTTGGGATGCCTGTTCCCACCAGGCGTCCCAACAGGCCCGGCGATCCTCGCTGCCGGCCCCGGTTCGTTGCTTGAACACGGCGAGTGCGGGCCCGAGGCGCGGGAGGTCGGCCAACGGCATGCGTTCGCCGTGGGCCATCACACCACCCCGACGGACCAAGTCCGCCAGATCGCGATAGAGCCGGCGAACAGCCTCCCGGGAGAGCCAATGCAGCGCAGTTGCCGTGAGCACGGCGTCGACCCGGGACTCAGGCAGGGCATGGCCCCACCCTGGGTCGCGCAGGTCCGCGCGCACGATCTGCACGCGGTCGTCATCGGCGAACGTCACCGACGCGATGGCGAGCAGCACCGGATCGACGTCGACAGCGATCGAGCGCGCCCGGGGCAGCCGGTCGAGCAATCGGCGGGTGATCGTGCCGGGGCCACACGCGAGGTCGACGACGGTCGGGGCGGTGCCGGCCATGGCCTCGACGACATCCAGCAGCGCGCTGATCTGGCGCTCCCGCTCGGAGACGAGCAGTTCTTCGAGCCGGTCCCACGATCGCTGCCATGACTCGGCCCACTCCGACGATGCTCGCGGCGGATCCCCCACAAGAGCCGGATGCTAGGCCGACTATGACCCCCGACCTCAGTGCCCCCGTACCGGCTCGGCGACATTTTGGCTGGTCCTCTCGTGACGAGGAGGATCAGCATGACCACCACCATTCAGTCGGCGGCCACGACGCTGTGGGGGCCCGGGGTCGAGTTCGAGGTCGATGAGGCGCAGCTTGCCGCGGTCTCGTTCCTTGCCCGCGCCGAGTTCGACGCCATGCACCCGCACGTGCCGCGAGCCGCGTTCATCATGGCCGCCCTGGACGCCGGCGCCCCACTGCGAGACGTGCAGATCGCCGCTCGCCCGAGAGGCGCTCGTCTTGCCTGGTCAGGCGGCCGGAGAGTCAGGCGAGAGGCCGGCGAGGAAGCGGTCGAGGAGGCGGGTCTGACGGCGGGGCGGGAAGCGGCCGGGGTCGAACAGGGCCTGGACAACGAGGCCGTGGGTGAACGCGGCGCAGATCGCGACGAGCTCGTCGGCATTGGCCGACGGAGCCAACTGCCCGCGGTGCTGGGCAGCCTCGGCGTGCGGCCGCAGCCGGTTCCGCCAGCGGACATAGCGGGCGGTCTGGCTGGCGCCGAGCTCCGCGTCACCGAGGGCGCCGTCCCAGAAGCTCACCCAGACCCGGCTCATCGCCGTCATCTCGGGGGTGAGCGGCAGGACGTCGAGCAGGGCCGCCCGCAGGGCGTCGATGCCCTCGGCCGCCGGTGTGCGAAGCGGACGAGCCGCGGTGCGTTCGTCGGCGATCTCGACGGCGTGGAGCACCAGCGCCTGTTTGGTAGGGAAGTAGTGGGTCAGCAGCCCGGTCGACGCCGCCATCTCGGTGGCGACCGCGCGGAGCGTCAGGCCCCCGAAGCCCCGGGCGGCCAGCACCCGCCACACCGCCTCTGAGACCTCCCGCCGCTTGGCATCGTGGTCGCCGCGTGCTGGCATGTGGTCTAAAGTACATAACAAGCGTTTGGTATGCACCATCCTCGCAAGGAGACCCGGCGATGCTCAGCCACGCCCTCACCGACGATGCCGAGCTCCGAGCGCTCGAGCCCTGGCGGGCCGCAGAGCTGGCCGACTACGTCGACAAGGCCAGGGAGCACTTGGCGCCCTGGCTGCCGTGGGCCCAGACGATCACCGACGCCGCCGGCGCCCGCGAATGGCTGCAGAGCTACGCCGACGCCCAGGCCCGCGACGGTGGCCGGATCTACGGGATCTGGCTCGGCGACAAGCTGGTCGGCGGCACCCTGTTCCGGGTCTTCGACACCGCCTCCGGCATCTGCGAGGTGGGCGTCTGGCTCGCCCCCGAGGTCGAGGGCCGGGGCCTGGTCACCCGGGCGGCCCGGCACATGATCGATTGGGCCATCGGTGTGCGGGGCATGGCTCGGGTCGAGTGGCGGGTGGCGCCGGACAACGCCCGCAGCATCGCCGTGGCCCAGCGGCTGGGTATGACCCGCGAGGGCGTGTTCCGCCGGGCTTTCCCGGCCGGGGACGTTCGCCTCGATGTCGAGGTCTGGTCGCTCCTCGCCGACGAGTGGTCGCCGAGCACCTGAGTCCGGTCGGCTGGGACAACAACGCGCCGGCACCCTCACGGGACACCCCTTGTTAGCCAACCTGCGGGAACTTGCCCGCGACGATCCCGGCCCCGGATGCGCCGCCAACCACGTCACCCGACAACCAGCCGCCGCCAGCCGGGCCGTAGCACCATCAGCGCGACGAGGACGGCGGCCAGCAGCAGGTAGAGCCGGTAGGGGTCGACCGCCCAGGCCGAGTCGACGCTGGCCGACACGAGGAAGCCGGCGACGAGCAGCCCGGCCTGGCCCGACGTCGACCACGACACGTCGAAGATGGTGAGCGAGCGCACCGACGTGTCGGGGTCGACGGTCTGGTGGACCAGCTCCATCACCGCCAGCAGCACCGTATAGATTGCCGCGCCCGCGCCCGCGATCGTCAGCAGCGTGACGACGCCCTCGGCCGCCCCGGAGACCGGGGGGCGGATCGACGCGAGGACCATCGCCGCCGCGACCGAGGCAACCGACGCCCACCGAGCCCGGCGGACCAGCCCCGTCAACGTCGGACGCCACAGGAGCCCCGCCAACATGAACCCTGCGACCTGGGCGGTCGCGGTGAGCCCCAGGTTCACGTCCGGCCACAGCACGTCGTGGGTGTAGGTGACGAACAGCGGCCAGGCCGAGGCCGTGCCGAGCCCGGCGGTGATGCAGAGCGTCCACATGCCGGCGGGCAGTGACCACCGGCCCGACCCGGTGCCAGCGGGCGCGGCGGGCCGCGGCGGCGACGACGTCGGGACGCCGTGCACCACCCACGCCAGCGCCAGGGCGACGAACCCCATGCCGGCGAGGATCAGGGTCCGCGTCGTCTCGTTGGCCAGACCGAACAGCAGCAGGAGCCCGGCCATCAGCCCCCGGGCCAGCGCCCGACCCTGGGCGTTGATGCGCTGGCGGTCGCTGGCGCCGAGCACCAGGGACAACAGCGGCTGGAAGGCGGTGGCGTACAGCACCGACAGGCTGATCTCGGCGACGACCGCGATCGCCAGGGCGCTCGTCGCCAGCCAACTGCCCGGCGCCGCTGTCGCCACCAGCAGCGCCAGCATCCAGCACAGCAGCGCGTCGCCCAGGAGGAACGCCACCAGCCGCTGGCGGGCCCGCCCCAGCGACAGCCGGGCCGCCCACAGCTGGATCGGCACCGACAGCGTGCAGAACCCCAGGCCGATGCCGATGGTGCGGGCGTCGAGGCCCAGGTTCTCCACCGCGACCATCTGGAACAGGTCGCCGCCGTCGATCCCCAGCGTGGTGCCCAGGGCCGGCACCAACAGCGTGACGGTCAGCAGCCGCGGCCGGGCCCGGGACGTTTGCCGGGACGCGACGGTCAGCTCGGAGGCCGTCGGCATCACCGCATTAAAGCGGCTACCGCTCGGCGAGGTACGTGGCACTGTCGACTATGCCGCCAAGACCGCCCTGGCCTGCACCGTCACCGCCACCCAGACCGCGGCGGGCATGATCGCCGCGGTCGACGCGGCCGAGGCCGCGCCGAGATCCTGCTCGGCTGTCCGCTCATGGAGCCCGGGTAGAAGGAGGTCGAGACGATGGCGACGTCCGTGTTCATCGACGGTGCCGGTGACGTCGGCTGGTCCTGGCACCTCGTCGAAGAGGCGCTGCGCCGGCGGGGCCACGACACGGTCGCACCGGACCTGCCCTGCGATGACGACTCCGCCGGCCTGAGCCAGGCTCATCCGGGGAAGCGCTGTACCTCCTGGTCGGTGTCCCGGAACTGCACGGTGACGGGATCGGTCGACGAAGGCCAGTTCGGGACGTTGAGGACCGTGCCGTCCCCGCCACGGGACACCTCGACGACCTGGACGGTGCCCGAACCGTCCGACGACGCGGGGATCGCCACATCCACCGCGGTGAGGAAGGTCAGCAGGTTGAAGGGGAACAGCTCGCCCTTGCCGATATCGGTGACCCCGTCGAGGCCGTCGTCGTGCAGGAACAGCGCCAGATTGACCCCAGAGCGCGGGCTCGTCGCCGGCGTCAGCACGTCGGTGCCGTCGACGGTCAGCCGGTCGCTGGCGTCGCCCTGGTCGCCCCAGAACTCGCGCATGCGGGTGACGACCAGGTTGGTGGTCACGTCGCTGTCCGGGGTGATCGCGTCGAGCGGGCCGTCGGGGGGGCTGGTGTTGAGCCGCAGGAAGTGGTCGCTGCGCAGGAACGGCTCGGCGTAGAGGTGGTGGGTGCCGGCGTCGGGCCGGACGATCGCGAACTCGAGGTGCCAGCGCCCGTTCACACGCACCGGGCCGAACTCGCCGCTCGCATCGATCGGGAAGGTGGCCCGCGGGCCGTCGCCCATGCGGTGGCCCGTCCGTGGGTCGACGCGCCACACCTCCACGGTGGCGCCGTCGACGCCGACGTTCTCGGGGAACAGCACGGCGCGGCCAGCGACCGTGACCTGGCCTGGCGGCTCGGGCCTCACGTCCGTGGTGTGCGGCGACCGGCCGGTGAGGAACTCGTGCATCACCGCGAACGCCTCGGCCGAGGTCGCCACCTCGGTGTGCGACTTGTCGCCGAAGTGGAAGTTGGCAGCGGGGTCGGGGCCGATCTGGGCGTCGGTGTCGCCCCGGCGGTTGAACCCGCTGCCCGCGGTGTTCCACTCGCCCCAGATGCCGATTGTGGGCACGCCGCCCGGTAGCTCGACCGGCGAGCGGCCGTCGATGTTCACGTACTTCGCCACCTTGTCGCTGCCGTCGACGCCGCCCTCGCCGGACAGGTACGAGGTCCACACGCTGGTGCCGCGGGAGTGCCCGATCGCGTACACCTGCTCGGCCCCGGTCTCGGCCAGGACGCCGTCGACGAACGCGTCGAGGTCACCGAGCGGGTTGGCGGCCTGGGTGGTGTCGTACTCGAACGCGTACAGCAGATCCTGCGGGTAGCCGTTGCTGGTGAACCGCATCGCCTGCGTCTCGAACTGCTGCGCCGAGCCTGACTGCCCATGGACGAACACGATGGGTAGCAACGGGCCGGGGTCGCCGTGGCGCCGCCCCTCATGGGCCGACGTCGCCGGCACGGATGCGCTGGCCAGCGCCAACAGCGCCGC
>DASUYL010000091.1:0-18990 GCA_036377395.1 Jiangellaceae bacterium
CGAGCGGAACCCGGAAGCCGCCGCCGCCGACGACGGTGAGCCTCATGCGGCGATCACCTCGACACCGGCGTCGCGGAACGCCTTCAGCGTGGCCGGATCGGCATCGGCGTCGGTCACCACCGTGTGCAGGCTCTCCGGCCCACACACCCGGGCCAGCCCGGTGCCCGGGAACTTCGACCGGTCGGCCAGCAGGACCGTGCGATCCGCCGCGCGTAGCATGGCGCGCTTGACCGGCACCTCGACGGTTGTCGTGTCCATCACTGAACCGTCGGGACGAACCCCGCTGGTGCCCAGGAAGAGCAGGTCGGCATTGACCTGGGTCAGGGCCTCCTCGGTCAGGAAGCCGACCATCGAGCGGTAGTTGCGACGGACCTGGCCGCCCAGGAGGACCAGTTCGATGTCCTCGTCGTCGATGAGCTCTTCATACACAGCGAGGTTGCTGGTCACAACCGTGAGCCGCCGCCCGTGGAGGTGCACGACGACCCGATGCACGGAGGTGCCGATGTCGCACAGCAGCACGGCTCCGTCCGGCACGAGCGCGGCAGCGCGGCGGGCGATCCGGTCCTTGGACTCGGGGTGCGTCACCGCGACGTCGGCGAAGGAAGGTTCGGTCGCCTCGCCGAGCAAGGCACCCCCGTGGACGCGCTGCAGTCGCCCGTCCCGGTCGAGCAGGGAGATGTCGCGGCGGACCGTCGCCGGGCTGACGCCGAGGCGTTCGGCGACGGACGCGGCGGCCAGCGCACCTTCCGCGCGGAGCATCCGGAGGATCTCCTGACGCCGCTGTTCCGCCAGCATGGGCGTCACGATAGCACTCAGTTTCGCTCACACCAGTGAGCGAAACTGGCCCGGATTCTCGAGAGTCCACCCCCGGCGACTCGCCAGATCCGGAGGCTCGACAGGGCGGTACTGGTCAACTATGTTCAGGACCGCTCAGGATCGCCAAGCTGAGGAGGAGCACCGGTGGTGCCACCGGGTCAGCGGGAGGCCGAGGGCCGGCCGGCGGTCGCCGGTTCGGCGGACCGGACCCTGGGCCACGACCCTCTCGCAGGCTCCCGCGGACGCCGGTCGCCGGCGGTCGACGTGCTCTGCGCCGGAACGGTGTTCCTCGACATCATCTTCACCGGGCTGCCCTCGCCGCCCGAGGTCGGCACGGAGGTGTGGGCCGAGGGGATGGGCTCCTGTCCCGGCGGTGCGGCGAACATCGCCGTGGCGCTGAGCCGGCTGGGCATGCGCACGGCGTTGGCCGCACCCTTCGGCGCCGACGTCTACGGCGACTTCTGCTGGCAGCTGCTCGACGAACAAGAGGGCATCGACCTGTCCGCGTCGCGGCGGTTCCCCGGTTGGCACTCGCCGGTGACGATCTCGATGGCGTATGCGCGCGACCGTGCTCTCGTGACCCACGGGCATCCGCCGCCGGTGCCCTTCGACGACTTCGTCGGCATACCGCCGCCGTGCCGCGCCGTGGTCACCTCGCTCGGCGGCGAGCCGGCCGAGTGGCCGCTGCTCGCCCGCGGGGACGGCGCACTGGTCTTCGCCGACATCGGCTGGGATCCGTCGCAGGCATGGTCCGCGGAGACGCTGCGACAACTCGACGACGTCGACGCCTTCCTGCCCAACGCGGTGGAAGCGATGGCCTACACCCAGACCGACAGCCCGGAGGCGGCACTCGCAGAACTGGCCGAGCGGGTGCCGGTGGCCGTCGTGACGATGGGGGCGGCCGGTGCGATCGGCATCGACGCAGCGACCAGCCAGACCGCGCGGGTGCCGGCGCTGGCCACGGATGCCCTCGACCCGACCGGCGCCGGCGACGTGTTCGTCGCCGCTTTCGTCACCGGCAGCCTCGCCGGGTGGCCGCTGGAGATGCGGCTGCGGTTCGCCGTCCTGTGCTCGGGACTGTCGGTACGGCATTTCGGCGGCTCCCAGTCCGCTCCGGGGTGGGCAGACCTGGTGACGTGGTGGACGGGTGTGAAGGACGTCGACCCAGACTTGACCGCCACCTACGGGTTTCTGAGCGACGTCATGCCGGAAGGAGGGCTGAAGTCGGTGAGCAGGGCAACCGCGACCATCGGCCTCCGAACCGGGCGCTGAATGCCGCGACGACGACCCCGGGCCCGCGGGCCGCACGGATACGGACACGAGGAGGAAACAGATGAACCGGCCCCTACGCCGAACGGCGCTCGCCGCGGGACTGCTCGCGGTTCTCGCCGCAGCGGCATGTGCTCCCGGCGACGACGACGAGGCAGGCGGCGACGAGTCGCCGGAACCGACCAGCGACATCCAGACCGATCCCGCCGAGATGGGTGACGTGACCCTGGTCGTCTGGGACCAGGAGGTCCGCGGCGGGCAGAACGAGCAGATCGAGGAGCTGAACGCACAGTTCCAGGAGATGTACCCCAACATCACCATCGAGCGGGTCTCGCGGTCGTTCGACGATCTCATGACGACCCTCCAGTTGGCGCTCACCGGAGACGACGCCCCGGACGTGGTCCAGGCGAACAACAGCCGGTCCTCGATGGGTGCCTTCGTCGAGGCCGACCTGATCATTCCGCTCGACGACTACGCCGACGCATACGGCTGGGACGAGCGCTTCCCCGAGTCGGTCCGCGCGGTGGCGAGCTACTCCGACGACGGTGTCACCTTCGGCGAGGGAAGCCTCTACGGTGTGGCACAGCAGGGCGAGATGGTCGGCGTGTTCTACAACAAGGCAAAACTCGCTGAGCTGGGCATCGACGTTCCGCAGACCTGGGAGGACTTCCTCGCCGCCCTCGAGACCGCCAAGGCGGCCGGTGAGGTGCCGTTGCCGTTCGGCAACCTCGACCAATGGCCGGGCATCCACGTGTACGGCGCGGTGATGAACCGTGAGGTTCCGCCGGAAGAGGTGCGCGACCTCGGCTTCGGCCGTGAGGGCGCCGACTGGACCAGCCCGGAGAACGTCGCGGCGGCGGAGGAGATCGCGGGCTTCGTCGACGCCGGTTACTTCACCGACGGCTTCAACGGCGCCGGCTACGACCCGGTCTGGGCCGACTTCGGCAACGGCACCGGCGTCTTCCTCATCGCGGGCACCTGGCTGTTGGCCGACCTGGACGCGGCACTCGGCGCGGACCTGGGCTTCATGCTCCCACCGCCGGCCGAGGGCCAGCCGCCGATCGCGACGGGCGCCACGTCGCTGCCGTTCGCGGTCACCTCGGCCAACGAGCACCCCGACGCCGCCGCCGCGTACATCGACTTCATCACCAACGACGAGGCGATGACGATCGTGGCGGAGAACGGGCTGGTGCCCTCGGTCGACGCGGGTGCCCAGCAGGCCTCGAGCCCGGCCCAGCAGGAGGTCTTCGACGCCTGGGAGACGGTGACCAGCCAGGACGGTCTGGTGCCCTATCTGGACTGGGCGACACCGACCTTCTACGACACGATCGCCGCCGCACTGCAGGAGATGCTGGGCGGGCAGATCACCCCGGAGGAGTACCTCCAGCGTCTGCAGGACGACTACACCGCGTTCGTCGGCGGCTGACCGCCGCGCATGGCGACGACCGCGGCGGCGCGCTCGGCCACGTTGGCCGAGGCAGGTCCCCCGCGGGCCGGCGGTGGCCGGCCCCCGGGGGAGCCGCGGCGGGTGGCCTACCTCTACATCCTGCCCGCCTACCTGGTCTTCGCCCTGTTCCTGTTGATCCCGCTCGGGCGGGCGGTCGTGCTGTCGCTCTACGACTGGAACGGCCTCACGGTCGCCGAGTGGGTGGGACTCGACAACTACCGTCAGGTGGTCGCCGATGCCGGTCTGCGGGCCGCGTTCGGCCACGCCGCCGTCCTGATCCTGTTCTACGCGGTGCTGCCGGTCGTGGTGGCACTCGCACTCGTGGCCACGATGACCAGGGCCCGGCTGCGCGGGTTGGGCTTCTACCGCACGGTGCTGTTCGTCCCCCAGGTGATCGCGATGGTCGTGGTGGCCGTCGCGTGGCGCCAGATCTACGCCCCCGACGGCCCGCTGAACCAGGTCCTGCGCGCGATCGGACTGGACGGGCTCGCCCGGGCCTGGCTGGGCGACTTCACCTTCGCACTGCCGGCCGTCGGGTTCATCGGCACCTGGGTGCAGATGGGTCTGTGCATCGTGCTGTTCCTGGCCGGCGTCAGCAAGATCCCGCGCGAACTCTACGAGGCGGCCCGCCTCGACGGGGCGGGCCCGATCCGTGAGTTCGTCACCGTCGTGCTTCCCGCCCTGCGCAACGAGATCAGCGTCGCGCTGACCCTGACCGTGATCGCGGCGCTGCGCAACTTCGACCTCGTGTACGTCACGACGGCGGGCGGTCCGGGGACCTCGACCACGGTGCCGTCCTACGAGGTGTACCGGCGGGCGTTCGAGATCGGCCAGGTCGGCTCGGCGGCCGCAGTGGCGATCACGCTGACACTGATGATCTTCGTGCTGACCTTCGGGATCACCCGCATCGCGGAGCGTGGATCGTGATGATCTCCCGTGCCGAGCGGATGCTGAACTACCTCCTGCTGAGCGTCTTCGCGCTGTTCGCCCTGTACCCGCTGCTGTCGATCGTCTCCGCGGCGCTGGCCCCGCCGGGCCAGCTGCCGGCGCTCTTGCCCACGGACCTCACCTGGGGAAACTTCGCCGAAGCATGGGACCTGGGCCGGTTCGGGACGTACCTGCGTACCAGCATCGTCGTCAGCACGAGCGTTGTGGTGCTCGCCACGGTGTTCTCGGTGATGGCCGGCTACGCGTTCGGGACCATGCATTTCCGCGGTTCGGCGGTGCTGTTCTACGTCCTCCTGCTCGGGATCATGGTTCCGACCGAGGCGATCGTCGTCCCGCTCTTCTTCGACCTGCGCGATCTGGGTCTGACCAACACGCTGCTGGCGCTCGTCCTGCCACAGACCGCCCAGTCGGTGGCATTCGGCACCTTCTGGATGCGCGCCTACTTCCGGTCCAGCTCACGGGCGATGGTCGAGGCGGCCCGGATCGACGGCGCCGGGCACTGGCGGACGCTGTGGTCGGTCCTGCTGCCGATCGGCCGCCCGGCCATGGTCACCATGATCGTGCTGATCTTCATGTGGACGTGGAACGAGTTCCTGATCCCGCTGGTCATGGTGACCGACGAGTCCCTGCGCACGGCACCACTCGGGCTCGCGTTCTTCCAAGGTCAGTACACGGCCGACTTCGGCCTGCTGGCCGCGGGTGCTGCGATCGTGGCGACGCCGGTGGTCGTCGTCTACCTGTTCCTGCAGCGCCACTTCATCCGCGGGATGGTCGAGGGAGCCGTGAAGGAGTAGTCCGCTGGGTGCGCGGCCCGTGCACGCACACGCACAGACGATCAGCAACCTGTACGTGGCTGCACGTTGAAGCCTGGTTCTCTGCACAAAGAGGGCCAGAGCCCGTGGGTACGGTCGGCTTCGGTCAAACTCTGGCATTGTCGATCACATTCGGTTACGGTTCGAGCCGGGGTGTGACCGCCGTGCGGATCGTGCTCCGCCCGGACCCGCAGGTGAGGAGGCGGCCGGCGCCGCCTCGTCGGAGGAGGTCATCGTGAAGCGGACAGGCGCGCTCCTGACGATGGCGGCGATGCTCCTCGTTGGCCTTGCCGCGCCGGCGACGTCGGCTCCCGCCCAGGCCGACAGCGGCGACGACCCGGTCAAGATCAACCTGATGGGGGTCTGGGCCCATCCCGACGACGACACGAGCATTATCGGGCCGTGCGGCGTCTGGCACGAGCTCTATGACATCCGCTGCGGCGTGATCATGCACACTCGGGGCGAGGGCGGGGGGAACGCGGTCGGCCTCGAGTCCGGACCCGATCTCGGGTTGCGGCGTGAGAACGAGGATCGGGCCGCCCATTTCCGCTCCGGCACGGTCGACATCTTCAACGTCGACCGGGTCGACTTCTACTACAACACCAGCGCACCGCTGACCGAGTTCTTCTGGGGCCACGACCAGACGCTCGGCCAGACGGTCCGCATCATCCGCGAGACGCGCCCCGACGTCATGGTCGGGTTCAGCCCGCTCGGCGCCGGCCACGGGAATCACCAGTACTCGGGCCGGATGATCTGGGAGGCGATCCGGGCAGCGGCCGACCCGACCATGTTCCCGGAGCAGCTCTCCGGTCCGGACGCCCTCGAACCGTGGCTGGTCAAGAAGACGACCTCGGGGGGCAGCACGCAGGGATCCGGCGGGACCAACGGGCCGAACTGCACGGTCGGGTTCACGCCCGGCGCGAACAACCACAGCGCCGTGCACGGCGTCTGGACCGGATATGACTCGCCCTACGAGTGGCTGCCCGGCAACGTCCAGGGCATGCCGGCCGGCACGTTCAAGAGCTGGGCGCAGATCGCCAGGGAGGGAAACCGCGCGTACCCGACCCAGAGCCGGATGCAGGAACACGGTGTGGTGAATCCCGGCTGCTCGCGGCTGGGCGTCGTACAGTCGTTCGTTCCTTTCCAGCCGAACAGTTCTTCGGCGGCAGGCAACGATGACGCGCTGTTCTACGGCGCGACGATCCCCGACCCGGGCGGCATGCCGCTGGGCTCGCTGCTCTACCTCACGTTCGAGGAGTTCTTCAACGTGGCCGGTCAGCCCTTCGACGTGACCGTCCACACCCGGTCCGGCGCGGGCACGCTGTCGGCGGGTTCGGTGGAGCTGGCCGTGCCGACCGGCTGGTCGGTCACCCCTGCCCAGGACATCGGCCCGATCACCACCGATGCCGAGTCCACTGCCACCTTCACCGTCACACCGGCCGACGATGCTGCGGACAACCGCTACAAGATTGCAGCCAACCTGACGACCGACGACATGACCGGGTACACCGACAACCAAATGGAGATCATCCCTGCCGTCGAGGGTCGGTTCCAGCGCTGGGGCAACTTCGCCGAGTTCGACCAGTGGGCAGCGGCCAACACCTTCCTGGTCGGCCGGTCCCAGGCGGTGCAGAAGATCGGCGCCGGCGAGACGATCGGCGTACCGGTCGTCGTCCACAACTGGACGGACACCGCCCAGAGCGGTGAGGTGACCCTCGACGTCCCCGCCGGGTACACCGTGGACGCGACGTCGAAGCCGTACTCGGCGTTGGCCGCCGGCGCCGAGCAGACCGTGACGTTCCAGCTCACCCATGCCGACCCGACGGCTGCGGGCGGAACCACCGCCGACGTCCTCATCACGACGTCGTACAGCGCTCCGGCGGGCACCGCCAGCGAGCAGCTGTCGCTGACGGTGGTGCCGGCCACGACCGTCGCAGCGGCTCCTACTGCGCCGACCCTCGACGCCGTCGAGGGTGCCGGTGAGTACACCGGACCGGCACTGGACATCAGCCGGCGTTGGGAGGGTCAGAGCTGCAGTCCGGACGGCACCGACTGCGGCACGGGCAGCTTCGCCAAGGTCAACTGGCACGACGACGACCTGTACCTGTACGTCCACGTCGTCGACGACGTGCAGAGCTTCCCGGTGACGCCGGAGGGCTGCTGGGCGCACTGGCTGGCCGACTCGGTGGAGATCCTGCTCGACGCCCGGGGCGACTCGGTGGACACGTCCACGACGTTCAAGACCGGCATCTTCCCGTTCACCGACGACCCGACCGGCAGTGCCGGCAACGGCGTCAACGGGCCGTGCTGGGAGCGCGACGCCGACAACCACCAGGGCTACTCGTCCGGGCCACTGGCCGACACCGTCGACGGTGGGCCGAATGCTCCCGGTATGGAGGTCGTGAGCAACGCGGTGCTCAACGCCGGGCGCACCTACGACGGCGGCGCGTACGACCTCGAGGTGAAGATCCCGCTCGACGTCCTGCCGGCTGCGGTCGGGCCGACCAGCGGTGCCCCCACCGGTGACCCGGCGACCAACGACGCAGACCCGCGGTACATGGGCCTGAACATCACGCCGTACGACTCCGACACGCAGGACCACACCGGGCAGACCCGCCTGGCCTGGTCTCCGTTCGGCAGTCAGCAGTCCGAGCCGTACCGCTGGGGCCACGCCTATCTGGACGGGTACGCGCCGCCGGCGGATCGCCCGACCACACCGACCGAGCCGATCATTCCCGACTCGGCGCTGCCCGGGGTGGAGTCGCCGCAGACGATCTACCAGTCGGCGACGAACGGCGTGCCGATCTCCGGGCTGCAGCCCAGCCGCGGCCTGCGGGTGTCGAACGTGGAGCTCGGACCGGCCGCGCTCGGGATGGACCTGCAGGCGAGCGAGGTGGGCACGGCGCAGGTCTATCTGTGGACCGGCCAGCACGGCAACATTCCGGTGTTCCTGTCCAGCTGCCCGGACGACCAGGACGGGTTCAACGCCTGCTCGCCGTCCGACGGCGCGCCTCCGCCGTGGGGGACGGACATGAGCGGGCGCATCCTGGACCACGTCGAGGTCGACGTCGCCACCGGTGGGGACGAGCTGTCGATACCGCTCGACGCGGACACCTACGAGACACTGCGGGCCAACGGCTCGGTGCTGGTCTCCTTCGAGACGGCGAGCGGCGGAGTGAAGGCGTGGTACTTCCCGCTGGCCGAGACCTTCTCGCCTCCGATCAAGAACGCACCGGCGGTGAACACGGTCACGGCGGGCTCGACGGTCGTGTTCCGCATCGATCTCGGCGCCGAGGGTCTCGCGGGTCTGGCCGAGGGCTACCCGAACCTGACGCCGGTGGTCTGCGACCTCCAGGCGCCGACCAGCGGTGCGGTCGCGGTGGAGGGTCATGCCCGCACGCAGGATGTCTTCGTCTGGAAGACCGACGCTGACCTGCGCGGCACCTGCGGCCGGCTCGACTTCGCGCTGCCGGACGGGCCGACGCACTCCGCGTACGTCAGGTTCAGATAATCACCGACGGGGACGTCGGGCGGGAGGCCTGCCGGCCTCCCACCCGGCGCGACCGGGTGCCTCGGATTCGCCGGCACGTCGCCGCCCTGGCCGTCACGGCCGTCGCCATCGGGTGCGCAGGATGCAGCGAACCGGCCGCACGGGAAGATCGGCAGCCGGACCCGGCGACATCCAGCGGTGCGCCGACGGGCACCCACGTGGCGCCGGATCTGGAGGCGCGGCTGCCGGATGAACTGCGCGCGGTTCCGCTGTCGACCGCGAGCACGGTCGGTGCGGCCCTGTTCGCCGACGACGCCTGGAGCGAGGAGATGACCGACTTCCTCGCCGGCGTCGGCCGGACCCGCAGTGACCTGCGGTTCGCACAGGTGTGGGACCCGGCCCGGGGGCTCGAGCTGGACGCCGGTGTGTTCCACGTTCCCGGCGTCGCGGCGACCGCCGTGCGCGAGGCCCTGGTCGACAGCGCGCGTCCGAACGCGCCGGGGCTGGCCGAGGCGGCCGAGACGGTCGGCGGCAAGGCAGTCACGGCGGTGCACTACCCCGGCGACGCGCCGACGCTCTACCTCTACGAGCACGACGACGTCGTGTTCTACGTCGGCACCCGCGACCACGATCTGGCGGTCGAGTTCCTCACCGCCTTGCCGTGAACCGGGCTCGGGAAATGTACGGTCGGCACAGGCGACATCGCTCGAAGGAGAGGGTGTGCTCGCGGCGCAGCGTCGGCAGTTGATCCTCCGAGCGGTGCGCACAGACCGGGGCGCCCAGGTGGTCGACCTCGCCCACCGGTTCGGCGTCTCCGAGATCACGGTACGGCGGGACCTGACCGTCCTGGCCCGGGAGGGGAAGCTGACCCGGGTCTACGGCGGTGCTATCGGCGACGCCGACGAACCGCCGTTCGAGACGACGCAGACCGAGCGGCACGACGCAAAGGAGCGCATCGGCCGAGCCGGTGCGTTGTTGGTCGCGGACGGCCAGACCGTCATGATCGACATCGGGACGACGGCACTCGAGGTGGCCCGTGGCTTCCGGGGCCGAGCGCTGACGGTGATCACCAGCAACCTGGCGGTCGTCGACGAACTGCTCGGGGAGACCGGCATCGAGCTCGTGCTGCTCGGAGGAGTGGTCCGGCGAAACTACCGTTCGCTCGTCGGTGTGCTCGCCGAGGACGCGCTGCGCCAGTTGTCCGCCGACGTCGCGTTCATCGGGACCAGCGGAATCCGGCGGCACGACTTGGCCGTCATGGACACGACGACCGTCGAGGTGCCGATCAAGCGCGGCATGATTGCCGCGGCCACCAGCAGTGTGCTGCTCGCCGATGCGCAGAAGTTCTCCTCGGGCGGCGTCGTGCGGATCTGCGGAGTCGAGCAGTTCGCCATCCTCGTCACCGACGGCACGCTGAGCGAGCCCGTCGTCCAGGCGGTGGAACGGGCCGGCGTCGAGGTCGTCCGGGCCTGACCGCCCCAGGGGTCGGCCTCGGGGACCGGCCTGCGGACAAGGCCTGTTCGCGGACAGCAGGGGCTGGTACGGTCCGTGGGTCAGATGTGACTCATGTGATCTATGTGGTGGCGGGGGTGACTCGCCGTGTCGGTTGTCATGACGGCCATGACCGTGATCGTCGGCACGGCCCTCGCGGTCCTCGCAGCCGTGACCGTCGTTCGCATCGTCGTCCGCGCCCGGGGCCTTCGTCGCCGGCTCCGGGCCCGTTACTTCACGACGGCGGCACGGTTCTACGCGACACGACGCGCCATTGGCCGGCGGTTGGCCGGCTTCGGTGCCCGGATCGAGCGCCGCCGCGAGCGCCGCTCGGCAGTGCGGGCCGCGCAACCGAACGGGCCGGCCGGCCCCACGGCACCGGACTCGCCGGCCAGAGTGGACATTGATCACCTCGGAGCGCCCGCAATGGGGAGCGCTCTGCACCGGCCATGACGGCTACCCGACGGAGCCGGCGGCCCGACCCATGGGACGCCCGAGGACAACGGCTCGGGTCTGGGAGGATGACCTCCCGTGGAATACCTGGTGATCGGTGTGGTCGTCGCGCTCCTGCTCGTGGCGGCGATCGTCGCGTACGTGGTGCCGCGTCGACGGCGGCCGGAACCCCCGGTCGAGGGGCGGCCGGACGTCGGCCTTGCCGCCGGTGCGGACGACGGGACGGCGGTGGCCACCGGCTCACGGCTGCCGGACACGATCGCGGAGCTCGACGACACCCTGGTCGAGGGCGCCGAGCTCCTCCCGGCGCCACCCGAGCGGCCTGCTCCGGCCGCCGGTCGCCTGGTCCGCCTGCGCTCGCGCCTGGCCCGGTCACAGTCCACCCTCGGCAGGGGCCTGCTGGGTCTCCTGTCGAGGGAGCGGATCGACGAGGACACCTGGCAGGAGATCGAGGACACGTTGCTGACCGCCGATCTCGGCGTGGCGCCAGCACATGATCTGGTCGACCGGCTGCGGACCCGGGTACGGGTCGAGGGGGTCGCCGATCCGGCGGCGGCCCGAAAGATCCTGCGGGACGAACTAATCGCCCTCGTCGATCCCTCGCTGGACCGTTCGTTGCGGACCGACCGCCATGTCGGCGCGAACCGCCCGGCCGTGGTGCTCGTCGTCGGCGTCAACGGCACCGGAAAGACGACGACCGTGGGCAAGCTGGCCCGCGTGCTGGTCGCGGAGGACCGGGATGTCGTGCTCGGTGCCGCGGATACCTTTCGGGCCGCTGCGGCCGATCAGCTGACCACCTGGGGCGACCGGGTCGGTGTGCCGACCGTGCGCGGTCCGGAGGGCAGCGATCCGGCGAGCGTCGCGTTCGAGGCGGTGCGGGCGGGGGTCGAGCAGGAGGCGGACGTCGTCCTGGTCGACACGGCCGGCCGGCTGCAGACCAAGGTCGGCCTGATGGACGAACTGGGCAAGGTCAAGCGGGTGGTCGAACGGCACGGCCCGGTCGACGAGGTGCTGCTCGTCATCGACGCCACGACCGGCCAGAACGGCATGGCGCAGGCGCGCGTGTTCGGCGAGGTGGTCGACGTGACCGGCATCGTGCTCACCAAGCTCGACGGCACCGCCAAGGGCGGCATCGTCGTTGCCGTGCAGCGCGAGCTGGGTGTCCCGGTCAAGCTCGTCGGCCTCGGCGAGGGCGCCGACGATCTCGCACCGTTCGACGCCGAGGCGTTCGTCGACGGCCTGCTCGGCTGACCGGACGAGGGTTGCGTTCACCTGGCTGAAACACAGCGGGCACAGATGTCACCGGCCCGCAACATCTCGGGTACGCGCGGGCAACACGGCGTGGCCAGACTCCTGGCCGACCACCGGACCAGGGCCGCACGGCAGCGCCGCCTCGAGCCCCGCCCGGCCTCGCTGCGACAAGGAGTCTGCGATGCCCGAGATCAGTGCGGGCGACACCGCGTGGGTGTTGGCAAGCTCGGCGCTCGTCCTGCTCATGACCCCCGGACTGGCGTTCTTCTACGGCGGCATGGTGCGCTCGAAGAACGTCCTCAACATGCTGATGATGTGTTTCATCTGCCTGGCGATCGTGCCCGTGCTGTGGGTCCTGTACGGCTACAGCATGGCGTTCGACACCGACATCGGCTGGGGCCTGCTGGGCGAGCTGAGCAAGGTGGGGCTGTCCGGCGTGGGTCTGGACAGCGTCAGCGGAACGATCCCGGAGTTCGCGTTCGTCGCCTTCCAGCTCATGTTCGCCGTCATCACCATCGCCCTGGTCAGCGGCGCCATCGCCGACCGCGCGAGGTTCGGCGCGTGGGCCTTGTTCGTCGTGCTGTGGGTCACGATCGTGTACTTCCCGGTCGCGCACTGGGTGTTCGCGTTCAGCGACGGTGAGGGCGGCTGGATCGGCGATCGGCTCGGCGCTCTCGACTTCGCCGGTGGCACGGCTGTTCACATCAACGCCGGTGCGGCGGCCCTCGCGCTGGCGCTCGTGATCGGCAAGCGGACCGGCTGGCGCACCGAGCAGATGCGCCCGCACAACCTGCCCTTCGTCGTGCTGGGTGCCGGTCTGCTCTGGTTCGGCTGGTTCGGCTTCAACGCCGGGTCCGCGGTGGCCGCGAACGGTCTGGCGGCAGGCGCGTTCGTCAACACCACCGTCGCGACGGCGGCCGCGATCCTGGGCTGGCTCGTCGTCGAGATGGTCCGTGACAAGCACGCGACGACCCTGGGTGGAGCCTCCGGCGCCGTGGCCGGCCTGGTGGCCATCACACCGGCGTGCGCGGCGGTGAGCCCGATCGGTGCCATTGTGATCGGTCTGCTCGCCGGCATCGCGTGTGCGCTGGCAGTCGGGCTGAAGTACCGGCTGGGCTACGACGACTCACTCGACGTCGTCGGTGTCCACCTCGTCGGTGGCCTGGTCGGAACCCTGCTCATCGGACTGCTCGCGACCGCGGCTTTCACCGGTGGCGCCGAGGGTCTGTTGTACGGCGGTGGCGTCGACCAACTCGGTCGTCAGGCGGTCGCCGCCGGAGCGGTGATGGTGTACTCGTTCGTCGTCACGTACGTCCTCGGCACGATCGTGCACCGCACGGTCGGCTTCCGGGCCACCCACGACGCCGAGGCCGAGGGCTTGGACCAGACGATCCACGCGGAGACGGCCTACGAACTGCTCGGTGTCGGCGGTGGAACCCCGGTCAGCCGACACGTCGACGCCGAGACGGCGCAGGTGCGCACGGCGACGTCGGAAGAAGGTGTGAACGCATGAAGCTCGTCACGGCGGTGATCAAGCCGTTCAAGCTCGACGACGTCCGGTCGGCCCTCGAGACCTTCGGGATCCACGGCATGACCATCAGCGAGGCCAGTGGCTACGGCCGCCAGAAGGGCCACACCGAGGTCTACCGCGGCGCCGAGTACACCGTCGACCTGGTGCCCAAGCTGCGCCTGGAGATCCTGCTCGACGACAGCGACGCCGACGACGTCGTCGACGTGATCGCGAAGTCCGCACAGACCGGCAAGATCGGTGACGGCAAGGTGTGGGTCACGCCGGTCGACGCCGTCGTCCGGGTCAGAACGGGGGAGACCGGCGTCGAGGCTCTGTAGCTCGGCGACGGTGTCCGAACCTATGACGGTCAGCCCGGCGGCCCGCCTTCTCCCGAAAGGCTCCGCCGGGCTGACCACGGGTGCGGATCACCGCTTCCTGGCGGTGCGAGCCGCCGTGGTCGACGACGACACGCTGACGGCCGCACAACGGCGGACCGCCCTGACCGAGCTCGCGGACGCGTGGCTGGCCGGACTGTTCACGGCGCTGCCACCCGGGTCGAGTGCCGGCATGGCCGTGGTAGCGGTCGGCGGCTACGGCCGCCGCGAGGTGCTGCCGGGCAGCGACCTCGATGTCCTGCTGCTGCACGACGACTCCGCCGACGTGGAGCAGGTGGCGGAAGGCGTTCTATACCCGGTGTGGAACGCGGGTATTCCGCTCGACCATGCGGTCCGCACCGTCGAGGACACACGCGCGGTGGCGGCGACGGACCTGCCGGCGATGCTGGGGCTGGTCGACGCCCGCCACGTGGTCGGCGACCCGGAGGTCACCGCGACGCTGCGATCCAGTGTGCTCGCGGACTGGCGGCGCCGGGCAGCGGTCCGGCTGCCCGACCTGGCCCGGATGTCCCGCGACCGGGTGAGCCGGGTGGGCGAGCTCGCCCACCTGCTCGAACCCGACCTGAAGGAGGCGTACGGCGGGCTGCGGGAGACCAGCGCCCTGCGCGCCGTCGCCGCCTCGTGGATCGCCGACCGACCCCACACGGCCGCCGTGGCCGAGGCACACGAGTGGCTGCTGGTCGTGCGCGACGCCCTGCATCGGACCACCGGTCGCCGTCGCGACCGGCTGGTCTTCCAGGACCAGGACGCGGTGGCCGCAGGCCTGGGTCTGTTCGACGCGGATGCGCTCATGCGCCGAGTTTCGGAGGCGGGCCGAACCATCGCCTACGCGGCTGACGTCACCTGGCGGCAGGTCGACCGCACGCTGCGTGGCCGGTCGGCTCACCCGCCACGCCGCCGCGGGGTCGTGCGCCGGCCGCTGGCCGACGGGGTCGTCGACCACGACGGAGAAGCGGTGCTGGCAAGGAACGTGCGCGCCGACGTCGACCCGGTGCTGCCCCTTCGGGCCGCCGCGGCCGCCGCGCAGGCAGGCGTCGCGCTCTCGCCCGCCGCGGTTGAGCTGATGGCCGCACAGGCCCCGCCGCTCCCGTCGCCGTGGCCGGACGCGGCGCGCGACGCGCTCGTGACGCTCCTCGGCTCCGGCCGCTGCGCGGTGCCGGTCTGGGACGCGCTCGAGGCGTCGGGCCTGGTGCTGCGGTGGCTTCCGGAGTGGAGTGCGGTCCGGTTCCGGCCGCAGCGCACCCCCGTGCACCGGCACACGGTCGACCGGCACCTGGTCGAGACGGCGGTCGTCGCCTCCGGCCTGACCCGCACAGTGGCCCGTCCGGACCTGCTGCTGTTGGCCGCGCTCTTCCACGACCTGGGCAAGGGATCGCCCGGTGACCACTGCGTCGCGGGGGAGTCGATCGCCGTCTCCATCGCGGTCCGGATGGGGATGACGTCCGAGGACGCCGCGCTGCTCGGCCTGCTCGTGCGCCACCACCTGCTGCTACCCGAGATGGCCACCCGACGCGACCTGGACGATCCCTCGACCGTCGCGACGGTGGTCGCGACCGTCGGTTCCACCGACGTACTCGACCTGTTGGCCGCACTGACCGAGGCCGATGCGACGGCGGCCGGCGCCCTCGCCTGGTCACCGTTTCGGGCCCGCCTGGTGACCGAACTGGTTGCGCGCGCCCGGGCGGCGCTCGGCGGCGCTCCTTCGCTGCGGCCGGCGACCTTGGAGCCGTGGCAGGAGCAGCTCGCCGCGGCGAACTCACTCGCCGTCCGAATCGAGCCGCGCGGCGCGGACGGATCATGCCGGGTGACAGTCGTGCTTCCCGCGCGCCCCGACGCGCTGGGAGTGACCTCCGGGGTGCTCGCCCTGCACCGCCTGGACGTGCGGGCAGCGACGATGCAGTCGAACGGCGGAAGCATCGTCCAGGTCTGGCGAGCCATCACCGGCTTCCGTGAGCCGCCGACCGAGGCGTCACTGGGTGCGGACCTTGCCCGGGCGCTGGAGGGCCGGCTCGATCCGGCCGGCACACTGGCCCGCAGGTCGCCGGACCGCAGCCTGCGGGTCACGAGGCGTTCCGAGCCGCTGGTCAGGCTGCTGCCGGGAGCATCGTCGGACGCGTCGGTGCTGGAGGTCAGGGCCCACGACGAGCCCGGCCTGTTGTTCCGAGTGGCCACGGCCGTCGGCGGTTGCGGTGCCGTGGTTCGCTCCGCTGTGGTGGGAACCCTCGGCGCCGAGGCGGTCGACGTCTTCTACCTCGTCGACACCGAAGGCAACGCTCTGACCGGCCGGGCCGTCGACGACGTCGTCCGGGCGGTCGCCGCCGCGCTCAGCTAGGTGCCAGCGTTGCGGTCAACCGCTCGACGAAGTTCCGCAGCACAGCGGCATCGGGTACGTGATCGGGGTTGACCTCGGTGAGGACGAGCGCGGCGAGTCGTGGACTCGCGACGAACGTGGCCAGGCTCGTGACGAGCTCGTCGAGGGTCAGGCCGATGGGTTCGCCGCCGGAGTCGGGAACGTCGGCCAAGGGAGCGTCGATGAACGCCAGGACGTCGACGTCGACATGGAGGACGAAGGCCGGCGCGACCGCCTCGATTCGAGCCCGCGCGCGGTCGGCCGAGCCGCGCGTGTTCCCGTGCACGTCGACGGCGGGGATGCGCGCGATGTGGAGGCCGCCGAGGAGGCGGCGTTCGTGGTCGTCGTCGGGAAGTGCGTCGCCGTAGGTGACCACCTGCTCGGGCCTGAGCAGAGGCACGACCGGGCCGATGGTCGACAGTTCGGGAACGCTGCCGGGAATGGCAAGCATGTGAGCCAGCCCCATGGCGTCGAGGTTTCCGACCGCCCTGGTCTCGGGCGTGTAGAGGTCGGGCCCACCGTCGACGTAGAGCAGGCCAGGGCGCATGCCGGCGCGCGCCAAGCCGGCCACCACCCCGACCGTCGCGGTGCAGTCTCCTCCGACGACCAGCGGAGTCCGCGACTGCGTCGTGATCCGGGAAACCGCTGCCGCGACGTCGCTCGCGACGCGCGCCACCACCGGGGCGTTCTGTGCATGGGGACGACCAGGATCGGGCTGCCACCGAAAACCCTCGACGTCACCGTCGTCACGGACATCGCACCCGGCCCGCCGGAGCAGATCGACCAGGCCGATCTCACGAAGCGCCGCCGGCCCCTTCTCCAGCCCCGGTGTGTGGGCACCCGCGCTGGACGGCACCCCGAGAACGCACCACGTTCGGCCCATGGATCCAGTCTCGCCAAGGGCACCGACAGCCATCGGCATTCACGAGTTCACCCGCCGGAAGCGTCAACCGTCGGCGTCCGCCTGGCGTCAATGAGGCAGACGTCGAAGAAGGGGGAAGGACATGAGGCTTCGACTCACGGTGTCGGCGGCGGTGCTGGCCGTCGTCGGCGCGATCGCGCTCATCGCGCCACCGGCACACGCACAGACGCCCTACTGCGGCATCAGGTGGGGGTCGCTGGCGAAGGTCGCCGACTCGACCGAGGTGGCCGCGCTGACGAACGTCCGAGCCGGCCGGCACGCCTGCTTCGACCGGTTGGTCCTCGACTTCGCCGGTGACTCCGGCGACTACGACGTCCGTTACGTCGGCGAGATTCGCGGCGTGGCGCTGGAGCAACCGGTCACGCTACGCGGAGGCGCCCGGCTGGCGATCGTCTTCCAGACCCCCTACGGTCCGGACGAGCCCGCCTTCTGGGGCAGTTACGATCCCCGGAATCCCGGCGAGCTCGTCGACGTCACCGGTTGGCAGACGTTCCGCCAGGTGAGCCTGGCGGAGGTCTACGAGAGCCAGGTCACGATCGGGTTGGGCGTCCGGGCGCGGCTGCCGTTCCGTGTTTTCGTCCTGGACGGCCCCGGCGCGGGCTCACGCCTGGTCATCGACGTGGCTCACCGCTGGTGACGCTCGGTTGCCGGGGTCTGCGCCGGCGACACCTGGAGACCCTGGCTACCCGACGAAGATGTCCTCCGGCAGGAACGCCGACACCAGCATGTTCGGCACGTCGACGAGCTGGCTGATCTTGAGGTCGACGGCGACGCTGCAGATCGCGTAGCTCTGCTGTTGGGTCCACCCGCGCTCGACGAGATGGTCGATCATGTTGAGCAATGCGTTGCGCGCGGCGAGCGTCGCGTCCTCGGCGCGATTCTCGCCGTCCGCGGTCACCGAGATGCCGGTGGTGGCGAAGAAGCGTCGCGGTGCCGCGTACTCGGCCGGCAGGTAGTAGTCCTGCCGGGTGAACCGCAGGTCGCGGATGCCCTTGTCGGCGGCCTCGCCCTTGTGCAGCGTGAAGCGCACCCGCAGCGTCGCCCGCATCTCGATTGCCGTGCCGCAGGTCTCGCTGTCGCCCTGGGCGAAGTGGGCGTCGCCGGCCGAGAACAACCCGCCGGGCGTGTCCACCGCGATGAACAACCGGGCACCCTTGCCGAGCTGCTTGATGTCGACGTTGCCGGCCTGTTCCCTGGGCGGGATCGTCCGCAGCGCCTCTGCGGCGATGCGCGGATCGTCGGGAACCGCCGAGGCGGCCGACGGCGGAAGCACGAAGCCGCCCCGGTCGAGCAGCGCCTGTTCCCGCTGTGCGGTCGCGGCGAGCAGGTCGTGTCCGGGGGTGAGTCCGATGGTGCCCATGAACGGCGAGCCGGGGATGCGGATGCCGTGCAGGTCGGCCGAGGTCGCCCAGCCGTCGGCGAGGTCCCAGTTGACCTTGAACGGCTCGGGGAACGCGTCGCGGAGGAAGCCGAATCCCGGCACCTGCACCGTGTAGCCGTAGCCGTCCGGTTCGACGTCGACGATCTCCACCTCGAGCAGGTCGCCCGGCTCGGCTCCCTCGACATGAACCGGCCCGGTGAGCGGGTGCACGACATCGAGATTCGGCGCGGCGACCGTCTCGAGCGAGGCCTCCGGACCCATCTGTCCGTCGAACGCGTCACGGGTCTCCAGCACCACCTCGTCGCCCGGTCGACAGCGCACGACGGGCGGGATGTCCGGGTGCCATCGATTGTGGCCGGTGCCGGGTTCGTCCAGCAGCGTCCTGCTCCGATCGATCCGGATCTCGTGGACGGTCATGTCGGCTCCCTTGTCCGATGCGATACCTGTTCCACTCA
>DASUYL010000092.1:0-2009 GCA_036377395.1 Jiangellaceae bacterium
GTACCTCACCGAGGACTTCCCGGTGCTGTCGGCCGGCCCCACTCCACGGGTGCCACCGACGGAGTGGGAGTTCACGATCACCACCGAGGCCGGCCAGGTCCACCGCTGGGACTGGGCCGCGTTCCTCGCGCTGCCCTCGCAGCACGTCACGGTCGACCTGCATTGCGTCACCCGCTGGTCGAAGCTCGGAACGTCCTGGGAGGGCGTGTCGCTGGACACCCTGTTCGAGGGTGTCGAGACGGCCGCCGACTTCGCGCTGGTCCACTCCCATGGCGGCTACACGACGAACCTGCCGGCAGAGGATCTGCTCGACGGCAAGGCGTGGGTGGCCTACCGCTACGACGGCGACGACCTGGCGCCGGCCCACGGAGGACCGGCGCGGTTGCTCGTGCCGCACCTCTACCTGTGGAAGAGCGCGAAGTGGGTGCGCGGCATCACGCTGTCCGACGTGGACGAGCCGGGCTTCTGGGAGAGCGCCGGCTACCACAACTACGGCGACCCCTGGCGCGAGCAGCGGTACTGGGGCGAATGAGCTGGCGGGTCGCGACCGTCGTCGCGTTGCACGACCAGACGCCCACGGCACGCACGATCGTCCTCGATGTGGCGGGCTGGCCAGGTCACGTCGCAGGCCAGCATGTCGACGTGCGCCTGACCGCCCCGGACGGGTACAGCGCGGTGCGGTCCTACTCGATCGCGTCCGCCGTCGACGGCCAGCGGATCGAGCTCGCGGTGGAGCGGCTGCTTGACGGCGAGGTGTCGCCCTACCTGGCGCACGACCTGGTCGTCGGCGACCTGCTGGAGATCCGCGGGCCGGTCGGCGGCTGGTTCGTGTGGCGCCCCGAGCAGACCGAGCCGGTCCAGCTCGTCGCTGGCGGATCCGGTGTCGTCCCGCTGCTCGCCATTGCGCGCGTGCATGCCGCGGTCGGCAGTCGGGCGCCGATCCGGCTGCTCTACTCGGTGCGCGAGGCCGGATCGGTCCTGTACGGCTCCGAGCTGGCCGGACTGTCGAGTCGGGACGGTGGCCTGACGGTGACCTACGCCTACACGCGGGTGGCGCCAGCCGGCTCGTCGCGGCCCGCCGGGCGTGTGGACGCAGCCCTCGTCGCCGAGGCCACGTTGCCGCCCGCGGACGAACCGACCTGCTACGTGTGCGGACCCACTGCGTTCGTCGAGGTCGTCGCCGACCTGTTGACCACTGCAGGCCACGATCCGGCCCGGATCAGGACCGAACGCTTCGGACCCAGCGGAGGCATCAGATGAGCATTGACCCCCCGTCCTTCCTCGACGGCAACGCCGCGGCCGGGGAGTTCAGTGACGTGTTCGCCGTCGACGTCACCGCCGCCGCCGGACAGTGCGCGGGGTGCGGCCGCACGGCCGTCATCGCCGAGGCCCGGGTGTACATGCAGGCACCTGGGCTGGTCGCTCGCTGCGCCGGTTGCGACAGCGTCCTGCTCCGCATGGTGCGTGGCCCGGGCCGGACCTGGCTCGACCTGCGCGGGCTCATTTTCCTGCAACTCGCCATGCCCGACGAGCAAGGCGCGGCACCGATCTGATCACAGGCCGTAGGCCTCGAGCAGTCGTAGCCAGATCTCGCTGACCGTGGGGAAGGCCGGGACGGCGTGCCACAGCCGGTCGAGCGGGACCTCGGCCATGACGGCGATCGTGGCCGAGTGCAGCAGGTCGGCGACGCCTGGGCCGACGAACGTCACTCCGAGCAGCAAGCGGCGCGACTCGTCGACCACCGCCTTGGCCCGCCCCCGGTAGTTCTCGCTCTGCAGATATGCACCGGTCACGTTCCCGATCTCGTACTCGACGGCCTGGACCTCGTGACCCCGTTCACGAGCCCCGGCCTCGGTCAGGCCGACCGCGCGCTTCCGGATCGGTGAAGACGACCTGGGGTGCACCGCGGGTGTCCGCGGTGGCACGAAGTCCCGGTGCGTCTTCGGACTCCGCACGTGCCCGGGCGGCGATGACGTCGCCACAGACCCTGGCCTGGTACTTGGCCATGT
>DASUYL010000093.1:0-8116 GCA_036377395.1 Jiangellaceae bacterium
GAGCGCGTCCAGGCCGCGTTCGCTGCGGTCATCGACGCCGCCGAGGTGCTGGCGACCGAGATGGGCGAGCGCACCGCGGCCGGTGTCCTCGCAGAGGCGACGCTCACCGTCGAGCTGAGGCCGTACCGCCGACGCATCCTGCTCGTCGCGGCGAAGCCGACCTGACCGGCGAACGGACAGCAGGGCCTCGTCACTGGCGGAGATCACGACCGACGTGCTCACGGGGCCGCTGCTCCACCACGTCGTGTCGATCGGTCGGCTCGGCGTCGACCGCCACGTGCCGTCGCATCACGCGGCCTGCTGGCCTACGGGCGTGGCGGTGCGCGGCGCCGTGACAGGCGTTCGAGACCGAGCCGAGCGCGCGGTGTGTCTCGAAGTCTCGTCCAGCGCAGCTGACCGCCGCCGCATGTCTTCGCGAGGACCTCGACGACACCACCCGTGTTCGACGCGCCGGCGTACCAGTAGAACGTGCGTATTCGAAACGCGCGGGTAATCCGTCGACCGTGGACCGATCAGAGGTAGTCGACGGAGTACGTGAACTGTGCCAAGAGAGAGCCCGTAGCGCCTTGCCGACCGTGGCGCCGTCTCTTACCCGTCCCGCGACCGCCGGTCGTCGCCGATCAGCTCGATGTGACCCTGACGGCCGGCGACATCGCGTGCTCGCGGATCGGGCGAGCCAGCCGACTTAGGGTATGCGAGACATGCCTCGCTCGTTCCGGTTCCAGCCACCCGAGCCGCGGCGCGGGTCGCTCACGCGGCCACGGCTGCTCCGGGCCCTGCTCGGCCGCTGGGAGCACCGTGTGACCACCGTGGTCGGCGGCCCGGGGCTGGGCAAGACGACGCTGCTCGCACAGGCTGTGATCGAAAACCAGCTCGCGCCCCGGGGCGAGGACGTGTGGATCGGCCTCGAGAAGGGCGACGCGCACAGCGACTTGCTGGCGCGCGACGTGATGGCCGCCCTGAGTGGGGAGGGTGACCGTGCCGCCGGCCTGGTCCCGGGCACGCCCCGCCCGGCCCCGGATCCCGCCCCGGTGGCCGACGCGATGTGGCGGCGGTCGCCGACGGAGCTGTGCCTCGTGGTGGATGACGTGCATTGGCTGGCGCCCGGTTCGCCGGGCGCCCGCTGGCTGACCGCCCTCGTCGACGCGCTGCCCGCCAACGGTCATGTCCTGCTGGCCGGCCGTTGGTCGCCAGCCGTGCCCCTCGCCCGCCTCGCCACCCACGGAGCGGTGCTCGAGCTGACCGAGAACGATCTGCGCTTCTCGGAGGACGAGCTGGCCGAGTTCGCCGTCCTCCGCGGCATCGCGCTCGAACGGCTCGGCGAGACGGGCGGATGGCCTGCGATGGCCGAGTTGGTGGCCAGCGTCGGGCGCGATCTGACGGGGGACTACCTGTGGGAGGAGATCCTCGACCCGCTGGGACCGGAGCGGCGCAGGGTACTGGCCGTGCTGTGCGACCTGGGCGGCGCCGACGACAGGCTCGCCAGCACTGCGCTGGGAGCTCCGGTCGACCTGGCGCGGGTGCTTGACGGCGTGCCGCTCGTCGCCACCGGCGCCGGCGGGTGGCGGGTGCCGCACCCGCTGTGGAACGCCGTGCCGTCACTGACGCTGACCGACGACGAGCGCGTGTCCATGCGCCGTCGGGCGGTCGACCACCTGGTCGCGGAGCACCGCTACGACGAGGCGGTGACGTTGGCTCGCGAGGCTGGCCTGACCGACGTCGTCCCGCGGATCCTGCGGACCGCCTGTATCGGTCCCCACCAGCCCTCGGGCCGCCAGCTCGCACGCTGGCTCGCCGGCCTACCCGAGGATGTGCGCGACACGGCCGGTGTGGCCCTCGCCAACGGCGTACGTGCGGCCGTGCTCACACCGGGCGAGGCGACGGAACCACTGCAAACGGCCATCCGTCGCTGCCACGAGGCGGGGGACCGCGACGGCGAGTTGCGGGCCCTTGCGCTGCTCGGCGAGGTGGCCTGGTGGCACGGTGACGTCGGCGTTCTCGCCGGCGTGCTCCCCCGGATCGTCGAGCTGGCGGCCGAGGGTCTCCCCCTCGCCCAGGCGGTGGCCTCGCTGGGCCAGGCGGTCGTCGCCGACATCGTGGGCGGTGACGACGATGTGCTCGCCCAGCTCGACGGCATCGAGCCCGCGGTGCTCGACGACGCCTGGGAGGCGATGGCGGGCTGGCTGCGCGCCACCACGCTGGCCGGCGGCGGCCGCGCCGCAGAGGCGATCGCGGCCATCGACGCCATTCCCCCGATCGCGGATCCCGCGCTGCAGGTCGCTGTCGAGGGCGTCCGCCTGCAGGCGCGCTGGGCGCTGGGCCACGTCGACGAGGTGACCGTCGCCCTGCCGTCGCTGATGGATCGCTTCGAGGCCGCTGGCGTCCTCCAGTTCGTCGTGGTGAGCCTCGCGGAGGCCGCCTTCGTCCTCGCATGGGTCGGCGACGTCGAAGGCGCACGACGCTTCGTGGCACGCGCCCGGGGCATCGAGACGGACGTCGATGTCGGCCAGGCCGCTCGATTGGCATTGGCCGAGGCGGGGATGCTCGTGACGACGGGCGACGAACGGGCCGCCGCCGATCTGCTGGAGCGGGCCATCGCACTCCACGGGCTCGAGAGCGGGATCAACCGGCGCATGTGGCGCCGCGGCTTGGCCTTGACCTATGTGCTCGTTCCGTCGGCTCGCCGTCGCTGGGATGCTGCCGACCTTCGTGGCCACGTCGCCGAGGCGCGCACGCTCGCCCGGGCGGTGGTCGCGCTGCGGGACCGTGCGCTCGACACAGGGTTCGGCGACACCGCGCGCCGGCAACTGCGCGACCTCGACCTGAGCGACGTGTCGCGCCTACGCGCCGGCCTGCACCACCGGTTCGCCGTCGACCTTGCGCTGGGGCTCGAGGCGGCCGGCCGGCACGAGGGGGCGACCCTGCTCGAAGCTCTCGGGCCCCGGGGACGGGAGGACATGCGCGCCGAGGCCGCGTCGCGCACGCCGCGAGCCAGGTTCGCCAAGTCGCTGCTCGCGGCCGTGCCCGCCCCGCCGGCTGACCTGACGGAGGTGGCGGTGCTCGGTTCCGTGGCGCTGGTCCGCAACGGCGAGCCCGTCACCGACAGCGACCTCAGACGCGAGCGGGTGCGAGCGCTGCTCGCGTTCCTCGTGGCCCATCGCACGACCAGCCGGGCGGCCATCATGGCCGGGCTGTGGCCCGACCTCGACGAGCGAGCTGCCGCCAACAACATGCGGGTCACGGTGACGTACCTGCTCCGGCTGCTCGAGCCCTGGCGCTCCCCGCGCGAGCCCGCGTACCACATCCGCGTCGACGGCCAGGCCGTCAGGCTCGTCACCAGCGACTGGCTGCGGATCGACGTCGACGAGTTCGAGGAGCACCTGGCCCTCGCCGCTCGGGCCGAGGCCGAAGGCACGACGTCGCTCGCGCTCGAACACAACCTGGCCGCCGTCGGACTGTACCGGGGCGAGGCCTACGAGGACATCGACGATGCCGACTGGATCGCGCTCGAGCGCGAGCACTTCCGCGGCCGCTTCGTGGCCGCGGCGACCCGGGCCGGCGAGCTGCTGGTCGGCCAGGGCAACGTGGACGAAGCGGAACGCGTCGCCTGGCGTGCGGTCGAGGTCGATCCCTGGGCCGAGCGCGCCTACAGCGTGCTGGTCTCGGCGGCCTTGGCCCGGGGCGACCGCTCGGCCGCCCGCCGCACCCTCGACCGGGGGCTGGCGGCCATGGCCGACCTGGACGTCGAGCCGTCCGAGGAGACCCGCCGCCTGAGCCGCCGGGTGCGAGGCGGCGGAGGCGCGGCCGATTGACGCGTCACCGTCGACGGCGACCCTCGTGCCCACCTGCGATCTCGGGATGGTCGAATCCCCCCGAGGGAGGATCGCGATTCCCGACTCGGGTCTGATGTGCCGGGGCTGCGAGTCGCTTCATCCTCGGGTCATGGCCGCTACCACGGGGGAATCGCCACACGATGCAGCCTCGTTCGCCACCGACGCGGCCAGGGCCGAGAACCTGTTGAACGACCTCGAGCAGCATCGACGCGAGCTCATCGGCTACTGCTCCCTCAAGCTCGGGTCGATCCTCGAGGCTGACGACGCGGCTCAGGAGACGATCCTCAAGGCTTGGCGGGGCATGGCACGCTTCGAGGAGCGGTCGACGATGCGGACCTGGCTGTATCGCATCGCGACGAACGTGTGCCTGGACATGCTGCGGCGTCCACAGCAGCGCGCCCTGCCGATCGGCCTGGGGCTGTCCCCGGCGATGGACTCGATCTCGCCTGCGATGCTCGCTCGACACACGTCGGCGCGGACGGTCTGCGACCGCTCGGCTCAGTGGGGCGGCGACGACCCTGCCGAGCTCACCGAATGCCGCGAGTCCGTTCGGTTGGCCCTCGCGACCGCACTCCGGCACCTTCCACCCCGTCAGGTGGCCGTGCTGATCCTGCGGGATGTCCTGCGCTGGTCCGCCGCCGACGTGGCGCAGCTGCTCGGCACGACCGTGACCGCCGTCAACAGCGCGGTGCGGAGGGCTCGCGCCACCCTGGCCGATCCTGACTCCGGCCCTCGTCGTTCGGGCCCATCGGACACCGCCCTCCGGGCTCGGCTCGCGAGGTACCTCGAGGCGTTCGAGCGTTCCGACGTCGAGTCGCTGGCGGCGCTCCTGCGCGAGGACGTTGCCCTTGGAGGCCGACCGCCGGCCCGCGTCCGCGGCGGGTGATGGATACGGCCATCGGATGCCGCCCCTTGACCGTCGGCGCTCGCGGTCGCCGCTCGGTCACTCGCGCTTCATCATTGCGAGGGCTTCCTTCTCGATGTCGATGAAGTGCTCGCCCGAGACGTCGACGATCACTTGTTTGATGGCCCCGCCGGTGAATGCCCAGGGTGCGGTGCCGGGGTAGTCGTCGGTGACGGATTCTCCGCCATCTCTGCCCACGTTGAGGCCCTCGCCTACGAGGGAGAAGTTGCCGGGCTGGGTCTTGATCTGCCCGGAGCCGACGGCTCGATCGCCGATGAAGAGCGTGAGCGTGCCGTGGGTGGGCATGTCGTCGCCGTCACGCTCGAATGCCGCGGAGAGGATCGTCTGGCCGATGGGGACGTCCTCGGTCGAGACCACCATCTGCTCGACGATCCCGCAGAAGTTGTAGACGTACTTGAGCTTGCGGTCCGCGACGTACAGGGAGTGCCCGCCGAACTTGCAGCCGTGTGAGAACAGAACGCCCATCGCGTCGGGAGTCTGGACGTCGACCTCGGCGGCGATCGTGTAGGAGCGGTTCCGGATGTTGACCGCGGCTGACTCGGGCACCTCGGCGCAGTCCGGGTAGTACACGTAGCTGTCGCGGGGCGCGCTCATCTGGGGGCGCTCCTCGGTGAGGACTTCGACCGGGGTCCTGTCCTCGAGCGGCAGGCCGTTGTAGCGGCCGGCCTCGTGGAACCAGAGGTTGATGAGCTCCTGGAGCTTCCCGGGGTGCTCGGCGGCGAGGTCGTGCATCTCGGTGCGGTCTTCCTCGGTGTTGTAGAGCTCCCACCGATCGTGCTGGTAGTTGCTCCACCCGGCGATGGTGGGGTGGACCGAGACCGCCTTCCAACCCTTGTGCCAGATGGCCCGCGACCCGAGCATCACGAAGAAGCCGGTGTCCTTGGCGGTCGGTACCGCGCCATCCTCGAACGAGTAGCGGAAGCTCGTGCCCTCGATCGGGATCTGGTCGTAGCCCTTGACCTCGTCGGGCAGCTCGACGCCGAGGCAGTCGTAGATCGTCGGCGCGACGTCGGTCGCATGGCAGAACTGGTCGCGGACTTCGCCCTTCGCCTTGATCCCGTTGGGCCACGACACGATCATCGGGTCGGCGACTCCGCCCTCGAAGTTGTAGCGCTTCCACATCTTGAACGGCGCGTTGAAGGCCCACGCCCAGCCGACCGGATAGTGGTTGTAGGTGTCGGGGCTGCCGAGGGCGTCGAGGTACTTCATGTTCTCGTCGATGTCGTCGGGGATCCCGTTGAAGAACTTGTTCTCGTTGACCGAGCCGTTCGGCCCGCCCTCACCGCTGGCGCCGTTGTCGGACACGAACACGACGATCGTGTTGTCGAGCTGGTCCGACTCCTCGAGGTAGTCGAGCAGCCTGCCGATCTCGTGGTCGGTGTGGGAGAGGAATCCGGCGTAGACCTCGGCCATCCGGGAGAACAGGCGCTTCTCGTCGTCGGACAGCGAGTCCCACGGGCGGACCACATCCACCGGGTTCCAGGGCTTGCCGTCGACGCTCGTCTCGTCGGCATAGGGGTTGAGCGGGGACAACTCCGCGTCGGCCGGCATGATCCCCATCTGCTTCTGCCGCTCGAACACCAGCTCGCGGTACTGCTCATAGCCCATGTCGAAGGCGCCCTTGTACTTTGCGATCCACTCCTCCGGGGCATGGTGGGGCGCGTGGGTGGCCCCCGGGCAGAAGTACATGAAGAACGGCTTGTCCGGCGCGACCACCTTGGCGTCGCGCACGAACTCGATCGCCTTGTCGGTGAGATCGGTCGTGAGGTGGTAGCCGTCCGCCGGGCTCTTGGGCTGATCGACGTAGTGGTTGTCGTACACCAGGTCCGGATACCACTGGTTGGTCTCGCCGCCGAGGAACCCGTAGTAGCGCTCGAAGCCCCGACCCACCGGCCAGTTGCGTTTGGTCGACGCCATGTTCAACTCGTCGGCCGGGCAGAGGTGCCACTTGCCCAGCATGTAGGTGTTCCAACCCCGCTCGGCGAGCACCTCGGCCACCGTGGCGCACTCGAAGGGGATGTGACCGTTCGAGCCCGGGAAGCCCGTCGTGGCCTCGGCGATGCACGCCATGCCATTGGTGGTGTGGTTGCGACCGGTCAACAGGCTCGAGCGTGTCGGCGAGCACAGCGCGGTCGTGTGCCAGTTCGTGTACGTGAGCCCGTTCGCCGCCAGCCGGTTGATGTTCGGCGTCTCGATCAGGCCACCCCACGGCTCCATCGCCGAGAACCCGACGTCGTCGAGCACGATGTACACCACGCTGGGCGCGCCCTCAGGCGCCGTTGGCTGCACGTAAGGCGCCCAGTCGGGCACCGAGTCCCGCACGTCGATGTTGATCGTGCCTCGAAACGGCATGGTCATGCTCGCCTCCGTCACACGTGGCCGAGCCCCCAGTCTCGGTTTCGACGGGAGCGGAAGCATCATCCGGTGTGGATGAATGTCGGCTCTACGCCAGGTCGGAGGTGACGACCTGGGCGTCGAGCCGTTTCCGGTAGCGCACCTCGTTCACGGTCACGCCGAGGACCTCGGCATCACGCGCGGGACCCTCGGCCGTCCACCCCTCGGACTCATACAGTCGGCGGGCCCGCTCGTTCCCGGTGGCGACCCACAGCACGGCACTGTGGTAGCCGACCTCAGCAAGACCCCGGGTGACCTCGGCCAACAGGGCCCGGCCGAGACCCCTGCCCCAGTGGTCCGGGTCGAGGTTGATGGCGTAGAGCTCGCCGGTCTCGCCATCGCTGACGTCGGCCAACTCGGGACCACAAGAGGCGAACCCGACGAGCTCGTCCCCGACCGTGAGGACACGCACCCAACGGTCGGGCCCGAGGTCTGCGAGCACACCCTGCCACATGGCGGCCCGCTGCTCGGCTCGGAGCCCGTCGAGGTAGTCGTCGGGCATGATGCCCCGGTAAGCGGCCTGCCACGCCCGCACGACGACGGCGCCGATGGCGTCGGCGTCGTCGAGGCTCGCATTCCGAATGACGTGCTCCACGGCGAGACACCGTACGCGGCGGCTCTCGCGATGCGACGAAGCGGGCTGTCGAGGACACGGCACACCGAGCGTCGACAAAGGGGGGCGGCGGCGCAGCAGCACCCTCAGCTACACGCCCGCTCCCCACTTCAACGCGAAGAACCTGAATGTCGCCCACGCGATGGTGGTGGTCCCAGCAAAGGGCCGCGAACAGCACCATACTGGCGCCCGCGTGCTCGACCGTCGGGTACTCGGAGGAGATGCTCTCGTGGCTGTCTACAAAGTGATCGAGCTGATCGGCACCAGCAACGAGTCCTGGGAGGATGCTGCTGCCAGCGCCGTGAAGCTCGCGGGGCGGAGCCTGCGTGATCTCAGAGTCGCCGAGGTGGT
>DASUYL010000094.1:0-15155 GCA_036377395.1 Jiangellaceae bacterium
GGTGACCTCGAGCCACGCCAGCGCGTCGATCCACGCCCCGTCACGTATTACCCCGTACAGCCACTCGTCGGCCGGTGGGTTGGCAAAGGCCGCCAGGGTCGTCGTCACGGTCGTGACCAGGATCAGCCCGCCGATCACCAGCACCTGGCGCCGCTGGGCGGGCGTCGGCTCGTCCAGCGGTCGGTTCCCGGCGCCGTGGTCTGCCGCGGTCGAGATCTGGCTTCCGGTCACGACAGCTCCGGCCTACCCGCCGGCCCCTGCGAAGCCCTCAGCCGGCACGAGGACGGTTCTCGTCACGGCCAGGCGGTGGCGGTCCAGGTTGGCATCAGCCAGGCAACCGCCGAAGCGACGCTGGGCCTCCTCGTCGAGCAACGGCGACACGACGAGGAGCGCAGTGTCGGCTGACTCCGGCGCCACCCGTTCGACCCGGACGCCGGAGATGGCGTTGCGTGCGCAGTAACGCGCCATCATCTCCACGGTCTCCACGGGACGCGCAACACGGTCCTTGACCAACACCTGAACGCTCAGCTCGGTCGTACCGTCCCCGAGTCGTTCCGGCCGGTAGTGCGCAGCCCAGTACACGGCGGCCGTCGCGACGGCGATCACCACGGCGAGCACGCCGCTGCGCGCCGCCAGCCTGCGGCCGCCGGAGCGCTCAGCGTGGCGCACCGGCTGCCCAGCTCCCTGACCGGCGGCGATGCGCTCGATCAGGCTGGCGACGATCGAAACGGCGATGCCGGCACCGAGCAGTACCGGGATGAACACCCCTACCCGCGGAGGCTCCAGGGCGGCCAGCGGACTACCGGCGAGAACCATGGGAAGCACCTGCCGGTGGCGCGGTGGCGCGAATTCCGAACTGAGCCAGGGGAAGTCGTGCTGGGACCGGTCGCCATCGGCCGGAACGTCCCGCGGAGGACGGTCCTGGCGACCGAGGTGCCGGCGCTCCAGGTCGTCGAGCCGGCCATCGATGTCGCGTTCCAGGCGGTCGATCCTGGCGAGGACCAGAATCGTGGCGCCGATGACGAGCGTGGCGACAAAGGTGATGCCGGCGATCTGGGCGCGCACCCATTGCCACTGGTAGAGGTAGTAGACGGTGTAACCGCCGGACAGAACCGTCGCGCACGCCAGCACGATGCGTCCCAATGACGTCAGGAAGCCGGTCATCGCATCTCCACCCCGTCCAGGGTGCTCACGTCGCCGGTCGAGCCGTCGACCACGAGCTGCGTACCTTGCGGAAAGCGCCGGACGGCGTCGTGGACCGCGACGACGGTGGGAACGCCGTACTCGCGGGCGAGGATCGCCAGGTGGGACAGGGTGCTCCCGGTCTCGGCGACCAGACCGGCCAGGCCGGGGAGCGAGGCGGCCAGCCCGGGCTGCAGCTCGCGGACGACCAGCACGTCGCCGGGTGCCGGCGGGTTGCGTACCGAGCCGTGTACGGCGGGACCCGTTCCCCGTCCGCCGCCGGCACCCACGCCCGCTGCCGGCCTCGCGCCGGTCCGGGCCGAGGGCACGACCTGGCCGGACCGGGTGAGCCGGAATTGCGCAGGCAGCGGCGGGGAGAATGCCGCAGCGACGGCCTCGGCCCGACGCGCGTGCATGTCGAGAACCCGGCCTGTCCCGACGACGGCGGTCAGGCACGCTCTGTCCAGCAGAGCGATCGAATCCGCGTCGTCGAGGACACCCCGAGCCGCCAGTCGCCGGCCCAGTTCCAGCGCCGCCCTGGCGGTCAGCTCCTGCACCCACCGCACCCGGAGCCGGACCCGTTCGCGCACGTCGAGTTCGCCCTGGACATCGCGACCGGTCCGGCGCGTCACCGCTGTCGCCGGTGGCAGCGTCATCGGAGTGGTGATGGATGGCGGAACCAGGCTGAGCAGGATCGGGTGGCGGCGAACCAGCGCGTGGTCGTCGGGCTCCTCGCCTCTGTGCTCCGCCAACGTGGTGAGCGCCACCGACGTCGCCGTTCGAGTGACCGCCGGCAGGAGCGTCCCCGCCAGCACCTCTTCGTGATGCAGCCGCTCCAGCAGGGCGGTGCAGCTGTCGAGCAAGCTGAGGATCTCGTCATCGCCGGCGCCGCCCAGGTCCACCGCCGTGAGCCGTTCGTCCACATCATCGATCAGCGCACCGGCACGGCTCGGCAGGACGGCTCGGAGCTTGCCGACGTGCCAGGCAGCCGCTAGCCGCCGCAGCCGCGGTCGCGGATCGAGCGCAGCCATCGCAGGCCGCGTCGGCACGTAGCCGAACAGCTCGAGATCGGCTGCTGCCCGGCCGTGGACCGTGGTCACCACCGGTGAGGAGCGCAGTGCGCTGTCGGCGACGGCCCGAGTCTCCCGCAGCGCTGCTGTGACCCCGTGGCGCAGTGGGGTGATCCACAGGTCCGTCTCCAGCGGACCCAGTGGATCGGGGAAGGTCTCGGCGACCGGCCCGGGTCCGAGGACGGGGCCGGCGGCTTCGACCGTCACACCGGTCGCGGTCACGGGGCGGCTCTGCAGGAGCAGTAGGCAGCCGGCCTCGTCGAAGGCCCACTCGACGTCCTGGGGCCCGCCGAACGCCTCTTGGGTGCGGCCCGCCAGCCGCGCCAGCGCCCGCAGCTCGCGGTTGCCGAGGAGCCGTTCGCCGTGGTGGTTCACCGACAACAGGTGATACGGGCGATGGTCGACGGTCAACAGCCTGCCCCGGCGCGCGAGCACATAGCGCTGGGCACTGACCCGACCGCTGACCAGGCGGTCCGGCCCCCCGGCCACCGCCTCCACCACGATGTGCCGCCCGTCGCCGGTCACCGGGTCGATCCCGAACAGCACGCCCCCGCGGGACGCGGCGAGGAAACGCTGGACGAGCACACCCATCGGGCTCGGTCCCGAGCCAACGGTCACCTCGGCGGCGGACCGGAAGACGCTCACCAGCGCCTCTCGAAACGCCGGCCAGCCCTGCACGTCGAGAACAGTGCGGAACCGGCCGGCCATCGACGAGGCCGCGATGTCCTCCACCGTCGACGACGAGCGGACAACCAGCGCGACGCTTCCGTCCTGGCTCAGTGAGGCCCACCTGTCGCGGAGCTGCCGTTCCAGCGCAGCCGGTAGGCGGTGCCCGGCACGGATGAACTCGGCGTGACCGGCCGTGGTGACGACGAACCCCGGTAGGACCGCGATGCCGGCTCCACGTGTGATCGCCAGGCTGGCGGCCTTCGCGCCACTCTGCTCCGGCCTGCGTGCGACGGGATCGTCGAGACCCACGACGAAGCGCTCAGCTGCAGACGTCACCAGGCTGGTCATCGCGGGTTCCTTCCCGGCCGTCGCCGCTGACTGTCGCAGGTCGGCGTGGACGGGCACCGCAGGTGGCAATGCGCACCAGGCAGGCCCAGCCGGTCCGGTACCCGCGTTGATCACGGCTCAGCTCTTCCTCGCGACGTCGATCCGGCGTTCCGAGGGCTCGGGCTGCCTGAGGCCGACAGTCACCTCGAGAATGCCCTTGTCGTAGACGGCGGTGACGTCGTCTTCGTTCGCGCGCTTGGGCAGCGTGATGGAGCGGGCGAACGGGCCGTACCTGAACTCGGCCCGGTAGCGATCCTTCTGCTCTGCCCGCCGCTGCCCGCGGACGGTCAGGACGCGGCCGCTGATGCTGATCTCGACATCCTTCTGGGGTTCGATCCCTGGCAGTTCCGCGCGCAGGACGTAACGGCCGTTCTCCGCGTAGTCCTCGAAACGGATCATCTGGCCGGGTGGCGGGACGGTGGCGATCGGGCCCTCGAGCCAGTCGAGCAGCTCCGGCCACGGCCCACGCTGCCGGGAATGCACGACGGCGTTCATGGCGACCTCCTCTGACCGAGCAAATGCCTCGTCTCGATTGCATCGCGCCCGCTCGGACCGGCATAGGGCCGGGCGGCGGCCACGACCGGGACCTTCGTCCCAGGCCCGGGTTTTACCCAACCGATGCCACGGACCGCGGGGGTCTCACCGGCACGTCACCTGCCCGGCCCGGGCGCCGTGAAGATCGTCGTGCAACGCCGCCGCGTGGAGACCTGCCTTAGCCTGCACGACGATCCTCACGACCTGCGGGCGGCCCGCCCGCGGTCGCGCAGTGTTGTCGCCGCCCCGCATCCAGGGGTCGCGGCGGGCGCAAAGCCCCGGTGGCCTGTGACGTAGGGCCCTACAGCGTGACGACCGATGGCATGGACCGTGGAGACGGGCCGGAGTCTTCGGGAGGACCACCACCATGCCGGTATCGGATCTGCTCCAGCGGCTTCGGCCCGTCGGCGCTCCGGGCGCGGCCGGTCCGGTGGCGGTCCCGGTCCATGCCGACGATGTTCTGGCCGCCGAGTTGGAACCGTTGTTCGATGCTCTCGAACCAGTGCTGACCGAGTGCGACGCGATCCGGTCGATGGCTGCGAAGACCGCAGCCGCCGGGATCGCGGCCGCAGAGCAGGACGCCAGGCAAGTGATCGCCGACGCGGCATCTCGGGCACCGGCCGAACGTGCTGCCGCTGCGGCCCGGATCCGCCGGAGCGCGGATGTGGCGGCCGACGCGCTGGTCGCCGACGCCGACGCCGCGGCCGCCCAATTGGTCGCGGCGGGCCGGAAGCGGCTGGGGGTGCTGGCCGACCTGGTCCTCGCGCACCTCCGCGCCACCATCACCGCAGGCGGGAAGCCGACAGGCGGGGACTCCCGATGAACACCGGCTGGGTTGCCGCCACGGTACGAGCGAAGGCGATGGCCCGGCGCCGCGTAGGCGCCGGCCTCGCCCGGCGCATCGCGACGGCGCCCACGCTCGAGTCGGGCCTCGCGCTGCTGGCCGGCACGGCCTTCGACGCCGTCAGCGCGCCGGGAACATCACTGGACCAGGCCGAGCACCGGATTCGGGCCGAGCAACTCTGGGAGCTGCGTGTGCTCGCCGGATGGATGCCTGCCGCAGGAACGCCCCTGGCCCGCTCGCTGGCCGCGCGCTTCGAGCGGGCCAACATCGAACGACATCGTGATCGCCTTGCCGGCCGGCCTGCTTCACCCGGGTACGAGCTCGGCACGCTGGCCACGTCCTGGCCGCGCCTGGCCGCCACGACGAGCCTGGAGGACTTGCACCGTGAGCTCACCGCGTCCGCTTGGGGCGACCCCGGTGAGCTGACCCCGACTGCCTTGCACGATGCACTGGTCGTCGGCTGGCTGCGCATGGTCGCTGCCACATCGAGCCGCATGTCCGCGGTCGGTCGCTGGGTGGCCGCCGGAGCCGCGCTGGTGGTCGCACGCCGAGTTGTCACTCTCGGGCAGGAACCACCGGCGTCCCTGGTCCGTGCAGCCACACCGCTGATCGGCGCCCGATGGGCGTCAGCGAGATCGATCAGCGACCTGCGGCCGTCACTTCCGCCGAGCGCTCGCTCGACGCTGGCCGATGTCGACGAGCCGGCTGGGCTGTGGCGGGCGGAGGCACGGCTGCGCGGGTACATGGAGTCCGACGGGTTCCGGATGCTCCGCTCCCCCCGATCCGGCCCGGAGCCGGTGGTCGGGGCGCTCGCCGTACTCGCGGTCGACGGATGGCGGGTACGAGCGGCCCTCGCGGATGCCGCCGCAGGTGGCGGACCAAGCGAGGTGTTCGATGTCGTGGCGTGACGGCCCGCGGCCGGTCCGGATGGAACGCGTTGCCCTCGTCGCTCCGACGAACGTGATCCGGCCCATGCTGGAGCACGTCGGCGACGTCGGCATGGTGGAGCTGGAGCCGACCGACATCGAAACCACCCGCGCAGCGGAGCTCGAGCGGCGTATCGCCCAGGCGGTGGTCCGCGGGCCTGTCAGCGCACTCGTCGGTTGGATGCCCGCGTCCGCGCGACCCGGGCTCGCCGAGGCGCTCGCCGGCCTGGGTGCCGCAGCGGTGCCGCTGAGGCCGCCTCGCGGCGTGCAGCCGCCGACGCTGCTTCAGCGCAAGCGTGGTGCCCGGTCCTTCGACCTGCTGGTCGAGACCTACACCACGGTGCCCTACGCCAACGTGGACCCGACTCTGCTCGCCGGGCTGGCCTACGTCGCGATGTTCGGGATGATGTTCGGCGACGTCGGCCATGGGCTGCTGCTCCTATTCGCCGCCCTGCTCTTGAAAAGTGGCCGGTTCGGCCGGCTGAACAGGTTCCGCAGAGCCTGGCCGTTCTTGGCCGGCGCGGGCGCGACTGCCACGATCTTCGGGCTGCTGTACGGAGAGATGTTCGGCCCGACCGGCCTGGTGCCGGTGCTGTGGCTCTCCCCGCTCGAGGAGCCCGTGACGCTGTTGGTCGCGGCGGTCGGGGTGGGCGCACTCCTTCTCGCGGGTGCTTACGTGCTCGGAACGGTCAACCGCGTACGCGAGGGTGGCTGGGGCTACGCGCTGTACGCGCGCACCGGAATCGCCGGCAGCATGCTCTTCCTGGCACTCGGGCTGCTCGCCGGCGGCATTTATCTCGACATGGCCACGCTCACGGCGGCAGCCGTCGGAATCGGCGTCGTCGGCCTGGTGCTGGCGTTCATCGGCCTGCTCATGACGGCCGGCCGTGGCGCGGCGGGGGTGCTGCAAGCGGTCGTCGAACTCGTCGACCTCGTGCTGCGGCTGGGCTCGAACCTGGTCTCGTTCGCCCGGCTCGCGGCGTTCGGGCTCACGCACGCCGCGCTCGGAGCGATCGTCTGGGCCGGTACCACAGCGGTGTGGGGACCCGGCATCTCGGCACTCGCGGCGGCGGTCCTGTTCGTCGTCGGCAATGCCGTCGCCTTCGCGCTCGAAGGGCTGGTCGCCGGCATCCAGGCGCTGCGCCTCGAGTACTACGAGTTGTTCTCACGCGTCTTCGACATCGAAGGCCGGCCGTTCCGGCCCTGGAAGCTCCCGACCAACGTAGAGACGGAGATGACGGCATGAGTGCAAGGCTCACCAGACCCGCTGTACGGCGGGCGTTGTTCCTGTTCAACGGCGTCGTCGTGGTGATCGGACTGGCTGTGCTGATCGCCATCGTGGCGGCCTTTCCGGCCGAGGCGGCCGGCGCAGCACAGGACTCCGCCGAGACGGCTCAGGCCAGCGGTGCGGCCCTGATCGCGGCCGCCATCGCCGTTGCAGGTTCGTCGCTGGGTGCCGCGGTCGCGGTCGCGTACACCGGCGCTGCCGCGCTGGCCGCGATGAGCGAGCGGCCGGAGTTGTTCGGGCGCTCCATGGTGATCGTCGGCCTCGCCGAAGGGATCGCCATCTACGGCCTGATCATCGCAATCATCCTGATCGGTCGGGCTTGAAGGGCCCACGATGAGCACCGTCGCCGTGCTCGGAGAGCGCGCACTGGTCCAGGGTTACGCGCTCGCGGGCGCGCGCGTGTTGGTCGCGGAAACCGCCGAGGAGGTCCGGGAGCAGTGGGCACGGATGCCGCCGGAGGTGCTGGTCGTCGTGCTCACCTCGGCCGCGGCGGCGGGGCTGTCGGGCATCCGATCCTCCTCGGACGGCCCGATGACGGTCGTGATGCCGACATGAAGGCGAGACTGCCCGCTGGTGCCGGCGCTGCGCTGGATCCGGTTCGGGCCGCGCTGCTCTCGCAATCCCGCTCCGACGCAGGAACTGTGCTCGCCGAGGCCCGACAGCATGCGGAGCACGAGCGCGCCGCAGCAGGAGAACGCGCGGCACAGATCCTGCAGGCAGGTCGGGACGAGGGTGAGCGGCAGGCCGGCGCCGCGGCCGCGTCACAGCTCAGGCGACGTCGTAGGGAGGCACGCGACACGCTCCTTGCCGCTCAGCGCAGTCTGTACGACGACCTTCGGCGGCGGTGTCACGAGGCGGCGACCGCACTGCGTGAAGCGCCGGACTACCCGGTACTGCTCCGGCACCTGACCGAGCACGCCGGTGCGATCCTCGGACCCGACGCGTCGATCCACGAGAGCGGGAACGGCGGCGTGGTGGCCGAGGCGGGCAGCCGGCGGCTGGATCTTTCGCTCCCGACCCTCGTCGACGACGAGCTCGACCGGCTCGGTGAGGAGGTGCGGCAGCTGTGGACGACGTGACGCCGCTCGCCCACCACCGGCGGCGTCGATCAGGCCGGGTCCGGCGGGTCAACGGACCGCTGGTCGAGGTGACCGGCCTGGCCGAGGCGGCCATGTTCGACGTCGTCGACGTCGGCAGGCTTCGCATCCCCGCCGAGACGGTCGCGATCGCGGGCGACACGGTCACCCTCCAGGCGTACGAGTACACCGGCGGTCTGAAGGTCGGCGACCCGGTGGTGCCGGCCGGCCGGCCCTTGTCGGTGCGGCTCGGCCCGGGCCTGCTCGGGCAGGTGTTCGACGGTCTGTTGCGCCCGCTGTCATCGGCGCCGGTGTGGCTGACGCCCACCCAGCGAACCGGTCACCTCGGGCGGCGGTGGCCATTCGCACCGGAGGTCGAAGCCGGCCAGCGGGTCGGTCCGGGTGAGACGGTCGGCACGGTCGTGACCGACGGCGGCCTGCTGCACCGCGTCCTCGTCCCCCCGGGGACGTCCGGGACGGTCACCGGTGTGGTCGACGCGGGTGAGATCGACGACGACGCGACCGTGGCCCGCGTCGGCGACACCGAGCTCCGACTCTGGGAGTACTGGCCGGTGCGCCGGCCGCGCCCGTTCACTCAGCGAGAGGATGCCGTCGCACCGCTGCACACCGGTCAGCGGGTCCTCGATCTCCTGTTCCCCGTCAGTCGAGGTTCGGCCGCCGCCGTGCCCGGCGGCTTCGGTACCGGCAAGACGGTCCTGCTCCAACAGATAGCCAAGTGGTGCGACGCGGACGTCATCGTCTACGTGGGGTGCGGCGAGCGGGGAAACGAGATGGCCGATGTGCTCGTCGACTTCGCCGGGCTGACGGATCCGCGCACGAGTGGCCGGTTGATCGACCGGACGGTGATCATCGCCAATACGTCCAACATGCCGATGATGGCGCGCGAGGCGAGCATTTACACCGCCATCACCGTGGGCGAGTACTTCCGGGACATGGGCTACGACGCCGTCGTGATCGCCGACTCGACCTCACGGTGGGCGGAGGCACTGCGCGAGTTCGCGTCGCGCACCGGCGCGCTGCCGGCCGAAGAGGGCTATCCGGCCGACCTGGCATCCGCGCTGGCCGCCTTCTACCAGCGCGCCGGTCGGGTCCGGACACTCGGTGGATCGGACGCCTCCGTGACGGTGGTGGGTGCGGTCTCACCGCCCGGCGGCGACCTGGCCGAACCGGTGACGACCGCGACGCAGCGTTTCGTCCAGGCGGTCTGGTCGCTCGACCGTGATCTCGCCTACTCGCGCCACTACCCGGCCGTGAGCTGGTCGGGGTCGTTCGCGCGCCAGATCGACGCAGTCGGCGCCTGGCAGGTCGACCACGGCGACCCGGGATGGGCGGAACGCCGGGCGCGGGCGGCGACATTGCTCGCCGAAGCCGACCGCCTGACGGCGTTGGCAGAGATCATCGGTGCCGGCACGTTACCCGGGCGCGAGCGAATGGTGATGCTGGCCGGACGGCTGATCCGCGAAGCCGTGCTCATGCAGAGCGCTCTCAACGAGACCGACGCCGCCTGCAGCCCACAACGCGGAGCCGCGTTGCTGCAGGCGGTCCTCGACGTCGTGGACGCGTGTCTGCGACTGATCGAGCACGGTGTCCCGGCGACCACCGTCGAGGAGATCGACTTCGGTCCACTCATCCGGCTGCGCGAGGACGCCGGCGCGGTCACTCCCGAGGCGGTCCGGAGCCGGCGGGATCAGGTGCTGCATGACCTGGAGGTGCTCGCATGACGACACCAGATGCGTCCCCGCGGACGGTGGAACCCGTGACCGGCGAGGTCGAGTACTCCGGTGTCCGATCGCTGCAGGGGTCGCTGTTGGTGCTCGATGGTGTCCGGGACGTCGGATGGGACGAGTTCGCAGTCGTCAAGATCGACGACGGCACCCAGCGCCACGGGCTGGTCCTCGAGGTGGACGACGACCTGGCAGTCGTCCAGGTGCTCGAGGGCACGGGAGGGATGCGACCGGGCGGCCTGCGGGTACGGTTCACCGGCCGGCCGCTGCACGTACCGCTCGGACCCGCCTGGCTCGGACGGGTGTGCAACGGCCGCGGCGAGCCACTCGACGGCGGACCTCCGGTGCTGGGTGAGGTGACCGCGCCGGTGTCCGGCTGGCCACTCAACCCGGTTCATCGTGAACCGCCGTCCGAGCCGGTCCTGACCGGGATCTCGGTCATCGATGCGCTCTCCACGCTGGTTCGCGGGCAGAAGCTGCCCATCTTCTCGGTTCCGGGGCTGCCGCACCTGCAGCTCGCGGCGCAGATCGCGGGGCAGGCGGCCACCACCGGCTCGTCCTTCCGGATCGTGTTCGCAGCCATGGGCCTCACGCACGCCGACACGGCGTTCGTGCGAGACGCCCTGGCAGAGCGCTCCGAGTCGGGCGAGCTCGTCATGCTGCTCAATACTGCCGATGACCCGATCATCGAGCGGCTGCTGGCTCCTCGCATCGCGCTCACGGTGGCCGAGCATTTCGCGTTTGCCGAGGGCAGCCACGTGCTGGTCGTCATGTCGGACATGACGAGCTACTGCGAGGCGGTCCGCGAGGTGGCCGCCGCCCGGCACGAGATCCCGGCCCGCCGTGCCTATCCCGGATACCTCTACAGCGATCTCGCGTCGCTGTACGAGAGATGCGGTCGGGTTCGGGGTCGCCCCGGCTCGGTCACGATCATGCCGGTGCTCACCATGCCGGCCGGGGACATCACCCACCCGGTCCCGGATCTCACCGGGTACATCACCGAAGGCCAGATCATCCTGTCGCCGGAGCTGCACGCGCGTGGCGTGTACCCACCGGTGGACGTGTTGTCGTCGCTTTCGCGACTGATGCGCAAGGGTGCCGGGCCAGATCGCACCCGCGACGATCACCTCGACGTCGCCGCCCAGGTGATCGCCGCGCTGGCCAGGGCGCAACAGGCCGCAGAGCTCGCCGACCTGATCGGAGTGACGGCCCTGAGCGAGACCGACCGGAGCTACCTCGACTATCGCAACGTCGTCGAGCATCGTCTGCTGCACCAGGGGGCGACCGAGTCGCGGACGCTGGACCAGACGCTCGGCCGGGCCTGGCAGGCCCTGGGTGTCCTTCCCCGCCGGGAGCTGACGATGCTGCCGCGCGCCGTGCTGCAGGCTCGGCTGCCCGTGGAGGGCAGGCCGACGTGAACGTCCGGTCAGCGTCGGGACGAGCCGGCCGGCTCCGGCTGATGCGGCAGCTCGCCACCGCCGACCGCGCCAGCGAGTTGCTCGATCGCAAGCAACGGATCCTCGCCGGTGAACTGCAGCGGCTCGAACTGCTGGCCGGCCGGACGGCGGAGGACTGGCAACGATCCGCGCGAGAGGCGGCGATCTGGCTGCGCCGCAGCGCCGCCTTGGACGGGCAGCAGGGTCTGGCCGCAGCGACACCTGGTGCCCTCGCCACGGTGCAGGTCCAGCTCAGCCGGACCATGGGCGTCCGTTACCCCGTGCACGCCACGGTGATCCCCTCCGAGGAGCCGGTCCGGGCCGGCAGCTCGGCTCTCGTGTTTGCCACGGCGACGCATCGCCGAGCCCTCCACGCTGCGACGCGCCACGCGGCGGCCAGCAGAGCAGTCGCCTCGCTCAGACAGGAACTCCGGCACACGCGTGCCCGCCAGCGCGCCATCGACAACCGCTTGGTGCCACGGCTCACCGAGGCGCTCCGGTCCCTCGAGGCGCGGCTGGACGAGTTCGATCGGGAGGAGAACCTTCGGCTCCACTGGGCCGCTCGTCGACCTGCTGGGAGGTGAGCGATCATGATCAGCCGGATCCTCGTCGCTGTCGACGACTCGTCGGCCGCGTTCCATGCCGCCGACGTCGCCATCGCGCTGGCGTCCGAACAGCGCCGTGCACTCTGCGCGGTCACCGTGCTCCACGACCATGCCCTGGACGAGCGCATCAGCGCAGCATCTCAGCGGGTTGCCGGCCGGAGGTCGCTCGCCGGCAACGCCGCGCTGCGACACGTCCAGCGGCGCGCCGAGGCGGCCGGCATCGTCATCGACACGGTCCAGGTCTCCGGATCTCCGGCCGCGGAGGTGCTCGCCGAGACCCGGCGATGGGAGGCAGACCTGATCGTCATCGCGCGGGCATCAGGTCACGGCGTGGGACTTCCGTACGTCGGCGTCGAGGCCCAACGGATCCTGGAGTTCGCCGAGGTTCCGGTACTGGTCGTCCCGCCTCCGACGCCCTGAACCCGCCGGCCGTTGGCGCCGCGGCCGGCCGGGTAGCCGCAGGTCAGTCCGCCGGCCCCGGTGTCGGGTACTTGGCGAGGATCTCCTTGAGCCGGTCGACGAAGCGCAGCGACTCGTCGTAGTCGCGTTGCCAGACGTTGCGCCCGAAGATCAGGCCGGTGCCGCCGGCCTCCATGGACTGGCGGGCCTTCTCCAGCATCGCCTCGTCGCCGGCCTTGGCCCCGCCGGAGACCAGCACCAAGGTGCGGTTGGCGGAGCGCACCACCGCGTCGATGGCCTGCTGCGAGGAGTACACGGCGTCGTATGGGCTCTTCACGGCGGCCCGCTTCTCCGGATGCGGGAAGTTGACCTTGACCACGTCCGCACCCAGCTCGCTGGCCACCCGCGCCGCGTAGTCCACCGCGTAGAAGGAGTCCTTGCCGCCCTTGGCCTCGATCGCCGAGCCGCGCGGGTAGGCCCAAACGATCAGCGGCATGCCGTACCGCTGAGCGTCGGTGCGGACCCGACGGTACTGCTCGAAGTCGCGGTCCTGCGCCGGTGTTCCCACGTACAGCGTGTAGCCAACGGCATCGGCACCCAGCCGCACTGCCTCGTCCACCGAGGCATTGACCGGCGATAGAGCCTCCGCGTCGGAGGGGATCTCCGTCTTGCCGTTGAGCTTGAGGATCAGCGGCACCTGCCCGGCGTAGTCCCAGTAGAACTTCTCCGCCAGCCCGATCTGGACCGCGATGCCGTTGAACCCGCCCTCCAGCGCCAGCCGGGCGACGTAGGCGGGGTCCGACGCCGCCGGGTTCGGGAAGAAGTCCCGCGGCCCATGCTCCAGACCCTGGTCGTACGGCAGGAAGACGGCCGTACCGTTGCGGAGACCATGCTGGAACAGGATCCGGTGGAGGCGCGCCTTCTTCCCCGTACTGAGGCCGAGCTCGCTCAGCTGTGGTCGAGTCGTCATCACCGTCAACCTCCTAGTTCCAGCGGCCGCGTCACTCGTCGAGGTCGACCGGCCGGTGAGTGATTCCTTCGATGTCCTCGGCAGCGGCATCGAGCAGCCGGTGCGCGAGTTCGGACAGTGCACGCGACGCCGCGAGTTCGTCGCCGATCTCCGGCACCTCGACGTCGCGCGGGTTGCGCCGAGCGGTGCCGGTGCCGACGAAGTGCGTCGTGTCGGCCGTCTGAAGGCGTGCCTCGGCCCGCGTCGATCCGTCGTGCTCGTCGATGAAGATCTCGACGGTCCAGCGTTTGGTGATGGCCATGGATTCGCCTCCTCGGCGGGTCAGGATCTGAAGATCACGTCCGCGTAGCTCCAGTGCTTCGTGTAGGGCGCGAGACCGGCCCGGACGGCGAGGCGCGTGGCTTCGCGGACGCTCGGTGGAAGTGCTCGGTCGGTCGTGATGAACGCGTCGACGGCATTGTGCCGCTCGCGGAGCACGATCTTGGGCTGTTCGTCGATGCCGAACCTGCGGATCACTCTCGTGGCCGCCGCGGCGACCGCCCGATGCGGGGTCGCACCGACCGCGGCGGCGGCCTGCTCACACGCGGCGACGACGGCGCCGGTTTCGCACCGGACGTCCGCGTCGCGCCACGGGGAGACGGTCCGGTCCGGGACGGGCCCGACGACGACGAGCGGCGTGGCGTGCCGCAGTGCGCAGACGGCGCCGAACTCGGCGTCGGTGAAGGCGGTGTCGTCCGTGCGGGCATCGACGACCACGGCAACGTCGGTATCGGCAAGGGGGCAACGGCCGTTGTCGCTCAGCGCGACGCACGGGCCGTCCCACGATCCGGGTGCATGACAGTAGACCAGCGAGTGTCCCGCGGCGCCGAGGCGCTGCGCGACCTCTGTCGCCGCCCCATCCATCTGCTCACTGATCAAAATCTTCATCGCCATGCTTCCCGCCTCACCCATTCGTGGGGGCCGGTGCTCCGCGGACGATCGCGACGGGGGCTGCCGCGTGATGGAGGGCCTGGCGGCTCACCGATCCGAGGAGCATGCCGCGGAACCCGCCGGTGCCGTGTGAACCGACGACGAGCAGCAGCGCACGCCGTGACATCTCGATGAGAACCCGCCCGGGCGAACCCTCCACGACGTCGATCTCGGCCCGAACGGTCGGATACTTCTGCTCCCACGCCGAGATCGCATCGCCCAGCCTCCCGCGCATCAGTGCGACGGTCTCACCGTTGTCGATGGGCACGCCGTAGAGCGCCGGTAGGGGCTCGATGCAGTGGACCGCGGTGAGTCCGACACCGAGGTGGGCTGCTTCGGCGAACGCGAACCCGAGGACGTGATCGGCCGCATCCGGGTCGTCGACACCGACGACGCACGTGGCCGGCACGCCGCCGCCACCACCGCGGAGGGCGTGCGCAGGGCGCAGCACGATGACGGGGCACGGGGCGTGGGCGGCCAGGTGACCGCTGACCGAGCCGAGCAGCAGCCCGGCGAATCCCCCCAGGCCGCGGGAGCCCACCACGACGAGTTGTGCCCGCTCGGACTCGGTCAGCATCACGGTGCCGGCGCTTCCGGTGACGAGTGCGCCATCGACCGCCACGCCGGGAGACCCTGCAGCGGCGCGCCTGACCGCATCGTCGACGATTTGCTCGGCGGCGGCCCGGAACCCGCCGTCGGCCGGCCCGTACGGCGACGGCCCGAGGGGAACGTGCGGGAGCAGAGGCCAGATGAAGGCGTGCACCACGTGCAGCGACGTGTGCCGGGCTACGGCTTCGCCGACCGCCCAGTCGACGGCCGCGTCGGCCTCGTCGGAGCCGTCGACACCGACGAGTACCGGCCGCTCGCGGTGCACTTCGCGCATCGGACTCCTCCGTGGTCTCCTCCTGATCCCCACGATCACACGCAAGTGCGCTGCGCTGCCAGGGACGAACGGCGGCGGCGGCCGGGCCCAAGGACCCTGTAATCAATCGCTGCGATGGCCGACGCTCACCGTGACGGGAGGTGACCGATGGGCTGGACCCTCGTGATCGGGT
>DASUYL010000095.1:0-12358 GCA_036377395.1 Jiangellaceae bacterium
ACGGTGCTGACCGGTCGCCGCCCCCTGGCCTATCCGCGGGCGATGGGCGCCCCCGCGGTGCCGAGGGTTGCGGTGGAAGCGGAGACGGCGGACAGCTCACCGAGTTTCGAGGTGATGTACCTCCTGGACGCTTCGGCCGACGCGATTCCCACGCTGCGGGCGACCCTCGAACCACTCGGCGACTCCTTGATCGTCGTCGGCGGCGATCCGCTGTGGAACGTCCACGTCCACGTCGACGATGCCGGTGCCGCGATCGAGGCCGGCATGGCGGCGGGACGCCCGCACCGGATCCGCGTCACCTTCCTGGCCGACCGGGTCGGGCGACCCGCCGCGACGGCGGAGGGCCGCGCGGTGGTCGCCTTCGCGGCCGGCGACGGGTTGGGGAGCTTGTTCGAGTCGGCCGGTGCCACGGTTGTCCGGACGCCGGTCGGCCGACGCCCCTCGACGGCGGAGATGCTCGACGCGATCCGGCGCTCCGGTGCCGGCGAGGTCGTGCTCCTGCCGAACGAGCGCGACGGCGTGCCCGTCGCCGAGGCCGCCGCAGCGGAGGCCAGGGCCGAGGGCACGCGGGTCGCGGTGATCCCCACCCGTGCACAGGTCCAGGGCATCGCCGCCACCGCGGTACACGAGCCGGCCCGAGCCTTCGACGCCGACGTCGTCGCGATGACTGCCGCCGCCGGCCACACCCGACACGGCGCGGTGACGGTGGCGGCCCGAGAGGCCGTCACCATGGCCGGTGTCTGCCGTCCCGGCGACATCCTCGGCATCATCGAGGGCGACTTCGTGGTCATCGGGACCGACCTGCCCGCCGTGGCGGTCGACGTGGTCGAGCGGATGCTCTCGGCCGGGGGAGAACTGGTCACGCTGGTCAGGGGCGCCGATGCCGAACCGAGCCTTGCCGACGGCGTGGTCGCCGCCCTGCGGCGGTCCCACCCGGAGGTCGACACGGTGGTGTACGACGGCGGACAGCCTCGCTACCCGCTGTTGATGGGAGTCGAGTGATGCCGGCGGCCTGGGACGAGCCGCTCGATCGGGTGTTGGGCCGGCAGACCGCCAACGCCCTTGCCACCGGCCTCGACATCTACACGGTGGGCGATCTGATGCGCCACTATCCGCGCCGGTACGCCGAGCGCGGCCAGCTCACCGATCTCGACTCGCTGCACCTGGACGAGCAGGTCACCGTGCTGGCGATGGTCGAGGATGTCCGGACCCGCTCCATGAAGACCCGCAAGGGCGGAATCACCGAGGTCGTCGTCACCGACGGCTCCGGCCGGCTCGTGCTGACCTTCTTCAACCAGCGCTGGCGCGAGCGCGACCTGCAGGAGGGTCGAATCGGCCTGTTCGCCGGCAAGGTCGGCGTGTACCGGCGGCAACGCCAGCTGGCCCATCCCGACTACGTCCTACTGCCCGAGGGTACCGACGTCGCCACGGCCGCGGAGGAGTTCGCCGACCGACTGATCCCGGTCTATGCCGCGACCGCGAACCTCGCCACCTGGAAGATCGCCAGGTGCGTGCGCGTCGTGCTCGACACGCTCGGTGCCGTTCCCGATCCGATCCCGCCCGCGATCCGGCGGCGGATGGGCCTGATGGACGCCCAATCCGCACTGCGGACCGTGCATCGCCCGGCCTCGCGTGATGACGCCGAGCACGCCCGGCATCGCCTCCGGTTCGAGGAGGCATTCGTGCTCCAGGCGGAGCTGGCCCGGCGGCGCGAGTCGGCGGCCGCGCTGCCCGCGGTGCCGCGCAAGCCGGTGTCCGGCGGGCTGCTCGACGCACTGGACGCCCGGCTGCCGTTCCGGCTGACCCAGGGCCAGATCCGGGTGGGCGATGAGATCGCGGCCGACCTCGCCCGCGACCATCCGATGCACCGCCTGCTCCAAGGAGAGGTCGGCACCGGCAAGACGGTCGTGGCCCTACGGGCGATGCTGGCTGTGGTCGACACCGGCGGCCAGGCGGTCCTGCTGGCGCCCACCGAGGTGCTTGCCCAGCAACACCTCCGGTCGCTGCGCGACCTGCTGGGTCCGCTGGGCGAACGTGGCCTGCTCGGCGGCTCGGAGATCGGCACGCGCGTCACCCTGGTCACGGGATCGATGGGTACCTCCGCGCGCCGCGAGGCGCTGCTCGACTCGGTGTCCGGCGAGGCCGGCATCGTGGTCGGCACCCACGCACTGCTGGAAGAGCGGGTCCAGTTCGCCGACCTGGGTCTGGTGGTGGTGGACGAGCAGCACCGTTTCGGCGTCGAGCAGCGGTCCGCGCTGGCGGCCAAGGGTGTGGGTGACGTCCGGCCGCACGTGCTGGTCATGACCGCCACGCCGATTCCGCGCACCGTCGCGATGACCGTCTTCGGCGACCTGTGGGTGTCGACCCTGAGCGAGCTGCCGGCCGGCCGTGCCGATGTCGCCACCCATCTCATCCCGGTCGACGAGAAGCCCCACTACCTCGAACGGGCGTGGACCCGCGTCCGGGAGGAGGTCGCCCGGGGCAACCAGGTCTACGTGGTCTGCCCGCGGATCGGCGGCGACGCGGCGGAGCCCGACAACGACTCCCCGGAGGATGATGACGACACCGGGCGGCGTCCCATCGCCGTGCTCGACCTGGTCGAGATGCTGCGAGCCGGCCCACTGGCCGGCATCGAGATCGAGGTGCTGCACGGGCGGCTCGGCCCCGAGGCCAAGGACCAGGTGATGCGCCGGTTCACCAGCGGCGAGGCACCAGTGCTGGTGGCCACGACCGTCATCGAAGTGGGTGTCGACGTGTCCACCGCCTCGACGATGGTCGTCATGGACGCCGACCGCTTCGGTGTGTCCCAGCTCCACCAGTTGCGCGGCCGGATCGGGCGCGGCGACGTCCCCGGGCTCTGCCTGCTCGTCACCGACGCCCCGGCCGGCACGCCGGCACGCGAGCGCCTCGAGGCGGTCGCGTCCACCCGAGACGGCTTCGCACTCGCACGGGTCGACCTCGAGCAGCGCCGCGAGGGTGACGTCCTCGGCGCCGCGCAGTCCGGGCGCCGGTCCAGCCTGCGGCTGCTGTCGGTGATCCACGACGAGAACCTCATCCTGGCCGCGCGCGAGGCGGCCAGCCTGTACGTTGCCGACGACCCGGAGCTGCGCAGATGGCAGCCGCTGTCCGATGCGGTGACTGCCCTGTCCGGCGACGAGCGGGCCGACTACCTGGAGAAGGCCTGACGGGATCCGCGACAACGAGCGCATGCCATGTCGCTGTCGAAGAATTCCTCGTCTTTCTTCAGCCGACCGTTGCCACGGGGCACAACCAGGCCTAGCTTGCGAGGCGAGGGCGACGGGGGATTGACGCCGGAACCTGTCCGGCTGCCCAGGGGGTATGAAAAGCAGCGTAGGAGAGCGCGGACCACCGTGCGCCATGCACGGCGAGCCGCGATTGCGCGCACCTTCACCTAGAAGCCTCATGACGCCATCGGGCGTCTCGCAACACTCACACAGGCAATTCTTTGCAGGGGGAAAAGCATGAGACGACTCATTCTTGCCTTGGCCGCCGTTATCGCTCTGTTCGGGCTGACGGCAGCTCCGGCATACGCGCAGAGCGGGCACTTCATCGAGAGAGGCGCCGGCGCGCCGGTGTGCACCGACGAAGGACTGACCGTTGAGTGCACCGGCAAGGTCGCCGGCCTCGGAGGGACGACGTTCGAGATCACGATCGAAGCGGACGGCATCGCATCGGTCGAGTGCACCAACCCGGGCGGCAACGTCGCTCCGGGACAGGACACCGCGGTCACCGTGGCAGGCACCACCGGCCCACTGCCGACGCCGCAGAACGGTCAGTACGTGTTCACCATCGAGACCGACTCACCTGCGCCGCTGCCGCCGACGCCCACATGCCCGAACGAGATGTGGACAGCGACGATCGTCGACGTGTCGTTCACGACCGCCACGCTCACGTTGTTCGAGGACGGCGTGCAGACCGACCAGGTCATCGTTCCCGTCACGTAGAAAGGACGCTGCGGTGATGAGGGGTCGGACTCTTTCCGACCCCTCATCACCGGCTTCTCGGGATGCGGGCCGTTCGTTGCCGTTCGGTCGTCCCTCGTCGAGGGATTCCCGCGCCTTGACGTCGACCTCCTCCTCGGCGACGGTAACCCGCGTGACCCGGATCATCGCCGGCGCGGCCCGGGGCCGGCGGCTGCTCACGCCGGCCGGCCCGGGAACGCGGCCGACCTCCGATCGGGTCCGTGAGGCCATGTTCTCCGCGCTCGAGTCGGAGCTGGGCGCCTTCGCCGGCGTCCGGGTGCTCGACCTCTACGCGGGCAGCGGCGCCTTGGGCCTCGAGGCGCTCTCCCGGGGCGCGGCACATGTGCTTCTCGTCGAGGCAGATGCGCGCGCCGTGCGCACCATCAGGTCCAACATCTCTGCGGTCGGGTTGCCCGGTGCCCTGGTGACGCAGTCCTCGGTGCTGCCCGCGCTCTCCGGGGCGCCTCCGGATCGCCCGTACGACCTGGCACTCGCCGATCCGCCCTACGCGACCCCCGGTGACGAGATCGAGATCGTCCTCGCCCGGCTCACCGGTGGCTGGCTCGCGCCGCAGGCGACGGTGGTCGTCGAACGGTCCACCCGCGATGCTCCCCTGAACTGGCCGATGGGCCTGGTCGGTCAGCGGGAACGCCGATACGGCGAGACGATGCTCTGGTACGGTCACCCGGCCGGGTGATCAACAGCGGCTTGGAGGTCCAGTGCGCCGTTGCGCCTGCCCCGGATCGTTCGACCCGGTGACCAACGGCCACGTCGACGTGATCGAGCGGGCGGCAGGCCTGTTCGACGAGGTCGTCGTCGCCGTCCTGGTCAACGTGTCCAAGCAGGGCCTGTTCAGCGTCGACGACCGGATCGACATGCTCCGCGAGGTCACCGGGCATCTGCCCAACGTCGTGGTCGAGAGCTTCCACGGTCTGCTGGTCGACTTCTGCAGCGAGCGGGACATCCCCGCCGTGGTCAAAGGCCTGCGGGCGGTCACCGATTTCGACTACGAACTACAGATGGCGCAGATGAACCACCGGCTGACGCGGTTGGAGACCCTGTTCGTCGCCACGAATCCTGACTACTCCTACCTGTCGTCCAGCCTGATCCGGGAGGTGGCGTCGTACGGCGGTGACGTCTCGGGTCTGGTTCCCGACGCCGTGCTGGCACGTCTCACCGCGCGGCTGAACGCCGGCGGCTGAGGCTCGTTGCGGCGGAGTGTCCGCGTGGAGTGAGGAGGGTCCATGGACGTCCACGACAAGCTCGACGAGGTCGTCGCGTACCTGGAGTCCGCCCGGGCGATGCCGATGTCCTCGTCGGCCGTGGTGAACCGGACCGAGCTGTTGGCGCGGTTGGACGCGGTCCGAGCGATGCTCCCGGGCAGCCTGCGGGCCGCCGAGATGGTCCTCGACCAGCGCGAGGAGCTGCTGGCCGAGGCCAAGGCCAACGCCGAACGCATCATCGAGTCCGCCACGCGGGAGCAGGAGCGGCTGGTGTCCGAGCACGGCGTTCTCGTGGCGGCGGAGACCAAGGCCGAGGAGATCCTCGCGACGGCGATCGCGAAGGGCGACGACATGCGCGGCGAGGTCGACGACTACGTCGACGCCAAACTGGCGCATCTGGAGTTGGCAGTCGACAAGATCCTCGACACGGTTCGCCAGGGACGCGAGCGGCTGAGGAGCTCGAACGCGTACGGCGAGCTCGGCGCCGCCGAGGGCCAACCGGGTGTTCCGCTCGACGACTCGTGACGGAGGAGGGCAGGGTCCCTCGTTCCGCGTTGGTTTGGGCCGGGACTGCGCGTTCTAGTACCCTGGGCAGCCGGCCTCACGCCGAGGTCGCGTGTTGGCATTCGTGCACACGGAAGAGTTGGTCCTGCTGAGCACCCTCGACCCACGAGCGCCGCTCGTGCTCGACACCCACGAGCTCGGGCGCCGGCCCGGGGCGATGCGGCGGATCCGTCTCACCGTCCCGGCACCTGCCGACCTCGGACTCGGCGGCGTGGTCGGCGTGCCCGAAGGGACCGAGCTCGAGCTGGATCTCCGGCTGGAGTCGGTCATGGAGGGCGTGCTCGTGTCGGGAACGGCGCGGGCAACGCTCACCGGCGAGTGCGCACGGTGCCTGGACCGGGTCGACAGGGACATCGAGGTCGACGTCCAGGAACTGTTCGCCTACCCGGACCGTGCAGCAGGGAACGGCGCGGACCCCGACGCCGATGAGGTGGAGATGGTGGAGGGCGACCTGGTCGACCTCGAGGCCACCATCCGTGATGCGATCGTGCTGGCACTGCCGCAGGCGCCGCTGTGCCGCGACGACTGCCCCGGGCTGTGCCCGCAGTGCGGGGTGCGGCTGGCGGACGAGCCCGGGCACAGGCACGAGGCGAGAGATCCACGATGGGCGGCCCTGGCCGGGCTGCTCACCGACAACGACGAGATTCGAGAGTCCGGCTCGCAGCGGGCCGGCCCGACTGAGGAGAAGTAGCCGTGGCCGTCCCGAAGCGGAAGATGTCCCGCAGCAACACCCGTCACCGCCGTTCGCAGTGGAAGGCCAAGCTGCCGCAGATCCAGAAGCGCACGGAGAACGGCCGGACGGTGTGGGTCGTCTCCCACCGCGCCCATGTCGTCGAGGACTCCCAGGGCATGCCGCTGTTCCGGCAGTACAACGGCCGCCAGGTCGGCGACGCCTGAGTGCTGCGGACAGACCGGACATGCCGGCCGGACCCTCGGCGCCGCCACCGCTGACGATGTTGCAGGCCCGGCTCGGGCTCGCCGTCGAACCCGAACTGCTCGAACGCGCCCTCACCCACCGCTCGTACGCCTACGAGCACGGTGGGCTGCCGACGAACGAGCGGCTCGAGTTCCTCGGTGACTCCGTGCTCGGCCTCGTCGTCACCGACGCGCTGTACCGTCGCTTCGCCGACCTGTCCGAGGGCGAGTTGGCCAAGCTGCGGGCAGCCGTGGTCAACATGCGCGCGCTTGCCCAGGTGGGCCGGCAGCTCGGCCTGGGCGGCTATGTTCGACTGGGTCGCGGGGAGGAGGCCACCGGCGGGCGGGACAAGTCCTCCATCCTCGCCGACACGGTCGAGGCCCTGATCGGTGCGGCCTACCTGGACAGCGGCCTGGAGGTGGCGGCGGCCCTGGTCCACCGTCTGGTCGACGACCTGATCGTGGCGTCGGCCAGGCTCGGCGCCGGACTGGACTGGAAGACCTCGCTGCAGGAGCTCACCTCGCAGGCGATGCTGGGCGTCCCCGAGTACCAGGTGAGCGAATCCGGCCCCGATCACGCCAAGACGTTCCGAGCGGCCGCCCTCGTGGGCGGAACGGTCTACGGCACCGGCGAGGGGCGCAGCAAGAAGGAGGCCGAAGCGCAGGCGGCCGAGGCCGCGTGGACCGTGCTCCGCACCCGGGTCGTGCTGCCCGCCCGTCGCACCGACGCATGATCACCGCGCATGCCTGAGCTGCCGGAGGTCGAGGTCGTCCGGCGCGGCCTGAACCGGCTCGTGGCCGGGCGGACCGTGCGCGCGGTCGAGGTCTTCCATCCCAGGGCGGTACGCCGGCATCTGCCCGGTGCCACCGACTTCGCCGACTCGCTGGTCGGTGCCCGGCTCGGTGCGGCTCTCCGCCGGGGCAAGTACCTGTGGGTTCCGTACGGTTCGGATGCCGCGCTGGTTGCGCATCTCGGAATGAGCGGGCAGTTGCTCGTACGCCCGGCCGAGGCACCGGACGAAGAGCACCTCCGAGTCCGCTTCCGTTTCGACGACGACGGTTCCGAGTTGCGGTTCGTCGACCAGCGGACGTTCGGCGGGCTGGCGGTGTCGCGCACGATGGTGGGCGGCGTCCCGGCCGAGATCGTCCACATCGCGCTCGACCCACTCGATCCGGGCTTCGACGACGACGCCTTCCGGCGCTCACTCCGCCGCCGCCGCACCGGTGTCAAGCGGGCCCTGCTCGACCAGTCGCTGATATCCGGGGTGGGCAACATCTACGCCGACGAGGGACTCTGGCTCGCCCGGCTCCACTACGCACGGCCGACCGATACGCTCAACCGCCCCGAGGTCGCCAGGCTGCTCGCTGCCGTGCGCTCCGTGCTGACCGCGGCCATGGCCGAGGGAGGTACCTCGTTCGACTCGCTCTACGTCGACATCGACGGGTTCAGCGGGTATTTCGGCCGGTCGCTGCAGGTCTACGGACGAGCCGGGCAACCCTGCCCTCGGTGCCGGACCCCGATCCGCCGCGATCCGTTCATGAATCGCTCGTCCTACACCTGTCCGCGCTGCCAGCCGCGCCCGAGACGCGGGCGCTGGTAGGAGCACCGGTGGTTGAGCAACGGGTCGCCCAGGCATGGCGCGCTGGGCCGTCGTGCATGGCACGCCCAGGTGCTGATGCAGCGAGCAGTATGCCCGGTTTGCGGAACGGTTCGGTGTGCCATCCCGGCGACGGAGTGACAGGCCGATCATGAAGGGGCCCGGTGGCTGACGACGGGCGCTCCGCTGAACAGGTGCGGATGACTGCCCGGGTCGACGGATGGGTGCAGGGCGTGGGCTACCGGTGGTTCGTCCGTCGCGAGGCCGTGAACCGCGGCCTGGCTGGCCGGGCCACGAACCGCGCCGACGGCACGGTCGAGGTCGTGGCCGAGGGGCCGCGTGAGCAGTGCGAACACCTTGTCGAGCGGCTGCGCGGACCTGCGGCACCCGGCCGGGTCGCTCGGGTGACCGTCGAGTGGGCGCCGCCGACCGGGATGCGCGGATTCTCGGTCGAGTGATGCGGCCGTGGAGATCGTGACGCGGGTGCCGTGCTATTGACCGGTCCATCGGAGGATGACACCCTGGGATCAGCGGCTCGACGCCCCGGTTGACGGTGAGGCGGTCTGCCCAGTCGAAACTCTCGCGTGCACGGTGGAGGAAATCTGTAATGGCGAAGGCGCTCCTCGGCTATGTCGGAGGTCCAGATCCCCGGCTCGTCACCGAGGTGAGGCGGCTGCAACGGCGTGTGCTCGACCTCGAAGCAGAGGTGCTCCGGCTCCGTGCCGAGAACGACGCTCTGACCGAGATCGTCGACGGCCTGCCCGTCGGTCTCGGCGAGGTCAGCGTTCCGGAGCCTGTTCTGGCCTGACGGCCGCGGCCACGCTCGCCGCCGGCCGCGACACGCGCCGAGCGGGCGCGTCGCGGCTCGGCCGGTGTCGTGCGCCCGGCAGGTACGCTGACCGCAGTTCCCCGCCCGTCCTGCCCGGCCCACGGAAGAGTTCCGCGCGTGCACCTGAAGAGCTTGACGCTACGGGGGTTCAAGTCCTTCGCCGCCTCGACGACGCTCCACTTCGAGCCGGGCATCACCTGCGTCGTCGGCCCCAACGGCTCGGGTAAGTCCAACGTCGTCGACGCGCTCGCCTGGGTCATGGGCGAGCAGGGTGCGAAGAGCCTGCGTGGCGGCCGGATGGAGGACGTCATCTTCGCCGGTACGGCCGGGCGGCCCGCACTCGGCCGGGCCGAGGTGATACTCACCATCGACAACACCGACGGCCTGCTGCCCATCGACTACGCCGAGGTGACACTCTCGCGCACGATGTTCCGCAACGGCGGCTCCGAGTACGCCATCAACGGTCAGGTGTGCCGGCTGCTCGACGTGCAAGAGCTGCTCTCCGACTCCGGCATCGGCCGCGAGATGCACGTCGTCGTCGGACAAGGCCAGCTCGACTCGATCCTCGCCGCCACCCCGGAGGAACGGCGCGGCTTCGTCGAAGAGGCCGCCGGTGTGCTCAAGCATCGCAAGCGCAAGGAGAAGGCCCTGCGCAAGATGGAGGCGATGCAGGCCAACCTGACCCGCCTGCAGGATCTCACCGCGGAGCTCCGACGCCAGCTGGGTCCGTTGGGCAAGCAGGCGGAGGTCACCCGCCGAGCGGGTGCGATCCAGGCCGATCTGCGGGACGCGCGGCTCCGCCTGCTGGCCGACGAGCTGGTGCAGGCTCGCGCGGTCCTCGCACAGGAGGTAGCGGACGAGACAGTGGTGCGCGAACAGCAGGCCGGTGTCGCGACACTGCTCGAGCAGATCCGCGCGACGGAGACGCGACTGGAGGCCGACGCTCGGCAGGCCGCTCCACGGCTGGCGCAGGCACAGGAGTCCTGGTACCGGTTGGCCGGCCTGCGCGAGCGGGTACGCGGCACCGCCTCGCTGGCCACCGAGCGGGTACGGCACCTGTCTGCCGCGCCGGACGACGCCCTGCCGGGCCCCGACCCGGAGGAGATGGCGGCGGAGGCCGCGGCTGTGCGGGCACAGGAGGCCGAGCTCGCGGAGCGGACAGGGGCCGCACGCGGTGCCCTGGAGGCCGCGGAAGCCGCTCGTCAGCAGGCCGAGCAGGCCTGGGAGGCCGAGCAGCGCCGGCTGGCCGACCTGGCGCGCGCAGCAGCCGACCGTCGCGAGGGTGTGGCTCGTCTGGCCGGCGAGCTCGAGGGCCTGAGGCGAAGGGCCGTGGCCGCGGAGGCCGAGATGGCTCGGTTGACCTCCGCGCGAGACCAGGCTCGGCGGCGCGCCGCGGAGGCGGAACACGAGTTCACTGTGCTCGAGTCGACAATCGCCGGACTGTCCGTGGGCGAGCAGGGCCTCGACGCCGAACATGAACGGCTCCGGCAGGAACTCGATGACGTGGAGGCGGATCTTGCCGACCTTCGCGAACAGGAACGCGGCGCCGAGCGCGAGCGTGCCGCCCTGGCCGCCCGGCGCGAGGCGCTGGAGATGGGATTCGCGCGACGCGACGGCGCCGAGGCTCTGCTCGCGGCCTCGGACCGCGTGAGTGGCGTCCTGGGCTCGGTGGCGGCGCTACTGACCGTCGAACCCGGGTGGGAGGCTGCGGTGGCTGGCGCGCTGGACGCCAGCGCCGACGCCGTGGCGGTCGGATCGGTCGACGACGCCATGGCCGCGCTGCGCCTGCTTCGTGAGGACGACCTCGGCCGGGCGGCCCTGCTCGTCGGTGGCGGACCGTACGACGACCCGGGGGAGTGGCCGACGCTCCCGACCGGCCTGCGCTATGTCGTCGACCTGATCACCGCGCCGGCCGAGCTGCGGCCGGCGCTGACCGGTGTGCTGCGCGGCCTCGTCGTCGTGGACGACCTGGCTGCGGCGCGGGCCCTGGTCGCCGAGTTACCCGAACTGGTCGCCGTCACGCCGGACGGCGACCTGCTGGGGCGCGACCTGGCCCGTGGCGGCTCCGCCGGCGTGCCGAGCCTGTTGGAGGTGCAGGTCGCCGCCGACGACGCCGCGGACCGGCTGGCCGAGGCCACGGCGCGGGCAGAGGAGCTCGGCCGCCGGTCGGTGGACGCCGAGCGGCGCCGCGACGAGGCCGCCGCCGAGGTCGCGGCCGCGCTGGCCCGACTGCACGAGTCCGACGCCGAGATGGCGGCGGTCGCCGAGCAGCTCGGCGACCTCGGCCTCACCGGACGGGCCGCCGCCGCCGAGGCCGAACGGCTGGAGGCGGCGGTGGCCGACGCCGCCGCCGGCCGCGACCGCGACCTGGCCCGGCTGGCCGAGCTCGAGCATCGGCTGGCGGCTGCCGGTGACGCCGGCGACGCCGGCACCGACCCGTCCACGGAGCGCCGCGACCAGTTGGCCGAAGCCACCGGGAAGGCCCGCCACGCCGAGACGGAGGCCAGGCTCGCGCTGCGTACCGGGGAGGAGCGGGTGCGGGCGCTCGCCGGGAGGGCCGAGACGCTGGAGCGGGCCGCGCGCAGCGAGCGGGAGGCGCGTGCTCTCGCCGTCGCCCAGGCGCAGCGGCGCGCGCGCCAGGCGGCGACGGCGGATGCCGTCGCCCGCGGCGCGGCCGTGCTGCTCGACCGACTCGATCGATCTCTCCAGCTGGCCGCGGCAGCGCGGGCGGCCGTCGAGCAGGAGCGCGCCGAGGGTGAGCTGGAGATCGCACGGGTCCGGGAGGAGGTCCGCCGGCTGGCCGCGGAGTTGGAGGAGATCACCTCGGTGGTCCACCGTGACGAGTTGGCCCGGGCCGAGCAGCGGATGCGGGTCCAGCAGCTCGAGGCCAGGGGCATGGACGAGTTGGCCATCGACGCGGACTCTCTGGTGGACGAGTACGGCCCGCATCGACCGGTCACCGTCGCCGACCCCGAGGGCGAGGCCGCCAGGGTCGACTACGTCCGCGACGAGCAGGTGAAGCGTGCCCGGGCGGCCGAACGTGCGTTGGCGCTGCTGGGCCGGGTCAACCCGCTGGCCTTGGAGGAGTTCGCCGCGCTGGAGGAGCGCCACGCCTTCCTGGCCGAGCAGCTCGAGGATCTCAAGCGCACCCGCCGCGACCTGCTCGACATCGTCCGCGAGGTCGACGACCGGGTCCAGCAGGTGTTCGCGTCGGCGTACGAGGACACCGCGCGCGAGTTCGCGGCG
>DASUYL010000096.1:0-2622 GCA_036377395.1 Jiangellaceae bacterium
TCACCGGGAACGGAGATCACCGCGACGTTGGCGTCCGGTTGCCTCTCGATGGCCTGGCGCACGGACCTCGGCTGGGTCTGGACCTGGTCGTCGCGCTTGGATCGCGCCGCGAAGACAGCCCGCTCACCCGCGGACAATGCCTCGCCGGCCACGTCTTCGGAGGCCGCAATGACCACGACGAAGAAGTCGTTGGAACCCGCGTCCGCGATGTCGGCGGGGTCGACACCGCGGTCCCGGAGAGTCTCCAGGTTGGCCGGCGTACCCATGGCGGCGCTGGCCCACTCGACACCATCGACGTCGCGCATCGCCCGAGTTGCGCCCAGTTGAGCGACCGAGTCCACGTAGGTGTCGCGGAACACCTTGACCGCGGCGTTCACGCCGCGACCCCGGCGCCGCAAAGCGTCGGAACGCCTCGGATACCGACCTGCGCGGCGCCGACCGGTCCGGTGTCTGGCAGGTATCGAACCGCGGTTTCCATCACGGTCACTCGATTCCTTGAGGCAACAGTGCTGCGCCGCACCGGTTCGTTCATCATACGATCGGTTCGTAGACAATAGTGAACAGCGGCATACTGCGACAAGAATGCCCGCTCGCACGAGGTGACCCGATGGCCGACCCTGCTCCGCACACCCGCATCCCGCCCGACGCGGAAGCCCGGTTCACCGCCGCCGAGGCGCGCCTCTACCCGCTGGTCATGGTCGACCCGGATGCATACGAGCGTGCGGTCACCCTCACCGGGATGCTGCTGGAGGACCTGCGCTCGACCTGCCCGGACATCGACTCGGTGCTGAAGCGCCGGGGGGCGCTGCTGCCGCTGTTGACCGAGCCGGCCGACCAGACCCGACCGAGCCTGGCCGGGCTCAACCCCGAGACGCTGGTGGACGCCGCCTCGGCGCTGCGCTGTCGCGAACTGCAGCCGGGACCTTGACAAACGGGGGCGCGGCGTCTGCTATGGGACACAGATCGTGTCGATAAGTAAACGATCGGGAGGGCTATGACCCCGCCGACGACCGCGGAGGAGCTGGCCTCCCTCGTCGTGGATCTTCAAGCCCGTGGCCTGAGGGTCGAGGCTCCCCTCGAACGGCGACACGGCGGCGCCGGCCCGTCCGACTCGGGGATGCTGTGGGTCGGTGGTCTGCCGATCACGGCCCCGACCGGCAACGCGGCGGCGGATTCCCCCTACGTGCTGAGGGCGGAGGATGAAGGCTTTGCCATCTTCCGGGCCGGTACGCGCCTCGCCGGTGCGTCCACCCAGCGCCGACCCCGGTTCTACGACCTCACGACGGCCGACGGCGTCCCGTACTGGAAGATCGGGCTGCTGCACCTGGACTCGTTCGCGAGCACCGTCGTCCAGACCTGCGCCTACTGGGGCAACGACAACCAGTGCAAGTTCTGCGGCATCGGGGTGTCCCTCGACTCCGGCCGCACCATCGTCAAGAAGAGCCCGGAGCAGCTGGCCGAAGTCGCCTGTGCGGCCAAGGAACTCGACGGCGCGGTCGACGCCACCCTCACGACCGGCAGCTCCAACGGGATCGATCGGGGCGCCCGCTACGTCGCCCGCTGTGCCCAAGCGGTCAAGACGGCCTCCGGGCTACCGGTGGAGATCCAGTTCGAGCCGCCACACGACCTCGACGTCATCGACGAGGTCGGTGACATGGGCATCGACTCCGTGGGAATCCACGTGGAGTCGTTCGACCCGGCGGTGCTCGCGCGCGTCGCACCCGCCAAGGCACGGACCGGCATCGACCACTACTTCGACGCCTGGGAGCGCGGCGTAGCCGTGTTCGGGACCGGACAGGTCTCCACCTACGTCATCCTCGGCATGGGTGAGGACCCCGAACTGACCCTCGACGGCTGCCGGCGGGCGGTCGACATGGGCGTCTTCCCGTTCGTCGTGCCCTTCCGTCCGGTCGCGGGAAGCCTGATGGAGGACATCCGCCCGCCCGACCCCGCCTATACCGAGCGCATCTACCGTGCCGTTGCCGGCTACATGGCGCTGCGCGGGCTGGACACCAGCATCGCCAAGGCGGGGTGTGCCCGGTGCCAGGCGTGCTCGGGCCTGAGCTCGGTGGAGTCGGCGCTGCGTGCCGGCTCGTCGCCACTGCTGCAGATCGGCCGCCGCCCGGAGCACCTGGCCGGGACGGCGTGAGGGCTCAACAGACTGACCCGGCCGCAGGCGACGCCGCGGTCCACCCGATCCCGGCCGATCGTCCTCCGCCAAGCCGGCCCCGCCCGGCGACGACCGTCTGCCGTGAGGCGCGGACCCGCGAGGAGCTTGCCGAACACTTCCGGATCCGGCGCGAGGTGTTCGTGCTAGAGCAGTCGGTGTTCATCGGCTCCGACCGGGACGAGCACGACGCCGACGGGTCCGCCATCCACCTCGTCGGGTACTGCGACGGGGTCGTCGCCGGCAGTGTCCGGCTGTACGAGCTCGACCGCTCGAGCGGGCTCTGGAAGGGTGACCGGCTCGCGGTGCTGCCGCGCTACCGGGTCAATGGTCTCGGTGCTCCGCTGGTCCGTTGTGCGGTCGCCCTCGCGGGCGCACGCGGCGGACGGACGATGGTTGCGCACGTCCAGCCGCCGAACGTCGCGTTCTTCACCAGACTGGGCTGGTCGCCGGTC
>DASUYL010000097.1:0-13211 GCA_036377395.1 Jiangellaceae bacterium
CGGCGACCGGATCTGGGCCTGGCTGGTGAGGCTGTTCCCGCGCGTGGCGCGACCGCGCGTGGACGGCGCGGGGAAGCTGGCCTGGCGGACATTGACCCAGTACGTCCGCGGCACCGTGCTGGTGGCCCTGTTCGACGGCACCTTGATCACGATCCTGCTTCTCATCCTCGGTGTCCCGCTGGCGCTGCCGCTGGGCGTGCTGGTCTTCTTCGGTGCCTTCGTGCCGCTCGTCGGTGCCTTCGTCACCGGTGCGCTTGCCGTACTCGTCGCACTGGTGGCGAACGGTCTGGTCGCCGCGCTGATCGTGCTCGCCGGGATCATCGCGATCCAGCAACTCGAGGGTCACGTCTTCCAGCCGTTCGTTCTCGGCCGCATGGTGCGGGTCCACCCGCTGGCCGTGGTGATCGCCGTGGCCGTGGGCGCATACACCGCCGGCATCATCGGCGCCGTCGTCGCGGTGCCGATCGTCGCGGTTGCGAACACGGTCCTGACCTATCTGCTGACCGGGGCGACGGTGCCTTCGTCGGCGCCGCCGCCGAGTGCCGACGACCTCCCGCCCGAACCGGCCGCTGCTCCCCGACGTCGTTGATCACGTTCACCATGCTTCGGGACCGTTCACCAGGGTCCGGCGCCTGGTGAACGGTCCGCCAGGGTGGTGAACGTGATCAACGGCGGATGGGCGTGGCGGGTGGGTTCCCGAGCAGGGCCAGCACCTCGTCGTGGACGCGGCCGTTGGTGGCCAGGGCGTTGCCGCCGAGCGGACCGGGCTTTCCGGTCAGGTCGGTGAAACGGCCACCTGCCTCCTCGACGACGACCGTCAGCGCCGCCATGTCGTGCAGGGCGAGGTCGGGCTCGCAGGCGATGTCGACGGCGCCGTCGGCGAGCAGCATGTACGACCAGAAGTCACCGTAGGCACGGGTTCGCCAACACGCCCGCATCAGGTCGAGGAAGGAGTCGAGCTTGCCGGCCTCCTCCCATCCCCACAGCGACGAGTACGACAGCGATGCCTCGCCCAGGGTGGCGACGTCCGACACCCGGCACCGGCTCGCGGCCGCCAGCGACTTGCCGGTCCAGGCTCCCGTGCCCCGAGCGGCCCACCAGCGCCGGCCCAGGGCCGGGGCCGAGACGACGCCGGCGACCACGTCATCGTCGACCATGAGCGCCAGCAGCGTGGCCCACACCGGCACCCCTCGCACGTAGTTCTTCGTGCCGTCGATGGGGTCGACCACCCAGCGCCGCGATCCCCAGCCCTCGGCGCCCATCTCCTCGCCGAGCACGGCGTCGCGCGGGCGGGCGCGGGCCAGGGTGCGGCGGATCGCCTCCTCGGTCGCGCGGTCGGCGTCGGTCACGGGCGAGGCGTCCGGCTTGGTCTCGACCCGCAGGTCCCGTGACCGGAATCGCTGCATCGTCTGTGCGTCGGCGTCGTCGGCGAGGACGTGCGCGAAGCGGAGGTCGTCGTCGTAGCCCACGACCGGTCAACCTAGCGCGTCGAACCGCCCGTGCCGGTGAGCCGTGGGCAAAGATGACCTGCGGTCTCGTGCGAACCGGCCGATGCCCGACCGGTTGCGTGACCGTCCGGCGCAAAGGAGCTGCCATGCCTGACACCGTCCTCGGCCTCCCGCTGCACCCGCTGCTCGTCCACGCCGTCGTCGTGTTGGTGCCGCTGAGCGTGTTGGGAACGGTGGCCGTCGCGCTCGTACCGCGCTGGCGAGGGACCTACGGCTGGCTGGTCGTCACGGCATCCGCGGTGTCCTTCGCGGCCGTGCCGCTGACGACGAGGAGCGGGCGGGACCTCAGGGACTCGCTCAGCCTCGGCGGGTCCGTGCTGGAGAAGGTGAATGAGCACCAGCAGATGGGTGACCGGGTCATCTGGGCCGTCGGGGCGATGTTCGTCTTCAACCTGCTGCTCGTGCTGGCGCACCGGGCCGGTCGGCCTACCGGCCAGCGCACGGCTCTGGCCGTCCTGGCCACGCTGGCCGCCCTCGTCTCCCTCGTCCTCGTGCTCATCACCGGCCATCTCGGCTCGACGGCGGTCTGGAACCCGGCCGGCTGAGGGTCACCGGGACGTCGCTCAGTCCCCGGCCTGCCGTTCCCGGCTGGCCAGCAGGCGGCGGAACGAGTCGACCCGGGCCCGGTCGAGCCGCCCGGCGGCCACGGCATCGTCGAGCGCACACTCCGGCTCGGTCATGCCGTGCGTGCAGCCACGGGGGCAGTCCGCGGTGACGGCGTCCAGGTCCGGGAAGGCGTGCACCAGGTGCCGGGGGTCGACGTGTGCGAGCCCGAAGGAGCGGATGCCGGGCGTGTCGATCACCCAGCCCCCATCCGGCAGCGGCAGGGCGACCGCGCTGGTCGAGGTGTGCCGGCCGCGGCCGGTGACCACGTTGACCTGACCGATCGCCCGGTCGGCACCGGGAACCAATGCGTTCACCAGCGTCGACTTGCCGACGCCGGAGTGCCCGACGAGCACGCTCCATCGGGTAGTGAGCCGTTGCCGGAGCGGGTCCAGGTCCTGGCCGAGGCCGGCGAGCACTGCCGGCACGCCGAGCGGTGCATAGGTCGCAAGGAGGTCGGACGGGTCGGCGAGGTCGGTCTTGGTCAGGCATAGCAGCGGTTCGAGCCCGGCATCGAACGCCGCGACGAGACATCGGTCCACCAGGCGCGGCCTCGGCTCGGGCTCGGCAACCGCCGTGACGATGACCATCTGGTCGGCGTTGGCGACGATGACCCGCTCCACGGGATCGTCGTCGTCGGCCGTGCGTCTCAGCACCGTCGTCCGCTGGTCGACGCGAACGATGCGACCCAGGCTGCCCTCCCGGCCGGACACGTCGCCGACGATCCCCACCCGATCACCGACCACGACCGCCTTCCGGCCGAGTTCGCGCGCCCGCATCGCGGTGACCGGCTGGCCGTCCGAGCCGGCCAGGCAGGTGTAGCGTCCCCGGTCCACCGCGATCACCACGGCCGGCACGGCGTCGTCGTGGGCCGGTCGCACCTTCGTCCGCGGACGCGAACCGCGGCCGGGTCGCACCCGCGCGTCGGTCTCGTCATAGGTACCGGTCGAGCGACGCCCGCTCACGCCGGGTCGCCGCCGAGCATTCGCGCCCACCGACCGACGAAGTCCGGGAACGTCTTGGCGGTGCTCTGGACGTCCTCGACATCGACGCCCGGGACCGCCAGGCCCAGCAGAGCCCCCGCCTGCGCCATCCGGTGGTCGCCGTACGTCCGGAACCTCCCGCCGTTCAGCGGGCGGGGTCGGATCTGCAGCCCGTCGGCGGTCTCCGTCACGCCGGCGCCGAGCTTGCCGAGCTCGGTCGCGAGCGCCGCGAGGCGGTCGGTCTCGTGCCCGCGCAGGTGGGCGATTCCCCACAGACGGGAGCTCGAGTCGGCCAGGGCCGCCAGCGCAGCCAGGACGGGCACCAGCTCCCCGACCTCGTGCAGGTCGGCGTCGAGGCCCCGGACCCGCGCCGAGCCGTGGACGACGAGGCCGCCGGCCCCGAGCCGGTAGTCGCCACCCATCGCCGTCAGCAGTCCTGGCAGCGCGGCTCCTGCCTGGGTCGTGTGCTCCGGCCAGTCCGGTACCCGTACGGAGCCGCCGACGACGAGGGCGGCGGCAAGGAAGGGCGCGGCGTTGGACAGATCAGGCTCCACGAGCAGGTCGAGTGCCTTCACCGGGCCGGGCGGGACCCGCCAGGTGTTCGGCTCCTCGTCGACGAGGACGCCCGCGGCCCGGAGCATTCCCACGGTCATCGCGATGTGCGGCTCGGAGGGCAGCGCCTTGCCCACGTGCTGAACTGTCACGCCCCGCTCGTAGCGGGAACCGGCCAGCAGCAGACCGCTGACGAACTGCGACGACGCCGATGCGTCGATCGCCACTGACCCGCCGGCCAGCCGGCCACCGCCGTAGACGACGAACGGCAGGGCGCCGCGGCCGCCGTCGTCGATCTCGGCGCCGAGCCTGCGCAAGGCCCGGAGGAGGGGTCCGACGGGGCGATCCCGCGCACGCGGATCGCCGTCGAACCGGACCTCGCCGGTGGCGGTCACCGCCACCGGTGGGACGAATCGCATCACGGTGCCGGCCAGCCCGCAGTCGATGTCACCGGGACCGGTCAAGGGGGCGGGAACGACCGGCCAGTCGACTCCGGCGGTGTCCACGGCGACCCCGAGGGTCTGCAGCGCATCGGCCATGAGCAGGGTGTCGCGAGCCCGCAGCGGGCGGCGGATGATGCTGGGCGCATCGGCGATGCCGGCCAGCACCAGGGCCCTGTTGGTCAGCGACTTCGACCCCGGCATCGGCACGACGGCATCCAGCGGTCCGGACGCGGACGGCGCCGACCAGCACCCTTCCGGCATCGAGGTCGTCCGACCGCTCGGCGGCATGAGGGTCAGTATCGCGGGTACACCGAGGTCATGCCCCGCCTGCGTCGCGTCGACTGCGCCGGCGCCGGGATCGTCCGGATGCGCCGCGGCCGCGGCTTCGCCTACCAGTGGCCCGACGGCCGGCCGGTGAGCGAGCTCGACGTGCTCGCCCGAATCCGCGGCCTCGTGCTGCCGCCGGCTTGGCGCGACGTCTGGATCTGTCCGGTGCCCAACGGCCACATCCAGGCCGTGGGGACCGACGCCGCCGGGCGGCGGCAGTACCGCTACCACGACCATTGGCGGGTTCTGCGGGACCGCGCGAAGCACGACCAGGTCCTTCTCGTCGCGCGGCGCCTGCCCGGGGCCCGGGCGACCGTCGCGGAGCATGTCCGCCTTCCCGGATACCCGCGCGAGCGCGTGCTCGCGGCCGCCTTCCAACTCCTCGATCTCGGATTCTTCCGGATCGGCGGCGAGCAGTACGCCGACGAGAACGGCTCGTACGGGCTGGCCACCATCCGGCGCGAGCACGTGTCCCTGGACGGCGGTGCGGTCGTCTTCGACTATCCGGCCAAGAACGGCAAGCAGCGGATCCAACACCTCGCCGACGACGACCTGCGTGCCGTCGTCGGGGGACTGCTCCGCCGGCGCGACGACCAACCGGAACTGCTCGCGTACAAGCAGGGCCGCCACTGGGCCGACATCCGCAGTGACGACATCAACGCATACCTGCGGGAGGTCATCGGGGTCGATGCGACGGCCAAGGACTTCCGGACGTGGCACGCCACCGTGCTGATGGCGGTGGCCCTCGCGGTCTCACGGGAGGTCGCGAACTCACCGGGCAAGCGCAAGCGCGCGGTCGCCCGGGCCTATCAGGAGGTCGCGGAGTACCTCGGCAACACACCGGCAGTGGCACGAGCGTCCTACGTCGACCCGCGGATCGTGGACCTCTATGACGAGGGCAGCACCGTCATGGCGGCGCTGGAGCGCGCCACCCGCGACGGCGGGGAGGGTCCGTTCCTGCACGGGGCGGTGGAGCGCGCTGTGCTCCGCCTGCTGACGAGTTGAGTGGATGGTCCGTCGGAGCGGCTCAGCGGCCGGGCAGGACCTTGTGTGCCTTGCTGCGCACCTCCGCCTTGGCGGCCCGAGCCGTGAGCTTCGCCTCCCGTTTGGCCCCCCGCGCCGCCCGCTTGGCATCGGTGGCGGCGTGCCGGGCCCGCCAGCCCAGCCCGGGCCGACCCTCGGTGTCGACGGCGGCGAGCAGCAGCCCACCGGTGATGCCGACGTTCTCCAGGAAACGCTGCCGCAGCCGGGCCTTCTCCTCCGGGTCACCGCCCTGCCAGAAGGGGTAGCCGGCGATGGTGGTGGGCACCATCGAGCCGGCGAGCAGCAACGACGCCAGCCGGGGGAGCGTGCCCGTGGCGAGCAGGGTGCCGGCGCCCACGTGGACGGCCGCGTTGATGCGCACCAGGGTGCGAGGGTCGGTGGGCGCCTGCGGCACATGCTTCTCCAGCAGCGGCGTGACCCGGTCGGTGACCGGCTTGGCCTGACTCACGGCGGAGTCGGGGTCGCGGAGGGTTTTCAAGCCCTGCACGATGAAGATCGACGCGAGCATCGGGCGGGCGACGAAACGGACCAGGCTCATATGCCTTCCCTACCACGAAAGCGGTGGCCCCGAACCCGTTACCGGGGCATGGCAGGCTGACCGGATGTGCGGAAGGTACGCGGTCAGCCACAGCGCGGACGAACTGGCCGAGGAGTTCGGCGTCGACCGGATCGACGTCCGGGAGCGCCTCGAACCCGACTGGAACGTCGCGCCGACCAAGGATGTCTACGCCGTTCTGACCCGCCGCAGGCGCGACGCACCGGACGAGCCGCCCGAACGCCGCCTGACGGTGCTGCGGTGGGGGCTCGTGCCGTCGTGGGCCAAGGATCTCGCGATGGGCAACAGGTTGATCAACGCCCGGGTCGAGACCGCGCACGAGAAGCCGGCGTTCCGTCGTGCGTTCGCCCTGCGCCGGTGCCTGTTACCGGCCGACGGCTTCTACGAGTGGTACGGCGAGGTCCGGGGGAAGAAGCAGCCGTTCTTCATCCGCCCACGCGACGCCGGCGTCATGGCCATGGCGGGCCTCTACGAGATCTGGCGCGACCCGACGGTTCCCGATGACGACGATCCGGACGCATTCCGCTGGACGTCGGTTGTCCTGACGACGACGGCCGAGGACGACATCGGCCAGATCCACGACCGTGCTCCCATGATCGTCGAACCCGCGGACTGGGCAGCGTGGCTGGACCCCGGTACCGAGGACGTCGACGCCCTCCGCAGGCTGCTCGTCCCGGCCGCACCGGGCCGGCTCGAGGCATACCCGGTCTCGACCGAGGTCAACAAGGTCGACAACAACGGGCCGCAGCTCGTCCAGCCGCTGCCCGCAGACCGCGACGAGGACGTCTTGTTCTAGTCGATGTGGACTGCGGTGTAGAAGAGGCAGTCGCGACGCGCCTGCTCGACCGAGGTGGTCATCATGATCGGTGTCGTGCCCTCGGCGGTCACGATCCGCCCGTCCGATGTCGCGTGGAACAGCCGCCCGGTGACGTTGCGGCCGCCCATGTCGGTGGCGAGCAACGGCATCGCTGCACCGGGATCGATGTGGCCGATCGTCTGCCCCGCCGGCAGCATCCCGAAGTTGTACTCATCCAGACCCGGGACGATGGCCAGGTCGGTCAGGTCGTCGAGTTCGGTACCGAAGGTGAAGGCCACTTCGTGGTGCACCGTCACCCGATGGACCATCTCGACGATGCGGCTGGGCCGGGGAACGAGACCGCCGGAAGGCACGGCGAAGCCGTCCGCGTCGAGGAAGCGCCGGAGAACTCTGGTTGCGAATACGGTCCCTTCGGGCAGGTGTGATAGCCCGCATTCGACGGCTGCGGTCGGGCAACGGTCGGCCAGCGCCTCCATCAGGGTGTGGGCCGTGAAGCTCCACCGCAGCAGCAGGTCGGCGCACAGGGCCGCCAGCCGCATTCCCTCCAGGCTGGGCTGGGGGAGTATCGCGTAGAAAGGGTTCTGGCCGGTGTTGTTGTGCAGGTCGATGGCGGCCTCGAGGTCGGCGGCCCGCAACTCCTCGAGCATCGACCGGGCGCAGCGACGCATGCGGGTCGTGGCCGGCCCGGAATCCCAGACCCGGTTGAAGTCCTCTTGATCGTCCAGGTAGCGGTGGGCGTACCAGCCTCTCTCCGTCGCTGCCCGGACGTTGCCGATCAGCACCCACAGGTCGAACGGGTACTCCTCCCGGCGCCGCAGGAAGTCGATCACAGCCCGGTAGCCGGACGGTTCGTTGCCGTGCAGAAGGCAGGCGACCAGCCGCGCTCGTGGGTTGACCGCGGTGAGGGCAGCGGGGATGCGGATCAGAGCCGGCTTACCGCCGAGCTCGAGTAGGAAGTCCTCGTCCGAACCCTCCAACAGAGACTTGAGATCGTCGTATCCGTCGAAGCGGTGGTAGAGGTCAGTCACGAGGGGACAGAGTATATCGGTCCCGCGTCGACGCGCCGGTCAATCGCCGACCGGCCAGGTATGGACCGGCGTGCTCGCGTAGGAACGTTGCTGGTATCGGCGGACGAGCTCCCGGGCCGCGTCGTCCCGGTCGAGTCCCTGATCGTGGATGAGCGTGCGCCAGGTGGCGATCTGCCAGTCGGCACCGGTCATGCCCGAGAGGGTCCGGTCCTCGATGATGCCGAGGTAGTAGTCGACGTCGACCTCGGCGACGCCCCAGTCGAGCAGCCCCTGGCGGGCGAGCGGGAGCAGGTGGCGCAGGATCAACTCCGTCACGGGCACCTGAGCGCCCACGCGCGGCCAGTACAGCCGCGCCCCGAGTCCGTCGCGGGCGGCGGCGTAGAAGTTGTCCCTGGCGGTGGCGAAACTCATCTGCTCCCACAGGTGCGGCCGTGGACGGGAGACGATTCCCTGCAGCAGTCCGTAGTACAGGACGCTGTTGGCGACCGAGTCGGGCACCGACGGACCGGCCGGCAACACCCGGTTCTCGATGCGCATGTGCGGCCGTCCCCGGAATACCTCGTACACCGGCCGGTTCCAGCGGTAGATCGTGCCGTTGTGCAGTGTGAGCTCGGGCAGGTGAGGCACGTCGCCGGCGTACAGCACCTGCGCCGGATCCTCGTTGTCGTCGCAGATCGGCAGCAGCGCCGGGAAGTACCGGACGTTCTCGTCGAACAGCTCCCACAGCCCCTCGCCTTCGTCGAGCCACTTCTCGCCGAACCACACCCGAGGGCGTACGCCCTGCAGGACCAGCTCCTCGGTTCGGGTGTCGGCGGCCTGCTCGAACAATGCGATCCGGGTCTCGTGGTGGAGCTGCTTGCCGAGGAAGAAGGGGGAGTTGGTCGCCACGGCCAGCAGCGGCGCCGATATCGCCTGTGCGGCGTTCCAGTACAGGCCGAACTCGTACGGATCCACCTGCAGGTGCAGCTGCATGGAGGTGCAGGCGGCCTCGAAGACGATGGAGTTGGTCCGCGTACTGAGCAGCTCCTCGCCTTCGATCCGGATGACGATGTCCTCGCCCCTGGCAGCGAGGATCATGTCGTTGAGAGCCCGGTACCGGGGGTTCATCGACAGGTTCTGTTCGGTCACGTCGAAGCTGGTGAGCGTCGGCAGGATGCCGATGATCATCACTCGGGCGCCGAGCTGCTCGGCGACGTCGTATGCGTGATTCAGCGAGCGGCGCAGCTCGGTGTCGATCGTGTGGAAGACGTGACCGGTCAGGACTCGCGGACTGACACCGAACTCGATGTTGAACTGTGCCAGCTCGGTCTGGAAGCCGGAGGAGGCCAGGTTCTCCAGCAGCTTGGCGTTGATGGGCGCTGCGTTCCCGAGCGGATCGGTGAGGTACACCTCCATCTCGACGCCGCACTGCCGGCGCCCGGTCTCGAACCGTCCGCTGTCGACGAGCTCCCGCAGGGCGACGAGGTTCTTCCTGACCTTCTCGCGGAATCGGGTCCGGTCCTCGCGGGTGAACTCCGTGACCTCGATGTCTCGGCCCATGACCGGTCCCTCCGACGCGCCTGGTCTGCCACGAGTCTACGGACGGCTGTAGCGTCCCGAACCGTGGCGGACCTGGTAGTGCCGACGCCCGAGGGTGACGCCCGGCTCGTCGTGGACGAGGCGAGCGGCCGCACTCGCGGCGTGCTCGTGCTCGGCCACGGCGCCGGGGGCGGCATCCAGGCCCGTGACCTCGTGGCACTGGCTAGGAAACTGCCGGGGTCCGGGTTCACCGTCGTCCGGGTCGAGCAACCGTGGCGGCTCGCCGGGCGCCGGGTCGCCTCGCCGCCGCGCGCCCTCGACCGTGCCTGGCTCACCGCGCTGGACGCGGTCCGGCGTGACGGGCCGCTCGCGGTCGGCGGCCGGAGCGCCGGTGCGAGGGTCGCCTGCCGGACCGCACGGGCGGTCGGCGCGGCGGCAGTGGTGGCGCTCGCCTTCCCGCTGCATCCTCCCGGCCGCCCGGAACGCTCGCGCTGGAGCGAGCTGGCCGAAGCCGGCGTCCCGACGCTGGTCGTGCAGGGCGACCGGGACACCTTCGGCCGTCCCGCCGAGTTCCCACCGGGCGAGCACGAGCTCGTCGTGGTGCCGCACGCCGACCACGGCATGGCGGTGCCGAAGTCACAGGACCAGGCGGCAGCGCTCGAACGGGTCGTGACGACAGTGACGGGCTGGCTCGGGAATGTGCTGGCGCGAAGTCGGCGTTGACCAGCACGTACGGTTCCGTCGACGGAAGCGAGCTGAACAGCGTGAGCAGGTCCGGTACCGAGTGCCTGGAGGCCAGGCCGGACGAGAGCCGGGCGACGACGGGGCAGGGCGGCCCGTCCCGGTGGGCGGAGTGGCCGACCCGGCCGGTGTCCCCGCAGATAGCATCACCAGCGATGGCCCCGACGGAGACCACCGAGCAGCGCGCACAGCGGTTCGAACGCGACGCGCTGCCCTACCTCGACCAGCTCTACTCGGCGGCACTGCGGATGACCCGCAACGCCAGCGACGCGGAGGACCTGGTCCAGGAGACATTCGCGAAGGCGTACGCCTCCTTCCACCAGTTCAAGGAGGGCACGAACCTCAAGGCTTGGCTCTACCGGATCCTCACCAACACCTTCATCAACTCGTACCGCAAGAGGCAGCGCGAACCGCAGCAGAGTGCGTCCGAGGAGGTCGAGGACTGGCAGATGGCCAGGGCAGAGGCGCACACCTCCACCGGTCTTCGCTCGGCGGAGGCCGAGGCGTTGGCACACCTGCCCGACTCCGATGTCAAGGACGCGCTGCAGCAGATTCCCGAGGAGTTCCGGATCGCCGTCTACCTCGCGGACGTCGAGGGGTTTCCGTACAAGGACATCGCGGAGATCATGGGCACGCCGATCGGTACGGTGATGTCCCGGCTGCACCGTGGGCGCCGCCAACTGCGTGCCCTGCTCGAGGACTACGCCCGCGAACGCGGGCTCGTACCCGCCGTGACCGAGGAGGTCGGAGGATGAGCTGCGGCGAGCCGCACGAGACCGACTGTGCGGAGATACTCGAGCGGGTCTATGTGTTCCTCGACGGTGAGATGACCGACGGGCCACCCGCATACGCTCTCGTCGAGGAACACCTGGACGAGTGCGCTCCGTGCCTGCGGAAGTACGACCTCGAGCGCGTGGTCAAAGCACTCGTCGCTCGTTCGTGCGCCGAGCACGCTCCCGCCGAGTTGCGTCAGCGTGTGCTCAGCCGCATCCGGGAGATCCGCGTCGAGATCATCGACAGCTGAGCCGGGCTCAGCTGTTCGGGCGCTTGCCGTGGTTGGCCCCCTTGCGCTTGCGGGCCTTGCGCTTGCGGGCTGCTCTGCCCATGGTCGTCGTGCTCCCTCGTGATCGGACGGTTGGCCGGCGGGTCAGGACACTGCCGAGCGACTGGGCTCGGCGCCGATGCCGGCGTCGTCGATTGTCTCATGCTCACGACCGGCATCGGCCGCCTCGGCCGGGGCGTCGGAGCCGTCCGCCCGCCGGCCGGTGGTCCGCGCCATGGCCTGGCTCACGACGAGCGCCAACCCCGCGGCCATCGCCACGTCTCCTGGACTGACGACCTCCGGGCGCGGCGGGAAGGCGACCGGGATGGTCTTGCCGAGCCACGGCAGCCGCGTGTCCGTCCCGATCGGTTCCCGGGCGGACGTGCCGATGACGGGGATCCGGTCGGCGCCGGCACGTGCCGCGGCTTCGGCGGAGACCGGGACGGCGCCGTTGAGCAACAGGACGAGCCCGTTGGCCGCGAGACCGAAGGCGACGAGTGCAGCCCCCGGAATGCCACGGTTGACCCAGGCGTACAAGGCGACGGTCAGCCACGACAGGGCGGACAGGACACCGAGCAGCGGTTCCCATGCCCACCCGCCGAGCACGCCCAGCACGTACAACGACAGGGCGGTCAGCAGCAGCCGGTTGCGGCGCAGTGGCAGCCGTACGAGACCTACCAGGCTCCCTCCGCGCGCGTAACCGATCGCTACGCCGGCGGTCAGTGACAGGAGCAGGAGCGTCACGCCATCATCGTCGTCCTGTCGCACGGTCCGCCGCACCGCGCCACGCCCGAGATCGGACGTCTACCGGCTCTCGGAGTCCGGCCGACGGCGGGTACGGCCTCCGGTCGGGCATCGGCGCCGTGGTGGAATGCCCCAGCCAGCGTTGTCGCGCACCAGCCGAGGAGAGCGTCGCGTGACCGAGCAGATCTGCGCCGAGATGGTGGCCAACGTCTTCTCCGTGGCCGTCACCGAGGGCGATCAGGTGGACGCGGGTGCCACGCTTCTGGTGCTCGAGTCGATGAAGATGGAGATCCCGGTTCTCTGCGAGTACGGCGGCACGGTCACGGAGGTCAAGGTCCGGCCTGGCGACGTCGTCCAGGAGGGCGACGTCCTGGTGGTCGTGACGTGACTGGGCCGGCTCCTGGGCTGGCCGCCGACATCACGCACCTGGTGGGCGTCGTGGACACCGCGACCGCGCTGGGCTCCGGCGACGTACCCGTTCTCGCGACCCCGCGGCTGCTCGCGCTGGCGGAGGCGGCGACGGTCGCCGCGGTCGCCGGGGCACTTCCGGCCGACACGACCAGCGTCGGCACCCGGGTCGAGCTGGAACACCTGGCCGCAAGCCCGGTCGGAACCCGCGTGTCGGTGCGCGCCGAGCTGGTCGGCGTCGACGGACGGCTGCTGCGTTTCGAAGTCGTGGCCGAGCATCCGGACGGGCGGGTGGTCGCGCACGGCCGGATCAGCCGCGTCGTGGTGGACCGGTTGGGGTTTCTCCAGCGCTCGGGTGCGCCGGAGCGCTGACTGGAACGGCGGGACGTCCGCCCATCTTGTGGCGGGAAATGCACGTCACATCGGCCCGGGATACGTGCCTATCCCGCCACAAGATGGAGGAAGTTGCACGCTGGGTGGGTGTGCCCTGCGTGCCGGGCACGGTCAGGAGCAACCGTCGGCCGGGTCCACCGCTGCCGACGTCGCCGTGATCCGGACGGTCACGACGGAGGCGTTGTCGTCGTCGGCTGCCTCGAGCAGGAGCTCGCTCGGGTCGGCCTGGTTGTGCAGGCAGTAGATCCCGTCGGGGAGGTCGGCCGGCAGTTCGAGGTGTTGGTCGGCGAGATCGGCGCTGTACACGTCGGCCCAGCCGGGTGTGATCCCCTGGACCCGGTCGCGGCTGCAGTCACCGTAGAGCTGCGGAAACGGGACCGGCGACGCGGTGGGAGTGACCCGATTGTCGCGGAGGCAGAAGCTGACCTTGTCCGATGCCACCAGTGGTGACCGCTCGCCCGGGCGGGTCAGGGTGTAGCGGGCCATCGCGTCGAAGTGCCAGTG
>DASUYL010000098.1:0-13150 GCA_036377395.1 Jiangellaceae bacterium
GGCCGAGGACCGCACTGCAGACCGGTTGCTGGCCGATGTGAGCGTGACCGCGGTCGACTCCGGCGGCGGCGGCCTGGCCGGATCCGGTGGCGTCTCCCGGATCACGCTTGCGGTGGCAGCGGGCACGGGAACCGATATCGACGAGGCGGTCGCCGGATTGGTGGCCGCGGCGCGCGACGGCCTCGTCTACCTCGTCCAGGTGCCGGAGACACGGCGATGACAGTGCCCGTGCTAACAGCCGTCTCGGGAGCGGAATGGGAGTCGCGGCTCGTCGCCGCCCTCGAGGCCGGACAGGGCGGAGTGTTCGTCGCGCGCCGCTGCGTCGACGTGGCCGACATGCTGGCCTCGGTGGCCGCCGGGCACGGCCGGGCCGTGCTCCTCTCCGCCGACCTCCATCGCCTCGACCGGGATGTGCTGAGCCGGGTCGCGGCGGCAGGTGTCGCCGTCGTCGGGGTGGCATCGGGCGACGACGAGCATGGCGAACGCCGGCTACGGCAGCTGGGCGTCGACACGGTGGTCACTGCCGAGGCCGACGTCTCGGCCGTTGCCGATGCCGTCCACGCGGCCGTGGGTGGCGTCACCGCCGAAGCGAATCGACCCGGCGCTGCCGACCGGGTCGCCGAGCCCGGCGTGGCCGGTCCCGCCGACGCTGCATCCGCGCCGGAGCGACCGATCGGTCGGCTGGTAGCCGTGTGGGGTCCGACCGGTGCTCCCGGCCGGACGACACTCTCGGTCAACCTGGCGGCGGAGACCGCCCTGCTCGGCCGGGCGACGCTGCTCGTCGACGCCGACACCTATGGCGGCACCGTTGCCCAAGTGCTCGGGCTGCTCGACGAGGCACCAGGGCTGGCGGGGGCAGCCCGCGCCGCCAACCACGGTCAGCTCGACCTGCCCGCACTGGCCCGGCACGCGCGACAGGTCACATCGCGGTTGAGGGTTCTCACTGGTATCACCCGCACCGAGCGGTGGCCGGAGGTGCGCGCCACCTCGTTGGAGGTGGTCTGGGCGTTGGCTCGCGGTCTGGCGGAGACGACAGTGGTCGACTGCGGCTTCTGCCTGGAGCAGGACGAGGAGCTCACCTTCGACACCGCCGCGCCGCAGCGCAACGGTGCGACCCTGAGTGCCCTGCAGGCCGCCGACGTCGTTCTCGCCGTCGGCGCCGCCGACCCGGTCGGGCTCCAGCGCTTCGTCCGGGCCCTGTCCGATCTGCGCGAGGCGGTGCCCCGAGCCGACGTCCACGTCGTCGTCAACCGGCTGCGATCGTCGGTGGTCGGCCCGGATCCCGAGAAGCAGGTCCGTGCGGCCCTGGAGCGGTACGCAGGAGTGCAGCGGGTCGGTGTCGTCCCCGACGACCCGGCGGCCGCCGATGCGGCGCTCTTGCAGGGCCGGACGCTGGCCGAGGCTGCGCCCGCGTCGGCGGTCCGGCGGGCGATCGCAGGGATCGCGGCCGACCTGGCCGGTGTCGCCAAGGCCTCCCGGCCGCGACGGCGGGGGAGGGCGCGCGTCCTCGGGTAGACGGATCGAATCGGGTCAGGCGGCGAAGAGCAGGAGCAGCCCGCCGACGGTGTAGCCGACCATGACCACCAGCAGAGGGACCTGACAGTCCGGGCGGGCGAGCGGGAACAGTCGTACCGCCCGGTCGTGGGCGGCCACGATGCCCAGTACGTGCCCCACGATGATCGCGCCGACCTGGATGCTGGCCACCAGCGTCGGCTGTCCGGCGATCCACCGGTTCTCCGTCATGCCGGCCGTCCCCAGCCAGTCCGCTCCGGTCCCCAGCGGGTCGGAGAGCAGGACGAGCGTGCGCTGCCCCTCGAGCACGAAAAGCGTGAAGTAGTGGGCGATGACATACCCGACCACGATGGGGACGACCGAGTGCGCGAAATGGTCGGCCAGCCCGCGGCCCTCCGAACCGGCCAGCGACGCCACCCATCGGACCGCGACCGTGAACGTGAGGTATACGAGCAGGATCGCGGTGAACAGTCCCACGGTGCCGGCCAACGTGGACGGCACTGCGGACTCCTGGACCCAACGGTCCCACGCCGGCGAGGCGGAGGCGCTGTCGAACATCGTCGAGCCCAGGAGGGCGGCCACCGTCGCGGTCAGGCCCGGCCGTACCGGCGTCCCGTCCAGGTTCTCCAGCGGGTTCCGGGCGACCAGGCGGCCGTCAGTGCGGCGCCCGAGCCAGGACAGCCGGGCGACGAGCGACGAGTATGCCTCGAACGGATCGGCGTGGTCGAACCAGCGCGCTCCGAAGACGACCGCACCGAGCACCATGACCGCGACGAACATCGCGAACCAGGCCCGGATCACCGGCAGGGTGGCCCGGTCGGGCGCCACGAGCTCGAGCCAGGTGAACGCGACCAGCCAGGCGGCGGCCGGCCAGAGGCCGACACGCGCCGGCAGCGCCCGCATGCCGACCGCCGGGTCCAGCCGGACCGCCCGGCAGAGCAGCAGGTGCAGCGTCCGCAGCGGGTTGACCAACCGCCAGAACGGGCCGAACAGCAATGACAGCGGCACGATGCCGATCCACAGCAGCACGTAGACGACGCCCGCGGTCGGGTTCGTTGCGAGGTCGGGCCCCGCGACGGCGCCCACCGTGAGATAGGCGGCCGCGACGAGCCCGAGCACGCGCAGCGTCCAGCGCATCCAGGCCGAATCGGCTGCGCGGCTGACGGCGAGGGGAAGCGGCCGCCCGCTCCGGTCGCCCTGGAACCTCGAACGGCGCCAGGCCATGAGCAGGACGAGAAACGAGACGACCAGCGCTGCTGCAGCGCCGGCCACCGCCAGGCCGAACGGGATCGGCAGGTCCTGCCGGCCGCCGACGCCGTGGGCGAGCACGATAGCGGGTCTCACCGGACGATCAGCTGGAACAGGAGCAGCCCGCTCTCGTGAGTCTCGACCTCGTACACGCCGGGCTCGGCCAGGGTGAACTCCAGCGTCGTCGGACTGCCTGCGGACAGCTCCGCGGTCTGCTCCACGCCGTGGACGTGCACCTCGTCGTCGATGTCGCTGGTCACGGTGAGCCGCACCGCCTCGCCGAGAGCCACCTCGACGCTGTCCTCGGCCGTGTCGACCGAGCCGTCCGTGATCGCGACCTCGATCTCGTGGGCCGCGGCCGGCGGCGTCGCAGCGGCGTCGGGCGTGTCGGGCAGCGCCGACGGCGCGGTGGTGACCGGCATGTCGGCGGCGCCAGCGTCGCCCTGACCGTCGTCCGCGCCGCACGCGGTGAGGACGAGCATGACCGCGAGGGTGGCCGGTGCGGCGGGGTGCCGGCCGGCTCGGGTGGTCGGCATCGGGTCTTTGATCTCCTGCGGGAGCCGGACGGCGGACGACCCATCTTGGCAGCAGGACCACCGAATCCGGCGGACACCCGTCGTCCAGCGTGCACAACGGGCTTCGCATCTTGCAGACTGATCTGGTGAGCCGGGCATCGCAGCCGCGCCGGGGACTGGTCCTCGGTGCCGGCGGTGTGCTCGGCGCGGCCTGGACGGTGGGTGCGCTCTGCGCGCTGGAGGAGTCGGTCGGCGTCGACCTGCGTACCTGCGACCAGATTCTCGGCACGTCGGCCGGCTCGGTTCTGGCGGCACTGCTCGGAGCGGGCGTGTCACCCGCCCAGATGCGCGACCACCAACTCGGTCGCTCCGTGGACGGCCCACTTGCCTCCCTGCCGTGGAACTACGACCACGCGACTGGCGGCGCGCTGCCGCCGATGCCGCGGCTGGGACTCGGGTCGCCGGCGCTGTTCCGGCGCAACGCGCACCGGCTACGCCGCCTGCCACCGACCGCCGTCCTCGCCGCTCTGCTCCCGGTGGGCCGCGGATCGCTGGACGAGCTCGGGACGATGGTCGCCGCTCTGGCCGCGCCGGGCGGGTGGTCGAAGCACCGGGGCGTGTGGATCGTGACCATGGACTTCGAGACCGGCCGGCGGGTGCCGTTCGGCCGCCCCGGTGAGCCACCGGCTTCGCTGGCCGAGGCCGTGACGGCGTCGTGCTCCATCCCCGGGTGGTACGCGCCGGTGACAATCGGCGGGCACCGTTACGTCGACGGCGGTGCGTGCTCGGCGACGTCGGTCGACCTGTTCACGGGGCTGGGGCTCGACGAGGTCTACGTGGTGGCGCCCATGGTCTCGCGCGAGCTCGACCATCCCCCCTCGCTGCTGGGGCGGATGGAGCGCCGCTGGCGGGCGGCGGTCACCCGGCGCTGCCTGCACGAGACGCTGAAGCTTCGCGCCGAGGGGACCAGGGTCACGATCGTCGGACCCGGTGTCGAGGACCTCGAGGCGATCGGCGTCAACGTGATGCAGGTGTCGCGGCGCATCACCGTGTTGGAGACGTCGTTGCGGACGTCGGCGGCGGCCCTGGCAGCCGGTCCTCACCTCGGCGCGGCGGACGCCGGCTGATGCGCGTGTTCCTGCCGGCAACCCTGCCGATGCTCGCGGTGCTGCAGGACTCGGGCCGGCTGGAGGCGGTGGATGGCATCGGTTACGCCGTCACGCCCACGCTGCGCGAGTGGTACGCGGCCGGCGACGCCGAGGAGCTCGACTACGCGGCGCTCGCCGATGCCGCCAGGGCGTCGTTGCGGCTCTTGGCGGCCGATCCGGGTGCGTCCTGCCGCCGGGTCGTTATCGCCGTCGACGTGCCCGATGCGACGCCCGACATGGCCGCCGGGCGCGCTGTCGTCCGGCTGGTGTCGCCGGTGGATCTCGAGCAGGTCGCCGCCGTTCATGTCGACGACGGCGACGCCGAGCGGACCGTTCGAGCGGCGGTCGGAGCGCTCGATGCGGCCCGCGCCGGAGACGCCGATGCCGAGGCCGTGGTCGAGGAGCCGGAGGGCTTCGAGCTGCTCTGGTTCGCCACCCAGGAGATCCCCGAGCTCGTCGATTGACGCGCTCACCACCCGGGCCGTCCGTTCGCCGGGTGGGCGACCTGGTGTACGGTCCACGTGCCCGGTGATGGCGACGCCGGGTCGTGCCACGATGGGTGATGTCCCTGCCCGACGTCGAGGAGCCCCGCCATGGACGCCGTCACCCAGGTTCCCATGCCGGTGAACGAGCCGGTCCTCAACTACGCACCCGGAACCCCAGAACGCGCTGAGGTCGAGCTGCGGATGGCCGAGCTCGCGGCGGAACGGCACGAGCTCACCTGCACCATCGGCGGCGACCAGAAGCTCGGTGGGGGCGACGAGATCGACGTGGTTGAACCGCACCGGCACTCCCATGTACTCGGCACGATGCGCAACGCGACCACGGCGGATGCAGGCGCCGCGATCGCAGCCGCGAAGGAGGCGGCACCGCGGTGGCGGGCCCTGTCCTTTGACGACCGGGCCGCAGTCTTTCTCAAGGCAGCGGAAATGCTGGCCGGACCATGGCGACAGACCCTCAACGCCGCGACCATGCTGGGCCAGTCCAAGACCGTCGCCCAGGCAGAGATCGACAGCGCCTGCGAGCTGATCGACTTCTGGCGCTTCAACGTGTTCTTCGGCCGCGAGATCCTCGAGGAACAGCCGATACTCAACAGCCCCGGCGTCTGGAATCGCATCGATCACCGCCCGCTCGAGGGCTTCGTCTACGCGATCACCCCGTTCAACTTCACGGCCATCGCCGGTAACCTGCCGACCGCCCCGGCGCTGATGGGCAACACCGTCGTGTGGAAGCCGAGCCCCACCCAACAGCTGGCGGCGCACTACACGATGCGCCTGCTCGAGCAGGCCGGTCTTCCCCCCGGCGTGATCAATCTGCTGACCGGTGACGGCCTGGCCGTGTCCGAGGTGGCGCTGGCCGACCCCGACCTGGCGGGTATCCATTTCACCGGCTCGACGCGGACCTTCCAGACCCTGTGGCGCACCGTCGGCGAGAACATCGCCCGGTACCGTGGCTACCCCCGCATCGTCGGCGAGACCGGTGGCAAGGACTTCGTCGTGGCACACCCCAGCGCCGATGTCGATGTCCTGCGGACGTCGCTGGTGCGTGGCGCATTCGAGTACCAGGGCCAGAAGTGCTCGGCGGCCTCCCGATGCTACGTCCCGCGCACCGTGTGGGACCGGATGCGGGACGACTTCGTGGCGCTGACCGACTCGCTGACGATGGGACCCGTCGACGACCTGTCGAACTTCATCGGGGCTGTGATCGACGACCGCGCATTCGCCAAGAGCAAGGCGGCGATCGACCGGGTGGAGCACGACGACACCGTCACGGCGGTGGCCGGGGGCCGCTACGACGACAGCGAGGGATACTTCGTGCGGCCGACCGTCCTCGAGAGCACGGACCCGGAGAACGAGATCTTCACCACCGAGTACTTCGGCCCGATCCTCGGCGTACACGTCTTCGACGACGCCGATTACGACCGGGTGCTGCTGCAGATGGAGTCGGTGGCGCCGTACGCACTGACCGGGGCAGTCATCGCCCAGGATCGGGCCGCTATCGCGGAGGCGACCCAGGTGCTGCGCTTCGCGGCGGGAAACTTCTACATCAACGACAAGCCCACCGGTGCGGTCGTCGGCCAGCAGCCGTTCGGTGGTGCGCGGGCCAGCGGCACGAACGACAAGGCCGGCGCCGCCCAGAACCTGCTGCGGTGGACGAGCACACGGTCCCTGAAGGAAACTCTCGTCCCGCCGACCACGCATACTTACCCACACATGGCCTGACGGCCAGCGACTGAAGACAAGGGGTAATCCACGTGTTGGAGGACCGGCTGCCCACCCGTCCGCTCGTCTCGCGCGCCGTGCGCCTGCTTTCACAACCTCGGCGCAGTCCCGCCGACAGTGCGCTCGTCACCGGCGTCGCCCTACGCCTCGCCGCCCTCGACAGCGACTCCGACACCGCCGACAAGCTCATCGCGGCGTCCGACCGCGTCATCGTCGGCGTCGCCGGTCTCGTCGGCGAGCCGGCGCCGCAGGCCGACTGGAGCGACACTGCGGAGGCGCTGGCACTGATGATCGCCGGACGGCCGCTGCAACGCCGCCACTTGATGGCCTCGCGTTCCGCGCTCGGCTCTGCCGACAAGGTTCTCGACCTGTCCGACCGGCTGCGGCGTACCGCCGAGGAGGACGTCGACCGCGACGACCTCGGCCGTGCGCTGGCGATGGCCGTCGCGGCGCCCGCGGAGATGGTCGACGCCCTCATCGAGCAGGAGAAGAGCAGCGCCCGCGGACGTACCGAGACGCCCGGCCGGAGCCGCGAGGTCGCCGAGCCACGCCCACCGGGCCCGGGGCCGCGCGGTGCGGGCCGGCCTGCGTCCGGTGAGCGGGGCGTCCCGCTGCGCGCGCTCGACGGCGGGATCCCCGGCCGCTGACGACCGTCAGACTTCGCCCTCCGGCGGAGGGTTGCGCTTGACGGCGACCAGCAGGCCGTCGCCTACTGGCAGCAGCGCCGACACGAGTTGTTCGTCCTCGGCGACCGCCCTGCCGAGTCCTCTGATCGCGACCGTGTCGGGGTCACGCTGGGCGGGGTCGGCGACCCGGTCGTGCCACAGCGCGTTGTCGAAGGCCACCACGCCCCCGGGACGGAGCAGCCGGAGCGCCTGGCGGAGGTAGTCGGCGTACTCGGCCTTGTCGGCGTCGCAGAACACCAGGTCGTACGCGCCGTCGGTGAGCCGGGGCAGGACCTCCAACGCCGCACCGGTGATCAGCCGGGTGCGGTTGTGTGCGACATCCGCCTCGGCGAAGGCCTCGCGAGCCAGTCGCTGGTGCTCGGACTCGATGTCGACGCTGGTGAGCACGCCGTCCGGACGCATGCCGGCGAGCAGGTAGAGACCGGACACCCCGGCGCCGGTCCCGATCTCGACGACCGTGCGTGCGCCGATCGCGGCGGCCAGTACCCGCAGAGCCGCCCCCGCTCCGGGGCCGACGGGGACCGCGCCTACCTCCCGCCCGCGCCGCCGGGCCCGGACGACCGTCTGCTCCTCCGCGGCGTAGTTCTCGGCGTAGGCCCACGAATCCGGCGTGATCGCAGCGATGATGACGGCCTCCTCGTACGCCTCTGCCTTGCCACTCGTGGCGCCCGATCGGCGCCGAACTCACCTCTGCCGGGCGCGCCCGACCTGCCACCAGCCGACCGGTTGCTCCGCAGCGTAGTGCTCGGCGCCGGCGGGGCTGGGGAACCCTCGCGGCGGTGCGGCGCGTTGGCCGGTCGTGACGTGCGGGAACACCCTCGTCGGCGCCACGGTTGCTGCTGAAAGGGGAACATGGGTCACGATGGCAGCAGTACTCGTGCCCGTCCGTCCCCGCGAGGGAGGTTTCCAGGTGGCCGACCCGGAGGTGACCGGCGGCAGCGGACCTGACGCCGGCGTACCCGAGCCGCGCCTCGTTCCGGCCCCGGAGGGGTGGACGCCGCCGTCCTGGGACGAGGTGGTCCGGGAGCACTCCGCTCGGGTCTACCGGCTCGCCTATCGGCTGACCGGCAACAGCCACGACGCCGAGGACCTCACCCAGGACGTGTTCGTCCGGGTGTTCCGGTCTCTGTCCACCTACACGCCAGGCACGTTCGAGGGCTGGCTGCACCGGATCACGACCAACCTGTTCCTCGACAGCGTCCGTCGCAAGCAGCGCATCCGTTTCGACGCCCTGCCGGACGACGCGGCCGACCGGCTCTCCGGTCGCGAGTCACCGCCGGACCGGGTCTTCGACGACCGCATGCTCGACGCCGACATCCAGGCCGCCCTCGATGCGCTGGCCCCCGACTTCCGCGCCGCCGTGGTGCTCTGTGACATCGAAGGGCTGTCCTACGAAGAGATCGCGGCCACGCTCGACGTGAAGCTCGGCACGGTTCGCAGCCGCATCCACCGCGGCCGCGCCCAACTCCGCGCGGCGCTCGAGCACCGTGCCCCGACGGCCGGGCCCGACGCCCCCGCCGTCGCGCCCGAGGCCCGGGAGGAGACGTCGTGAAGCACATCGGCGAGCGCGTCACCGCCCTGGTCGACGACCAGCTCGGCCACGACGACCGTGACCGTGCGCTGGCCCATGTCATGAACTGCGAGCAATGCCGCATCGAGGTCGAACGGGAGCGGGAGACCAAGGCGGCGCTGCGCCGGCTGGCCGATGTCGAACCACCGGCCTCGCTGGTGGCAGCTCTGCTCGCGCTGGCCGAGCCGGGCGATCCCCTTCCCCCGCAGCGGCGGCCCTTTCCCGGTGCAGCGGCGTCCCCCGTCGGATGGCGCGCTGGAACCACCCGCCCCGGCGGCGGCCGGCCCGATACGGTCACGGGACCGCGACGGCCGGACGGGGCGCCCCGGCTGAACCGACGCCGGGGACGCATCCAGGTCGCCGCCGCGGCCGTCCTGTCCGCCGGTGCCCTGACCTTGGCGCTGGCGACACTGGGCGGCTCGGTCTCCGCTTCCGCTCCGGTAGCCGTCGTGCCACCGATGGAGCGGTTCACCGTCGAGCACGCCCGCTCGACTGGATCTCTGCCCTTCGCCGACCCGGCGACCGTCCTGGTCCCTGTGACCACGACCGTGGCTCCGGACCCGTGATCGGTCCGTCCACGGTGAGACGCCGGGCCTCGGGGCCGCTCTCGGCGCTGGGAGTCCCGGCGCTGGCCGTTCCGGTCCTGGTCGGGGCGATCGCGGTCGCCCCCCCTGCGGTGGCCGAGGACGGCGACGACGCCACCGCGGTCGATCTGCTCCACCGTGCCATGTCGGCACCGGACATGGTGTCCTACACCGGCACCCAGTTCGTCGCCGCCTGGTCCGCGCTCGGGGGCGAATCCACCAGTGCCGTCGTCGACGTGGTCCATCGCGCCGGTGGGACGACGGAGGTACGGGTACACGGTCCGCGGCCGATGTCTGCTCTCGACGGGCGCGGCGGCGCGGCCTGGCTGGCCGACAGCGGCGGCCCGGTCGACCTGCTCGTCCGTGCCTACGACGTGGTCCTCGTCGGTGTCGGAACGGTGGCCGGTCGCGCCGCGCGCGTGGTCGAAGCCCGCCGGCCGGATGGATCTGCGGCCGCCCGGCTCTGGCTCGACTCCGAGTTCGCCCTGCCGCTGCGGCGGGAGATCTACGCCGAGGACGGAGCCACGCGGGCTGCCAGTGCGTTCGTCGAGATCCGTTTCCACTCGGCGGGCCCGCTGCCGCCGCCGCGACACGGATCGGACGAGGTGACGACAGCCTCGCTGCGGCATGGCGACCTCGCCCGGATGCGGGACAACGGGTGGAGCTGCCCGGACCAGCTCGAGGGAGGACTCGTCCTCTACGAGGCCCGGTGGGTGGACGACGCGGTCCAGCTCAGCTACTCCGACGGCGTGGTCACCGTGTCGGTCTTCGAGCAAGAAGGTCGGCTCGACCCGCGCAGGTTGTACGGTTACGCCGCGCGTGAGGTCGACGGCGGTGTCGTCTACAGCAGCCCCGGTCCGCCGGCGACGTTCACCTGGTCGGCCGGCGACCGGGTGGTCACCGTCGTGGCCGACGCACCGGCCGAGACCATCGATGCCGTGCTTGCCGCGATGCCGCCGAAGGAGCCGGACGACCAGGGCCTGCTCGGCCGCATCGGCAAGGGAGCGCTGCGCATCGCGTCCTGGTTCAACCCGTTCGACTAGTGGCCTGCGGGGGAGGATCGGGGTGATGGACGACACGCGCATCTCCTCCGGCACCGGCTGGTCGCGTCCGGCCCCCCTCTCTTCAGAACGTGCTGACGGCGACCCCTGGCGGGCGACGGCCGTGGGCAACGCCACGCCGGAACCGGCGACATGGGCCGCGCCGAGCGGCGACGGCGACCCCTGGGCCCGCGTGGGTGAGGCTCGCGCGCCCGCCGCCGACCGCACCCGCCGGGGTGCCTACGCGCTACGTGGAGCCCGCCGCAGCGGCCAGCGGCCCGGTGTGCTGATCGCGGCCGCGGCCGGCATCGCCGCCGTGGCCGGCGCCGTCGGGGGAGCGACCGGTGTGATCCTCGCTGACCGGATGGACGACATCTCCGGGGAGACGGTCACGGTCGTCGGCGCCGACCCGGCCGTGCTCGCGGAAAGGCCGCCCGACTCCGTGGCCGGCGTCGCGGCCGCCGTGCTGGCCAGCGTCGTGTCCGTCACGGTGGGCCAAGGGTCGGGCTCCGGGTTCATCATCTCCGACGAGGGCTACGTCGTGACCAACAACCACGTCATCACCGGGGCCGGGGGGGACACCATCGAGGTGGGGTTCTACGACGGCGCCACGGTGCCGGCGGAGGTCGTCGGCCGCAGCCCGAGCTACGACCTCGCCGTCCTCAAGGTCGAGCGCGACGATCTCATGCCGGCCCGCCTCGGTGACTCATCCGGCGTGGTGGTGGGCGATCCGGTCATCGCCATCGGCAGCCCGCTCGGCCTCGAGAGCACGGTGACCAGCGGCATCGTCTCGGCACTGGACCGTCCGGTCACGGCGGGTGGGCAGGGAGAGACCTCGTTCATCAACGCCCTGCAGACGGACGCGGCGATCAATCCCGGCAATTCCGGTGGCCCGTTGGTCGACGCCGCCGGCCGCGTGATCGGAGTCAACTCGGCGATCGCGAGCCTGAGCATGGGGCCCAACCCCGGCAACATCGGCCTCGGCTTCGCGATCCCGATCAACCAGGCGGCCCGGACGGCCGAGCAGATCATCGCCACCGGCGAGGCCGTCTACCCGGTCATGGGAGTGCGCCTGGACGAGGATTTCGGTGGTCCGGGCGCGCGGATCGACCGGGACGACGACGACTCTCCGGCGGTCACACCGGACGGACCGGCCGCGAGCGTGGACCTCGAGCCGGGTGACGTCATCGTCGAGGTCGAGGGCAGGTCGATCGACACACCCGAGGAGCTCATCGTGGTGCTACGGGCGCAGCAGCCCGGTGACGAGGTCACGATGGTCGTGGAGCGCGGCGGGCAGGTCCTCGAGGTCAGTCTCACCCTCGGCTCCGCCGTCGGCTGATCCGCCGTACCCTGGGGAGAGGTCCTGCGTCGGCCCAGGGAGTCTCAGCGTGTTCGACATCGGCGCACCCGAGGTGCTCGTGGTGCTGATCGTGGCGCTGCTCGTGTTCGGGCCCGACCGCCTGCCGGAGATGGCACGCCAGGCCGGCTCCTGGATGCGCGACCTGCGCCGGATGGTCGCCAACGCCCGGCGAGACCTGTCCGACGAGCTCGGTGTGGACGCCGCGGATCTCCGCAAGCTGCAGAACCTCGACCCGAAGTCCTACGTTCGGCGCAACGTCCTCGACGGTGTCGACCTCGATCTCGGTCTCGACGACGACGGCGGTCGGCCGCGCCGTGGTAACGGCACCGCAAAGCCACGTCGGAAGAGCACGGCGAGGTCGGGTCGCGCAGCGGCAACGTCGGGCGTGCCGGCCTCCGCCGGCGGCACGGCGGAGACGCCCGGCCCGGCCGCGGCTCCCGCGACACCGGCTCTTGCGCCGTTCGACCCGGACACCACGTAGCCGGAGCTCAGCCGGCCGCAGGCGTGAGGTCGAGCGATCGGCCGGCCAGGCCACGCCGGCGGTGAGAGAGCGAGCGGGCCATCTCGCGCAGGGCCGTGGCCGCCGGCGCCGAGGGATCGGAGACGACCAGCGGAAGGCCGGCGTCGGCGCCTTCGCGCAGGCGCGGATCCATCGGGACCTCGCCGAGGACGGGGACGGACGTACCGAGGCGTCGGCCGAGGCCGTCGGCCGTCCGCCGCCCGCCGCCGTGACCGAACAGCTCGATCCGATGTTCCGGGCCGCAATGAGGGCAGGGCAGGTACGACATGTTCTCGATCACGCCGGCGACCTGTTGGTGGGTCTGGATCGCGATCGCGCCGGCGCGCTCGGCCACCTCCGCCGCCGCGAGCTGCGGGGTCGTGACCACGATGATCTCTGCCGACGGCAGCAGCTGGGCCAACGAGATCGCGACGTCCCCCGTCCCCGGGGGGAGGTCGAGCAGCAGCACGTCGAGATCGCCCCAGAACACGTCGGAGAGAAACTGCTGCAGCGCGCGGTGCAGCATCGGCCCGCGCCAGGCGACCGGCGCGTCGCGGTCGGGCTTGAACATCTCCGTGGAGATGAGCTTCACCCCGTGCGCGGGAACCGGCATGATCATCCGCTCGACGATCGTGGGGTGCGAGCCCTCCACGCCGAGCATGCGCGGACCGGAGTGGCCGTAGATGTCGGCGTCCAGCAGGCCGACCCGCACGCCGTCGGACGCCATCGCCGCCGCCATGTTGACCGTCACCGACGACTTGCCGAC
>DASUYL010000099.1:0-8437 GCA_036377395.1 Jiangellaceae bacterium
GGGCGAAACGCGCCGCCGGTATCCCGTTGCGCCGCTACGGGCGTCCGAACGAGTTCGCCGCGATGGCGGCGTTCCTCCTGTCCCCCGCGGCGTCCTACGTCACCGGCGCCATGATCCCGGTCGACGGCGGCGCACTGCGCACACTCTGATCGCGGGTACGGCTCAGCCGACGACGTTGCCCAGGTCGGCCTGCGGAGCGAACTGGGTGCGGTATAGCTCCGCGTAGAGGCCGCCCGCCGCAAGCAGCGCATCGTGGTTCCCGGTCTCGACGATCCGGCCGTTGTCCACCACCAGGATCCGGTCGGCGCCGCGGATGGTCGACAGCCGGTGGGCAATCACCAGCGATGTGCGGCCGACGAGTGCCGTCTCCAGCGCCCGCTGGACGGCCGCCTCCGACTCGGAATCCAGGTGCGCGGTCGCCTCGTCGAGAACGACCACCCGGGGAGCCTTGAGCAGCAACCGCGCGATGGCCAGCCGCTGCTTCTCCCCGCCCGACAGCCGGTAGCCCCGGTCGCCCACGACCGTGTCGAGACCGTCGGGCAGGTTCGCGACAAGGTCGGCGATCTGCGCTGCCCGCAGCACTGCCCACAGCTCGTCCGCGCCGGCATCGGGGCGCGCGTACGCCAGGTTGGCGCCGATCGTGTCGTGGAACATGTGCGCGTCCTGGGTCACGACGCCCACCGCGTCGTGCAGCGACTCCAGGGTGAGGCCGCGGACATCGCGTCCGCCGACCCGAACCACGCCCGAGCTGGGGTCGTAGAGCCTCGAGACGAGATGCGTGATCGTGGACTTCCCGGCGCCGGAGGGGCCGACCAGCGCCACCAGCAGGCCGGGCTCGACCACGAACGACACTCCGCGGAGCACCTCGTCGTGCTGGCCGGTATCGGGCCGCGCCACCCCCTCGAGCGATGCCAACGACACCTCGTCGGCGGACGGGTAGGCGAACCGGACGTCGTCGAACTCGATGCTCAGCGGCCCGGTGTCGGCCGGCAGTGTGCGCGCGTCCGGCCGATCCCGCACCATCGGTTCGAGGTCGAGTACCTCGAAGACCCGCTCGAAGCTCACCAGCGCGGTCATCACGTCGACCTGGACGTTCGAGAGGGCGGTCAACGGTCCGTAGAGGCGGGTGAGCAGCGCCGCGAGGGCGACCAGCGTGCCCACCTGCAGGGTTCCCTCGATCGCCAGCAGGCCGCCGACGCCGTACACGACCGCCGTCGCCAGCGACGACAGCAGCACGAGCCCGGTGAAGAAGTAGCGCGCGTAGAGCGCCTGTATCACGCCGATGTCGCGCACGCGGCCGGCGGCCAATCCGAACCCGGTCGTCTCACGGTCGTACCGGCCGAAGATCTTCACCAGCAGTGCGCCGGCGACGTTGAACCGCTCGGTCATCGTCTGGCTCATGTCCGCGTTGAGCTGCATGGACTCCCGCGAGATGTCGGCCAGCTTGCGTCCGACGAACCGGGCCGGCAGCAGGAACAGCGGCACGAGCACCAGCAGCAGCAGCGTGATCTGCCAGGACAGCACGATCATCGCGCCAGCCGCCAGCACCAGCGTGACGGCATTGCTGACCACCTGCGACAGCGTGCTCGTGAAGGCCTGCTGCGCGCCGATGACGTCGGTGTTGAGCCGGGAGACCAGCGACCCGGTCTGGGTGCGGGTGAAGAAGGCCACCGGCTGACGCTGCACGTGGTCGAACACCTGCGTACGCAGGTCGTAGATCAGGCCCTCCCCCACCCGCGCGGACGCCCACCGGCCGACCAGGCCCAGCGCCGCGTCGAGGACGGCGAGCCCGGCCACCGCCAGCGCTCCCCAGACCACGACGTCGGGGCGACCGGGGGTCACGCCGGAGTCGATGACGTACTTCAGGAGCAACGGCACGGCCGCCGCGCTGGCGGCGGCGATCACCGTCGTCGCCAGGAAGATCGAGATGTGCCGCCGGTACGGTCGCGCGTAGCGCAGGATCCGTCGCGCCGTGCCCTTGGCCAGCCGCTGTCCGGTCACGCTGCGGTCGCGTGAGTACGACCGGGAGGCCATGTAGCCACCCAGGTGACCCATCGACACGGCCGGACCTCCCTGCGCTGCTGCGTCCCAACGGGACGCGACCGGCGCAACGTCGGCGCCGGCGGCTTTCTTCCGTTGTCAGCTTCCGGCAGAACCGGCGAGTTCCGCCAGCCGACGGGCCTGGGCGGCGCGCTCGGCGGCCAGTTGGGCTTCCTCGGAGCGACCCGCGGCACCGCGGATCAACTGCGTGGTCTCACGCAGCGCACCCGGGGGCGGGGTGAGCAGCGCGGCGACCAGGTCGTCGACCGCCGCGGAGAGCTCGCCCGACGGTACGGTCGCCACCGCCAGCCCGAGGTCGGCCGCCTCGCGCGCTCCGACCCAGCGCCCGGTTCCACAGATCTCCAAGGCGCGAGCCGGTCCGACGGCGGCGACCAGCCGGGCGGTGCCGCCGAGGTCCGGCACCAGCCCGAGCGACACCTCGCGCATCGCGAAGCGTGCGTCCTCCGAACACACGATGAGGTCACAGGCCAGGGCGAGCTGGAAGCCCGCTCCGACCGCGTGGCCGGCCACCGCCGCGACGGTGACGGCGGCGGACCGCCGCCACCAGGTGAACGCCGCCTGGAAGCCGACGAGGGTCCGGTCCAGCTCGGTCCCCTCCAGCGCGGCCAGGTCGGCCAGGCCGGGCTCGTCGTCGATGCCCGTGCCGTCGATCATCCGGCGATCGAGGCCGGCCGAGAACGACGGGCCGTCGGCGTCGAGGACGACCACCCGCACGTCGGGACCCAGCGACGCGCCGACCGCGGTCAGCGCGCGCCAGGTCGACGGTGTCTGGGCGTTGCGGGCCTGCGGACGGGCCAGTGTGACCCGGGCCGCCGGCGGATCGGCAGAGAACCGGATCCCGCCCCTGTCCAGCAGCTCGGTGGGTACGCCGTGGGTCAGGACTTCTTCTTCCGGCCCCGTGTCGCGCCGCCGCGACCGCGCAACTCGACACCGGACTCGGACAGCAGCCGGTGCACGAATCCGTAGGAGCGGCCGGTCTCGCCAGCGAGGTCCCGGATGCTCTTGCCGCCCTCGTACTTCTTCTTCAGATCGGTGGCGAGCTTGTCACGCACGTTGCCGCTGATGCGCGCGCCTTTCGCCAGCTTCTCCGCCACGAGTCCTCCCCGAAGATCGTCTGTCATGGCTGACGACCATGATCCGCCGCATTGCCGTTTCACGCCAGCCGAACGCAAGATCCGATTCGCGATCCGGGCGTCAGGCCAGAGCGACCAGATCGGCGTAGTCCGGGTTCCAGAAATCCTCCACGCCGTCGGGAAGCAGCAGCACGCGCTCGGGTCCGAGTGCCTCCACCGCACCCTCGTCGTGGGTCACGAGCACGATCGCACCGGCGAAGGAGCGTAGCGCCGCGAGGACTTCCTCCCGGGAGGAGGGATCGAGGTTGTTCGTCGGCTCGTCGAGGAGCAGGACGTTCGCACTCGACACGACCAGCGTGGCCAATGCGAGCCGGGTCTTCTCCCCTCCGGACAGGACGCTCACCGGCTTCATGACGTCGTCGCCGGAGAACAGAAAGGACCCGAGGACGCGCCGGGCCTCGGGCTCGGGCAGGTCGGGCGCAGCCGAACGGAGATTCTCGAGCACGGTGCGGCCGGTGTCGAGCGTCTCGTGCTCCTGTGCGTAATAGCCGAGCTTGAGCCCGTGGCCGGGCTCGACGGCGCCGGTGTCGGGCGCCTCGAGGGCACACAGCAGCCGCAACAGGGTGGTCTTACCGGCGCCGTTGAGGCCCAGCACGACCACTCTGCTGCCCCTGTCGACGGCGAGATCGACGTCGGTGAAGACCTCGAGCGAGCCGTAGGACTTGGACAGTCCGGTGGCCGCCAACGGCGTGCGTCCGCACGGCGCCGGCTCGGGGAACCTGAGCTTGGCGACCCTGTCGGCGCGCCGGTGGTCCTCCAGCCCGGCGAGCAGCCGATGCGCGCGCCGGTCCATGTTCTGGGCGGCGGTGGCCTTTGTCGCCTTGTACCGCATCCGGTCGGCCTGCGCCGTCAGGGCCGCGGCCTTTTTCTCGGCGTTTGTGCGCTCGCGGTGGCGCCGGCGCTCGTCGGTCTCGCGCTGCTGAAGGTAGGCCTTCCACCCCACGTTGTAGACGTCGAGAGCGGTTCGGTTGGCGTCGAGGTGGAAGACCTTGTTCACGGTCTGGTCGAGCAGCGCTGCGTCGTGGCTGATGACCACGATCCCGCCCTGGTACGCCCGCAGGAAGCCGCGCAGCCACCCGATCGAGTCCGCGTCGAGGTGGTTCGTGGGCTCGTCGAGCAGCAGCGTCTCGGCACCGGAGAACAGGATCCTCGACAACTCGACCCGGCGACGTTGTCCACCGGAGAGCGTCCGCAGCGGCTGTCCCAGCACCCGGTCCGGCAGCCCCAGGCTGGCCGCGATCGTCGCGGCCTCGCTCTCGGCCGCGTAGCCTCCCTGGGCGATGAACTCGTTCTCGAGCCGTCCGTAGCGGCGCATGCCCCGGTCGTGCTCGTCCGGGTCGGGCGACGCGATCTGCTGCTCGGCGCGGCGCAGGCCGGCGACCACCGTGTCCAGCCCGCGGGCGGACAGGATGCGGTCGCGGGCGAGCACATCGGGATCCCCGGTCCGCGGGTCCTGCGGCAGGTACCCGACCGGTCCCGTGCGCGTGACGGTTCCGGCCGACGGCTGGGCCTGCCCGGCGAGGATCCGGGTCAGCGTCGTCTTGCCGGCACCGTTGCGACCGACCAGACCGACCTTGTCGCCGGTGCCGATTCGGAAGCTGGCGTGGGCAAGCAGCAACTGGCTGCTCGCGCGCACCTCGAGGTCGATGGCAGTGATCATGCTGGGGGTTCTCCGCGGCGTCGAAAGTCGGACACTGATCGTTCGGCACGCACGATCAGTTCGCCGCGGGCATCATGTGGGCATCCTACCGGGTGTATCGACCGGTCTCGGCCCGTCCGCAACCGGCGTCACGACCAGGAGGACCGACGCGTGAAGTTCAACCGCAGGGCACGGCTGGACACGTCGCAGATCTCGGATCGCCGCGGCCTCGGCCGTGGCGGCACGGTAGCGGCAGGTGGTGGCATCGGGGCGGTCGCATTGCTGCTGCTGGCCCTGTGCACCGGTGCCAACCCGGCCGGGCTCATCGACGACGCGAACCAGGTGCAGGCCCAACCCGGGGGGCTGGACAGCCTCGAGCAGGAATGCCAGACCGGTGCCGACATCGAGGACAACCCCGACTGCCGCTTCGTTCTCTACGTCAACTCGATCCAGGACTACTGGGACGACGAGTTCGCGCGCCGTGGCGCCACCTACCCGCTGGCGACGACCACGTTCTTCACCGGCTCGGTGGCGACCGGCTGCGGCACGGCGTCGTCCCAGGTCGGGCCGTTCTATTGTCCAGCCGACCGCGGGGTGTACCTCGACCTCGGCTTCTTCGACGAGCTACGAACCAGGTTCGGGTCCGGCGGCGGAGACTTCGGGGAGGCGTACGTGCTCGCCCACGAGTACGGCCATCACATCCAGAACCTCACCGGTCAGATGCAGCAGGTGCAGCCCGGGTCCGGGCCGACCTCCGGCGCGGTCCGCCTCGAGCTGCAGGCCGACTGCTATGCGGGCGTGTGGGCGCGGCACGCCACCGGTACCGATACGGCCGAGGGCCAGCCGCTGATCACCGAGATCTCCAGGGAGGACATCACCGAAGGCCTGAATGCGGCGGAGGTGGTCGGCGACGACTACATCCAGGAGCGGTTCCAGGGCACGGTCAGCCCCGAGTCGTGGACCCACGGTTCCAGCGACCAGCGCCAGCGCTGGTTCGCGACCGGGCTGGACAGCGGACAGCTCGAGTCGTGCGACACGTTCTCGGCGGCCGAGCTCTGAGCGCCGCCGCACCGCCGGCCCGGGCCGACTGGCCATGGCCGACACGTGCAGCCGCTCGGGCTTGTTCGCCGTCGACATGCCGGTCACTGGACGGTCGCCCCTAGCGTTGCTCCGTGATTCGATCCCGCCGCCTGTCCGCTCCCGACCTGGCCCGCGTCGCCGCCTTCGCCGGCCTGGTCGCTGCGCTGAGCCTGCCGGGCAGTCTCTACCTGTTCGGGAGCAGCGTTCCCGTCACGCTGCAGACACTGGGCGTCATGCTCTGCGGCCTGCTGTTGGGCGCCCGGCTCGGCGCACTTGCGGTGCTCGTCTACCTTGCCATCGGAGCCGCCGGGGTTCCCGTGCTCGCCGGCGGCGCGGCCGGCCTGGCGCCGTTCGCCGGCCCGACCGCCGGCTACCTCGTGGCGTTCCCGATCGGTGCCTTCGTCACCGGCCTCATCGCGCGGCCGGAACGGGGGTTCCGCCCGGCCCGTGGCTTCCTGGCGGCCGTCGTCGGCGGCATCGTCGTCGTCTACGCCATCGGCGTGCCGGTGTACGCCTGGCGGGCCGGGCTCGACCTGCCGACGGCGCTGCGCATCGGCGCCCTGATATTCCTCCCCGGCGACCTGCTCAAGGCGGTGCTCGCGACCGTGGTGGCTGCCGGGGTGCACCGCGCGTATCCGGCCCTCAGCCGTGACGACCCCCGGCGCGAGGCCACCGCCACCCGCACGTGATCGAGGTCCGCGGCGTCACACACGGATATGCCGAGCACGACGTACTCCGCAGTGTGAGCGCGACGTTGACCGAACGCCGCATCGCCGTCATCGGTGCCAACGGCTCGGGCAAGTCGACCTTCGCCAGGCTGTTCAACGGCCTGGTCGTCCCGCGGGAGGGTGAGGTACTCGTCCACGGCCTGTCGACGCGCTCCCACGCGGCCGCGGTACGGCGTTCCGTCGGCTTCGTCTTCACCGATCCCGACGCCCAGATCGTGATGCCGACGGTGGCCGAGGACATCGCCTTCGGGTTGCGCCGCCGTGGACTTCCCCCGGACGAGGTCCGACGTCGCGTCTTCGCGGCGATGTCGACGGTGGGCCTCGAGATCTTCGCCGACCACTCCTCACACCTGCTCTCGAGTGGTCAGAAGCAGCTGCTGGCGCTGTGCTCGGTGCTCGTGACCGAACCGCGCGTGCTGGTGTGCGACGAGCCCACGACCCTGCTCGACCTGCGCGGCACCCGCCGCGTGCTGGAGATCCTGCAGGCGCTTCCGCAACAGGTCGTCCTCGTGACCCACGACCTGGACTCGGTCGCGGACTACGACCGGGTCCTGGTGTTCGACGAGGGCATGCTGGTGGCCGACGGTCCACCGGCTGCGGCCGTGGACCACTACCGGGCGCTGATCGGATGAACACCTACCTTCCCGGCCGGTCGTGGCTGCACCTCCTCCCGGCGTCGGTGAAGCTCGCCGGCCTGGCTGCCGCGATGGTCGCCCTGTTGCTCGTCGACTCGCCGACCGGGATCGCGGCGGCGGTGGGCGTCACCGTCCTGCTCTACCTGACCGTTGGCTTGGCCCGAGCGCTGCCGGAGCAGGTGTGGTCCCTGCGCTGGCTGGTGGCGGCGCTCGTGGTGCTCCAAGCGCTGACGGCCGGCTGGGCGGTGGCCGTGGTCGTGACCGGGCGGGTCGTGGTCGCCGTCGTCCTCGCCGGGCTGGTCACCCTGACCACCCGGGTCGTCGACCTGCTCGACGTCTTCGAGCGCGTGCTGCGGCCCCTGCGGCCGGTGGGCGTGGACTCCGAGCGGGTCGCGCTGGTCCTCGCGCTCGCCATCCGGGCCGTGCCCGTCGTCGCCGGGTTGGCCGCCGAGGTCCGCGACGCGCAGCAGGCTCGCGGTCTGCGCGGCAGCGTGCGGGCGTACGCGGTCCCGCTCGTGGTCCGGACGCTTCGGCACGCCGACGCGCTCGGAGAGGCGCTGATCGCCCGCGGCCTCGACGATTCGCCTCCCCTCCGCCCGTGATCGATGAGTTGTCAGGCTGTTGCGCCCGCTCATGGTCGACGAGTCGAGCGCCTGCCGTCAGTCGAGATCGGCAGGGTCCACCCGGACGCGAATGGCGCCCCCCGACCGGCGCGCTGCCCGTACCGCCTGAGCCGCCTTGACCGCGGCACTCAGCGCCGATGCCGCCCGCCGCGGCGCCCGGATGAGCGTCCGCTCGCGCCCGTCCTCCCCCGTCGGCACCGGACCGAGAACCTCGCTGCCCGCCGGCAGGTCGACCAGGCGGAGCAGGTCCGCGACGTCCGTGCCATGACCGGACACCTCGACGGCGCGGACGGCCGGCGGGAAGCCCAGTGCCGTACGGTCGGCCAGCTCGCGGGCCGCCGAGCCCGCCGGATCCCAACGCACCAGCGCCTGTACCGCTGGCAGGCCGGCGTCGGCCACGACGATCACCACGCCACCGGTGAACCCGGAGCGGACGAGGGCGGCCGCACCGAGCCAGCGGCGCAGAGCCTCTTCGGCGGCGCGCAGGCCGGGCCGGGCCAGCAGCCGTTGGCCGTCGAGCAGGACGGCCGCAGCGTAG
>DASUYL010000100.1:0-22139 GCA_036377395.1 Jiangellaceae bacterium
GTCAACTCGGGGAAGGCGGCCCGCACGGTCTCGGACGGTTCGCCGGCGATGAGGAACTCGTAGCGCACGGGGGCAGCACCTCCTCCACCCGTTGGTGATTCCTCACCAGGGTCGGCGGTCCGGCCCGCCGACGCATCACCCCGGACGGGTGAAGTCGCCGATCTCCCGCACCGGGCTCAAGATCGGCTACGGTACGCGTGCCACCACATGGCAGGGGAGCCATGGTGGGCAAAGGGAGCGATGGTCACTGACCCGGCATTCGCCGTACCACGGGTGACGGCGTCGGCCGTCCGGCGCACCCGCCTGCTCCGCTCCATCGCGGCCGCAGAGTCTCGGGGCAGCAGAGTCTTCCTCGCCTCCGCGATGGCAGGTGCCGGCAAGACCACGCTGTTCGCGCAGTACGCCGCCTCGGCTGCCAGGACGGCGCGACCGCTGGCGTGGGTGTCGATTGCCGACGAGCACGACGACCGCCGGGTCCTGTGGCGCGCCGTGATGCAGAGCCTGGCCGGTGCGACTACTCGGGTCCCCCCGCGGAAGGCGGCTGGGCTGGTTCGGCTTGCGGCGGCGCGGCCGCCGCGACGGCTGTCCGGCGAGCTCGGCGAAGCACTCGGTGCGGTCGGACCGCTGTGCCTGGTCCTCGACGACGTCCATCGGCTGAGCTCGCGACCCGCATTGGAACTGCTGGAAGGACTCCTGCACGAGCGGCCCGAGCAGATGCGGGTGATGATGGGGGCCCGGCACGACCCGCCGCTGCGGCTCGCCCGCATCGCTCTCGACGGGGCGTTTCATGACCTGCGCTTCGCCGAGCTCGCGTTCGACCGAGCCGAGGCCCGGACACTGCTCGACGACCACGACGTCGACCTTTCGGAGGCGGACTTCGACCTGCTACTGGAGCGAACGGAGGGCTGGCCGGCGGCGCTACGGTTCGCTGCGATCTCGATGTCCCACCGTCCCGACGCCGCCAAGTTCGTCTCCGGGTTCGCCGGCGACGACCGGCCGGTGGCCGACTACCTCGCATCCGAGATCCTGTCCGTCCTGGACGACGACGTGGTGGAGTTCCTGCTGGTCACGGCCGTGCCGGAACGCCTGACCGCCGAGTTGGCCAGCGTGCTGTCCGGACGGTCCGATGCCGGCGCCGTCCTCGGCGGCCTGGAGCGGGCGAACCTCATCGTGCACGAGCCGGGAACGAGCGGCGGGTGGTACCGCTACCACTCGCTGCTGCGATCCCATCTGCTGGCCGAGCTCACCCGCCGCGAGGCGCTCGCCGAGCGGCGACTGCACACCGAGGCCGCTCAATGGCTCGACGCCAACAACCTGCCGGGCCCGGCGCTCGCGCAGGCGGTGGTCGCAGGTGCCTGGGACCAGGTGGCCGACCTGGTCACCTACCGGGGCCTGCAGTTGCTCACGTCCGACGGCCCGGCCGACCTGCGCGACGCGATCGACGCCATGCCACCGGACGCCCTCTCCGCCCCATCCGCTCGCTGGGTCGCGGCCCTCGCCGACCTCGACGACGGTGATCTGCCCGCCGCCGAGGCCATCATCGCCCGGATCGGTGGTGCCGCCGACGATCCGGCGCCGCGCACCAGGGTCCTGCGTGCGACGGCACTGCTGCACCAGTGCCGCCTGCGCGGCGACGGTGACGCGCCGTACGACGAGTTGATCGAACTGAGCAAGGACGCCGTCGACGATCCGGACCTCGTGCTCGTGGCCGCGCTGAACCGGGGCGTCGCGCTGCTGTGGCTGGGCCGCCATACCGATGCCGAGGCCGAACTGAACCGAGCACTCCGGACGGCCGACCGCGGTGCCCGCCACCGCGTCGTCGTCGAGTGCCTGGCCTACCTGTCGGCCTGCGCCGCGGTGCGCGGCGACTTCGTCGAGATGGACCAGCTTGCCCGCAAGGCGATCAGGCTGGCCATGGAACGGGGTTGGGCTTCGACACACGTGGTCGCGTTTCCCTATGCCGCGGTGGCCTTCGCCGCCTGGCAGGTCTTCGACCCCGACCTGCCCGAACGCTACGGCGTTCTGGGGGAATCCGTGCTCGGCCGCGACGTCGAGCCCGCCGTCGATCTCGCCGCGCGGTGCATACCGGCCGTTGTCGCCGCAGTCGATGCCCACCTGCGGCGCGCAGCGGTCACGTCGCTCCGCGCCGGTTGGCAGCGCTGGGAACGCGCGCTGATCCCGCCGGTTTTCATCGCCATCGACTGCGTCCTCGAGCTCACCATGGCACTTCGGTACGCGGAGGCGGCGTGGGCCGCCGAGGTCGTCGACCGCAGCGAGCGCCTCCTGCCGGGCTCGGGGGACCTGCACGTCTGCCGTGCCGTGGTCCACGCGCACCACGGGCGCGACGCCGCCGCTCGCCGTGAGCTGGCGCCCGTCCTCGCCGGCGTCGTCGGATGCGAGGCCATGACCTCGCTGGTGGCCGCACATTTGCTCGACGCGCACCTGGCCGACGCCGCCGGCGAGCCGGCCCGGGCGCACGCCGCACTTCTGCGTGCGCTCGACCTCGCCGGGCCGCGGCGGATGATGCGCGATGTCGTCGACTGGTCGACGGGGGTCTGCGCGCTGCTGGTGCGCAATCTCGGCCGGTTCGGGGAGCACGAGGAGTTCGTCGCCGAGGCGCTGGCGCGCGGACGCGTCATCCGAGAGCACGGCGGGGCCGCCGCAATGCTGGCCGGCGAAGCGCTGACGACGCGGGAACTTGCCGTCCTGCGAGACCTGCCGTCCCTGCTGTCGCTCGACGAGATCGCCGCCGCCCATGTGGTGAGCCTCAACACCGTCAAGACCCACCTGAAGTCGGTGTACCGCAAGCTCGGCGTCGCGAGCCGGCGTGCAGCCGTCGACCGCGCGCGCGAGTTCGGCCTGCTCTGACGCAGCGGACTGGTCGTGTTCACCCGCTACGGGTGAGGCCGCGAGCCGACGCCTGGATCACCGTGGTGGACATGGCCCGCCGCTCGGGTCACGGTGCTGGAAGGGGAGACGATGAACGCTCACGAAGTGCCCACGACCGGTAGGGCACCGGCGTCGGGCTGGGTCGGCTGGATCTGGTTCGCCGGGCTCGTCCTTGTCCTGGTCGGTACCCTCAACGCGATCGAGGGCCTGGCCGCGATCGTCGAGGACGACGTGCTCGTGCAGACCGGTCAGGGAGGGCTGCTGGTCTTCGACCTCACCACCTGGGGATGGGTCCATCTGCTGTTCGGTGCGCTGCAGATCCTGACCGGCCTCGCGCTCTTCTCCGGAGCGGCGTGGGCCAGGATCTCGGCCATCGTCCTCGTCATGCTCAGCGTGATCGCGCAGGTCGCCTGGCTCAACGCAAACCCGGCGTGGAGCGTCATCGTGATCGCACTCGACCTGGTGGTCCTGTGGGCCCTGGTCGTCCACGGAGACGAGGCCAGGGAGGGGATGGCGTGACCCGGACCAGGCCTGCGATGCTTCGCGCTGCCGGCCCGAGCGACGACGCCTTGCACGCCGCCGAGGCAGCGCTGCTCTCCTGAGGAGTGGCATGACCCATCCCGGTACGGATTCGACCCGGGTCCGTGATCTCCCGCCGATGGGTCACTACGCGCGTGTCACGGCGGTCGTCGTCGGCGTAGTCGCGCTGGCGTTGCTCGCCTGGGCAACCCGCGGCGTGTTGTTGATGATCTTCGGCGGATTCCTGCTCGCCGCGGGTCTCGACCCCCTGGTGCGAAGTCTCGAGCGGCGAGGGCTGCGCCGAGGCTGGGCGGTGTTCGTCGTCGTGCTGGCGATTCTCGCCTTCGTCATTGCCTTCGTGATCGTGGCCCTTCGCCCGGCGATCGCGCAGGCCGCCGAGTTCGTCCTGGCGATCCCCGACCTGCTCGAGCAGCTGTCCGTGCGGTTCGGCGGATCGGACTTCGCGACCTACCTGGCCAGCCCCGAGTTCGCCGCCCAGGTGCGCAGTGCGATCGACAACATCGTCGAGTTCGCGGCGCAGGGCGTCAGCGTCGTGGTGGGAGTGCTGTCGGGCATCGCCGGCATCGTGTTCACTGCCTTCACGATAGGCGCGATCACCGTCTACCTCATGCTGGCCCTGCCGCGCATCAAGAGCTTTGCCGGCCGGGGACTGGGCGACGAAGAACGGGTCGGTGTCTTCTCGGAGGCGCTGAACCGGATCGGCGGCTACGTCACCGGGCAGCTCGGCATCTGCGCGTGCGCGGGTATCGCCGCCGGGATCGTCTTCGTCGCCCTGGACATGCCGTACGCAGCGTTGCTGGCGTTGATCGTCGCCGTCCTCGACGCCGTGCCGCAGGTGGGTGCGACGATCGGGGCGATCATCGCCTCGGTGGTGGCACTCACGGTCAGCGTCGGCACGATGGCGGCGGTCATCGTCTTCTTCGTGATCTACCAGCAGATCGAGAACTACGTCGTCGTCCCTCGGGTCTTCGCCTATGCGGTGTCGTTGACCCCGATCACCGTCTTCCTCGCCGTGCTGTTGGGAGGGACGGTCGGCGGCTTTGTCGGTGCCATCGTCGCGCTGCCGGTCGCGGCATCGCTCAAGGTCATCGTCCAGTACATGTTCCGGTCCCGGCTCGCGCAGATCGAGAGTCGGGCGGTTCCCGAGTCGCTGGCATCGCCGCAGCCTCGCGCTCGCTCACATAAGAGGCCGGTCGATGAGCCGGAACGGAATGACGGGCCCGAGGTGTAGCGGCACCGACGTGCGCCACTTTCGGGTTCTGGCCGTACGGAAGCCGGCCCGAGGCTGCTTCACCCGGAACGGGTGAGGCAGTCCGGTCCGCCTGCGCACGATCATGGTCACGGGCCGACATCGCGCCCTGACGTACCGGAAGGAGAACGGTGATGAGCACCGAGTCGAGGATCGAACCGACCGGATGGGTCGGTTGGGTCTGGTTTGCCGGCATCATGCTGATCACGATCGGATTGATGGACGCGTTCCAGGGCCTGATCGCCCTGTTCAACGACACGTTCGCGGTTGCCGTCGAGGCCGGCGTGCTGGTCGTCGACCTGACCACCTGGGGCTGGATCCACGTCATCCTGGGTGTCGTGCTGATCCTGACCGGCATCGGCGTACTCGGCGGCAACAATTGGGCCCGGGTCTTGGGCGTGATCTTCGTGATCATCAACTTGCTGGCCCAGCTGTCGGTGATCGGCATCTACCCGTGGTGGGCCACGATCGTGATCATCCTGGACGTCCTGGTGATCTACGCACTGGTCGTGCACGGTGGCGAGGCCGCGGCCGTCTAACCCTTCGGCTCGAGCCGGACGACGACGGACTTCGATGCCGGGGTTCCGCTGACCTCGGCCGTATGGTCCAGCGGTACCAGCACGTTCGTCTCCGGGAAGTACGCGGCGGCACACCCACGGGCTGTCGGGTAGGCGACGACCCGGAACCCGGCAGCCCGGCGGTCGCCGTCGGCCCATTCGCTGACCACGTCGACGATCGACGCATCCTCGATGCCGAGCTCTGCCAGGTCGTCGGGATGGACGAACACGACGCGGCGCCCGCCGTGGATGCCGCGATAGCGGTCGTCCATGCCGTAGATGGTCGTGTTGAACTGGTCGTGCGAGCGGACGGTCTGCAGGATGAGCCGGCCTGGTGGCACCCGCAGAACCTCGACCGGGTTCGCGGTGAACAGCGCCTTCGCCCAGCGCGTCGGGAACCGAAGCTCGTCCCGCGGCGGATGAGGGAGCACGAATCCGCCGGGTGTGGCGACGCGCCGCTCGAAGTCCTCGAACCCGGGCACCACCCGCGAGATGCGGTCGCGGACGGCGGCGTAGTCGGCCGCCAGTGCCTCCCATCGGGTCGGGTCGTCGGGACCGAGGACGCGACGGGCCAGCCCGCAGACGATGGCCACCTCGCTGCGCAGGGCCGGTGAGGCGGGCCGAAGAGCGCCGCGCGAGCTGTGGACGACGCTCATCGAGTCCTCGACCGTGACGAACTGTTCTCCGCCGGCCTGCACGTCGACCTCGGTCCGGCCGAGGCAGGGCAAGATCAACGAACGTCGGCCGGCCAGTGCGTGCGAACGGTTGAGCTTGGTCGAGACGTGCACGGTCAGCGGCACCTGTCGCAGCGCCGCCGACGTGACGGCGGAGTCGGGTGTGGCGGCGGCGAAGTTGCCGCCGAGCGCCATGAAGACGCGGACGGCACCGTCGCGCATCGCCCGGATCGCGCCGACGGTGCCGTATCCGTGCTCGCGGGGCGGGTCGAACCCGAACTCGGCGCGCAGGGCGTCGAGAAACGCCGTGGGCGGCTTCTCCCAGATGCCCATCGTGCGGTCGCCCTGGACGTTGCTGTGGCCGCGCACCGGGCAGGCGCCGGCGCCGGGGCGGCCGATGTTGCCGCGGAGCAGCAGGAAGTTCACGATCTCGCGGATCGTGGGAACCGCCTGGCGGTGCTGGGTCAGGCCCATGGCCCAGCACACGATGACGCTGCGTGCCCGGCGGACCTCCGCCACGAACATGTCGATCTCGCCGCGGGACAGGCCGGTGGCGTCGATCACGTCGGCCCAGTCCAGCTCACGCCAACGGTCCGCGACGTCGTCGAAGCCCATCGTGTGCGTACGGATGAACTCTTGGTCGAGGTCGCCGGACTCGACGAGCAGGCGGTTGACGGCCTGGAAGAACGCCAGGTCTCCAGCCAGCCGGATCTGCAGGAACATGTCCGCCAGCGGAGTCCCGCGGCCGAGCACTCCGCGCACGCTCTGCGGGTTCCTGAACCGGATCAGCCCGGCCTCGGGCAGCGGGTTCACCGCGACGATCCGGGCACCCCGCCGTTTGGCCTGTTCGAGTGCCGTGAGCATGCGTGGATGGTTCGTCCCGGGATTCTGGCCGACGATCACGATCAGCTCCGCGTGTTCGGTGATGTCGGTCAGCGACACGCTGCCCTTGCTCACGCCGAGGGTCTGCGACAGCGCCGCGCCCGAGGACTCGTGGCACATGTTCGAACAGTCCGGCAGGTTGTTGGTGCCCAGCTTGCGGGCGAACAGTTGGTAGAGGAAGGCCGCCTCGTTGCTGGTACGCCCGGACGTGTAGAACACCGCCTGGTCCGGCGTCTCCATCGCGGCCAACTCGTCGGCGACTATGCCGAAGGCGTCGTCCCATTGCACCGGCCGGTAATGGTCGTCACCCGCCTCGCGCAGCATCGGTTCGCTGAGCCGTCCCTGCTGGCCGAGCCAGTGGTCCGACCGGCCGGCGAGTTCGGTGACCGGGTGCGCGGCGAAGAACCCCGCCCCGACGCGGCGCACGGTCGACTCCTCGGCGACCGCCTTGGCGCCGTTCTCGCAGAACTCGGCCAGGTGGGGTTTGTCCGCCTCCGGCCACGCGCAGCCGGGGCAGTCGAAGCCGCGCTGCTGGTTGACCAGCCGGAGGGTCCGGACTCCGCGCGCCACACCAGCCTGTTGGAGCACCGGGCGCAGGCCGTGGCGGACCCCGGCCAGGCCGGCGGCGCTGCGTTGCGGCGGCGCGACGCGAAGGTTCTCGTCGCCGACGTCGTCGGCCGGCGGCCTGGCGGTCATGGGACGACGGTACGTCCGCCCTCGGCCGATGACGAGGTCGACGCCGCCCGGCGGTGCTGGGTGGAGGCGGTCAGACGACCGGGCCGCGACCGGCGACCGAGTCGCCGATGTCGGCGACGGCCCGCATCATCTGCCCCAGGGCGATAGGCCAGGAGGCGAGGAACAGCGCGATGGGCGTGCCGATGAAGATCACGCCCAACGTCGGCCAGAACCCGTCCGCCTCGACGGCCCAGATGATCGCGCTGATCCCGACCAGGATCAGCGACACCACCCCGATGACGACCAGTGCGAGCGACCAGGTGCGCAGCGTGGCGTATTGAGTCATGCCACAGGTGTACGTCCAGCGGCAGAACGTCGTCGTCACCCGATCGGGGTGATACGAGGTGTGTGCACATCAATGGCTGACCGCGACCTTGAGCACGACCAGTACGACGCCAAGCACGAGGTTGACTGCCACCCAGATCAGTGTGATCCGCAACGATGCGCCCGCCTGACGCGTCGCTGCGACCGCCCATCCGACCTGCCCGACCAGGGCCGTGACGAAGGCCCACCACGCCGACGCCGTATGAGACAGGCCGAACGTCGCGGCGACAAGGGCGGCCGCAGCGGGCGGCACCGCCGCCAGCAGGATGGGGCTCTCCTGGCGAGCGCTGTGCAGAAGCGATGCCCGGCCGATCCGGCCGTCGACGGCATGCGAGAGGCTACGTGCGTAGACGTGCATGATCCAGAACACCGCTCCGGTCGCCAGCAGCACGAGCGCGAGGTCGCCGGGTCGCACGGACTCCTGCAACGGGCTCTGGCCGACGACCACGGAGGCGGCCAACAACGAGCCGTACACGGCGCCGGCCGTGTCGATGCGGTCGTACCACGTGTCCTCGTCGGTCCAGGTCATGATCGCAGCACGCACCTGAAGCCCAGATGGCTCGCCGTGCTCCGTACCGCGTGCCCCTGCCGCGCCGCGGGCCGGTAGCGATGGCAGTACGACGGTGCGCAGATGTGCGACCCGCCCTTCATCACCCGGCGGTCCTGCTCGCCGACGTGCTCGTGGGCCGGTCCGCAACAGGCCGGCACCGGCGGGCCGGTCTCGGCATGGTCTGCGGTCCACGGCGTCCGGGTCCACTCCCACACGTTGCCCGTGACGTCGTAGAGCCCGTATCCGTTCGGTGGAAACCGGCCGACCGGCGACGTGCGGTCGAATCCGTGCGGTCGGAGGTTTTCCCACGGGAACCGGCCGTGCCAGGTGTTCGCCATGATCTTGCCACGCGGCATGAACTCGCCACCCCACGCGTAGGTGTGCCGGTCCAGGCCGCCACGGGCCGCATATTCCCACTCGGCCTCGGTGGGCAGGTCTTTGCCGGCCCAGGCCGCGTAGACCAGTGCGTCCTCGTAGCCGACGTGCACGACAGGGTGCAGTTCCCGGCCGTGCAGGGTGGAGTCCGGGCCGAGCGGATGCCTCCAGTCGGTTCCGGACACCCAGGCCCACCAGCGGGTCCAGTCGTCCAACGAAACCGGCCCCCGAGTCGGGGTGAAGACCTGCGAACCGGCCACCAGGACCTGTGGGTCGGCGCCCGGGAAATCGGCCGGATCGGGAGCGCGCTCGGCGACGGTCACATGGCCGGTGTCCTTGACGAAGCGGCGGAACTCGGCGTTGGTGACCGGATGTTCGTCGACCCACAGATCGCCGACCGTGACCTCCCGGATCGGGCGCTCCTCCGGGTAGAAGTCGTCGCTGCCCATGAGGAACCGACCGGCCGGCACGTGCACCATGTGCTTGCGCGCACCCCCGGACGTCACGGCCGGCAGCCTATGCCTGGTCTGACGGCTTGAGCATCCACCACTCGGTGAACTCGGAGCAGCGCCCGTCGGCGCCGAAACGCAGCACCCAGAGATTGGCGAATCGGTCACCGTCGTCGTAGTCGACATCGCCGGTGACGACGGCCAGGTCGTCGTGCACGACCAACGGCGAGAACGAGGCGCGCCAGCTCCCCGGCTCATCGGAGTGCTGGAGCCAGTCCGACACGATCGCTTCCCGGCCGGTGATCGGTTCTTGGTACGGACGGTGGCGGTAGGTGGCGTCGGCGGCGAACAGCACCTCGATGTCGGCCGGGTCATTGTTCGCCCAGGCCTCCTGGTAGGCGTCCACCCAGCGCCGGACGTGGTCGACGTCCACGGCTGCTCCCTCCCGGTTCGTCTGTTCCGGTCTATCACGGTAGAGCGCCCGAGAATGCCTCCGGCGGGTCACACTGGTGGTGTGGAGGTGTGCTTGCGATGGGCAGGGTGACGGCGCGGCGGCCGGTGCTGCGGCTCGTCGATGGCCGTGCCACGCGGCGGCCGGACACGCTCGCCGTGGAGGAGCCGCTGCAGATCCGTGTGGGTCCGGTCGTGGTCACCACGACCATGCGCACGCCGGGCGACGACTTCGACCTGGTCGCCGGCTGGCTCGTCGCGGAGGGTGTGGTGGCGGCCGCCGCCGACGTGGTCGCCATGCGGATGTGCACGGACGAGCTCAACACGGTCGAGGTCACGCTGGCCGAAAACGTGCCGCCGCCGCGCCCGCGCGCGTTCGCGACCACCAGCGCGTGTGGCGTGTGCGGGTCGGACAGCATCGTCGAGGTGGCGACTGCACTGCGGTGGCTCCCTTCCGACGACCGGATGCGGGTAGATCCGGCCGTCGTCTCCGCCCTGCCGGACCGGCTGCGATCTTCCCAGGCGGCGTTCGACAGCACCGGCGGCCTGCATGCCGCCGGCGTGTTCACGACGGCGGGCGAGATGGTCTGTGTCCGTGAGGACGTCGGCCGTCACAACGCCGTCGACAAGGTCGTCGGTGCCGCGCAACGCAAGGATGCGCTGCCGCTTCGCGGCCACGTCCTGCAGGTGTCCGGGCGGGCCTCGTTCGAGCTGGTGCAGAAGGCGGCGATGGCCGGAATCCCGGTCCTGTCGGCCATCTCGGCACCCTCCAGCCTGGCCGCCGACCTCGCTGCGGGATGTGGCGTGACGCTGATCGGATTCGTGCGTGACGGCAGCATGAACGTGTACGCCGGACCGAGCCGGCTCACCCTCGACTGATCAGCCGGCCAGGACATCGCGGTAGATGTCGATCGTGCGGGATGCGACCGCGTCCCAGCCGAACTCCGAGACGGCCCGCTCGCGACCGGCCCGGCCCATCTCGGCGGCACGGCCCGGGTCCGCCGCCAGCTCGCCGACCGCCTCGGCAAGGCCGGTTTCGAAGGCGGCGAGGTCCGCGGCGTCATACGGCACCAGCCGGCCGGTGACGCCGTCGTCGACGACCTCCGGGATCCCGCCGACGGCGCTGGCGACCACGGCGGTCGCGCATGCCATCGCCTCCAGGTTCACGATCCCGAGCGGCTCGTAGACCGAGGGGCAGCAGAACAGCGTCGCGTGGGTGAGCACCTGACGGACCTCCTCGCGGGGCAGCATCTCGCTGACCAGGACGACGCCGGTGCGTTCCGCACGAAGACGAGCGACGAGAGCATCGGTCTCCTCGGCGAGCTCCGGTGTGTCCGCGGCACCGGCCAGCAGCACCAACTGGATGTCGGGGTCGAAGCGCAAAGCGGCGCGAAGCAGGTGCGGCACGCCCTTCTGCCGGGTGATGCGCCCCACGAATGCGACCGACGGACGTCGTGGGTCTATGCCCAGCCGATCGAGCACACCGGTCTGCTCGACCGGCCGGTAGAAGCCGGTGTCGATGCCGTTGTGGACGACGTGGACGCGCTTCGGGTCGACGGCCGGATAGCAGTCCAGGATGTCGGTCCGCATCCCGGCGCTGACGGCGATGACCGCTGCGGCGCCCTCGTAGGCGGTCCGCTCCACCCACGACGAGAGCCGGTACCCTCCGCCGAGCTGCTCGGCCTTCCACGGCCGCAGCGGCTCGAGCGAGTGGGCCGTGAGCACGTGCGGCGTCTCGTACAGCAGCGAGGCCACGTGGCCGGCGAGGTTGGTGTACCAGGTGTGGGAGTGCACCACGTCGACGTCGCCGAGTGCGGCGGCCATGACGAGGTCGGCGCTCGTGACGCCGAGCGCCGAGTTCGCCGCCGGCATCCGCGGGTCGACTTCCGCATAGGTCGAGGCGCCTTCACGTTCGGCGCCGGTGGCATGGACCTCCACCTCGACGTCGTCCGCCCGGCGCAGTTCGCGCACCAGGAAGTCGACGTGCACGCCCGCACCCCCGTACACGAACGGGGGATACTCCCTGCTCAGCATCGCTATCCGCATCTCCGCCACACCCGATCGTCGTCGTGCCGGACCGTCGCAACCACGGCGTCACAATGGCACGAGCGATCGCGTGACCCCCGGCGACCGCCGTGGACGAGATGACGCGCCGCCACCTGAGCGGTCACAAAGCCGGCACCCAGTAGCGGAGCTTTCCTTCGCGCTCGTCGTCGAAGTTCCCGCCGGCTCGTTCGATGACCTTCCGGGAGGCGACGTTGTCGACGTCGCACGTGACCAGCACCGGGTCGATACGAAGCTTCCGGCACCAGGGCAGGGCCTGCCGGAGCATGTCGGTGGCATGACCGCGCCGCCGCGCCGAGGGGCGCACGTCGTAGCCGATGTGGCCGCCGTAGTCGAGCAGCCACTGGGTGAGGCGATGGCGGATCGACAGCCGGCCTAGGAACGTCGTTCCGTCGACGTACCAGAGGTACGTGACGGGCACCCAGCCAGTGGGCCGCGGCGCGTCCTCGGTGGCCCGAGCCCGCTCGCCGGCGACGAAGTTCGCGAACTCGACCGGGTCGGCAAGCCGGTCGATGTCGACGTCGTCGACCCAGCGCGGGTCGTACTCCGGCTCGGCGACAGCCTCCATCCAGGACCGGTGGACGCGAGTGGTGGGCACGACGAGTTCGGGCACCCGACCATCCTGCTCGTGGTCCTGCCCGTCGGGCCACCGGCCGGGAGCCGGCGATCTCGGGCCACCACCCGCCGCGAGCGAGTGATCTCGGACCGGATCGTGACTAGTGTCGGATCGTGGCGACGGGACCGCACGTGCTCGGGATCGTCCTCGCCGGCGGTGAGGGCAAGCGGCTCATGCCGCTGACCGCCGATCGAGCCAAGCCGGCCGTCCCGTTCGGCGGAAGCTACCGGCTGATCGACTTCGTCCTGTCCAACCTGGTCAACGGCGACATCGACCGCATCTGCGTGCTCACCCAGTACAAGTCGCACTCGCTGGACCGCCACATCTCGATGACCTGGCGGATGAGCACCATGCTCGGCCGGTACGTCACCCCGGTGCCTGCACAGCAGCGGCTCGGGCCGCGGTGGTACCAGGGCAGTGCCGACGCGATCTACCAGTCGCTCAATCTCGTCTACGACGAGACGCCCGACTACGTGGTGGTCTTCGGTGCGGACCACGTCTACCGCATGGACCCCCGGCAGATGATCGATGCCCACATCGCCAGCGGCGCCGGCATCACCGTGGCCGGCATCCGCGTGCCCCGGTCGGGCGCCAGCGGGTTCGGCATCATCCAGACCTCCGACGGCAGGCGCATCGATGCCTTCCTGGAGAAGCCTGTCGACCCGCCCGGGCTGCCCGACGACCCGGACAGCAGCTTCGCCTCGATGGGCAACTACGTCTTCTCCACCGACGTCCTGCTCGAGGCGCTGCGTGTCGACGCCGGCGACGATGGCTCGGTCCACGACATGGGCGGCAACATCGTCCCGATGCTGGTGGAACGCGAGCGGGCCTGGGTGTACGACTTCGCCGCGAACGACGTACCCGGATCGACCGACCGCGACCGCGGATACTGGCGCGACGTCGGAACCCTCGACACCTACCACGAGTCGCACATGGACCTGGTGTCGATCAACCCGCTGTTCAACCTCTACAACCGCGAGTGGCCGATCCTGACCACCCACCCGCAGCTTCCCGGCGCGAAGATCGTCGAGGGCGGCGAGGCACACGAGTCCATCGTCACCAACGGCTGCATCATCGCCGGGTCGCTGGTCGACCACGCGGTGCTCTCTCCGGGCGCCGAGGTCCGGCAGGCTGCCGAGGTGTCCCGGTCGGTGCTCATGCACGGCGTTCGGGTCGAGCCAGAGGCCGTGGTCCGCGACGCGATCCTGGACAAGAACGTCGTGGTCGCGAAGGGCAGCACGGTCGGCGTCGACAAGGACGCCGACCGGGAGCGCGGCTACGCGGTCAGTGCGAACGGCATCACCGTCGTCGGCAAGGGCGTCCGTATCGGCGCCTGACCCGCGGCGCGCCGGCCGGAAGCATCACCGCAAGCGGTCTGCGGCCAACCACGCTCGTCCGACCTGCTCCTCGATCCGTGCGGCGTGGACCACGGCGTCGTGCACCGCCTTCTCGATCCGGCCGCCCACCAACGGGATCGACGCCTTGACCTTGGCGTCGATGGTGGCGGCCGTCGCCGCTGCGGTCCCGACCAGCGTCATCCCGCCGGTGAGGTGGACCGGCGCACCGCCCATCTCGATGCGGATCGAGCCGGTGCGGGATCCGTCGTGCGACGCGGGCTCCCACACGTCGGTCTGGTCGAGGTCGATCGTCTCGCCCACGAAGCTGCGGAGGAGGTCGGGTACGTCCGGCGGCATGACCCGGAGCAGGCGCACCGTCACGTGGTCGCCGAGGCGGGTCACCGAGGCCTCGTGACGTACCGCTCCGGTCGCGCCGGCCTTGCGGGCCAGGTACGCCTCGTCGGTGAACATGGCGAACACGGTGATCGGATCGGTGTCGAAGCGGAGCTGGGTGCGCAGGTCCATGAGCACATCCTGACCCACCAGAGCGCTGGACGGGTTCGTATGGTGGCCAGATGGCAACGCATGTGCACCCACCGTCCGCGCACTTCGGCGAGGACGGGGCCCGGCTGACGTACGGCAGTTATCTGCGCGTCCCGGAGCTGCTCGACCAGCAGCGGTTGGCGACCGACGCTCACGACGAGCTGCTGTTCATCACCGTCCACCAGGTCTACGAGCTGTGGTTCCAGCAGCTCCTGTTCGAGCTCGAGTCGGTGCGGGACGCCATGGTGAGCGGGCAGCTGTGGTGGGCCCGGCACCTGTTGGCCCGCGTCCACGAGATCGAACGGATCCTGATCGAACAGGTCAGTGTGCTCGAGACGATGACGCCGCAGGACTTCCTCGAGTTCCGCGAGCGGCTCGCGCCGGCCAGCGGCTTCCAGTCCGTCCAGTTCCGCGAGCTGGAGTTCCTCTCCGGGGCCAAGGACCCCGGGTTCGTGACCCGCCTGCGCGGCGTGACCGAGCAGGAGCGGATCCGGCTGGAGCGGCGGCTGGCCGAGCCCACGCTGTGGGACGCGTTCATCCAGGTCCTCGACGCGCGTGGCCTGGACGCCGGCTCGGACGACGGGGTCAGGGAGTCTCTGCGTGCGGCCGCCCACGACCGCGAGACCTACGGCGAGATCTGGGAGCTGGCCGAGGCCTTGCTCGTGCACGACGAGCGTGCGGCCGGTTGGCGTGCCCGGCACGTGACGATGGTCGAGCGGATGATCGGTACGAAGACCGGTACGGGCGGTTCGTCGGGAGCCGCCTACCTGCGCGGCCGGCTGAACATGCGTTACTACCCGGTGCTGTGGGAGCTTCGCTCCTGGCTCTGACGGCTGTGGACGGTCTGGAGGATGGATGAAGGTCGGCCCGGCGCGAGCTAGTGTCGTAACTGTCGGGTACGAGGACGTACCGGCAGGAGCTGGCCCCGGGGGCTGAGGCATGCGAAACCGGCTCGACGACGCCAAGTCAGAGCTTCTCGCGAAAGCCGCGGTGGTGGCCGACCACCACGGACAGCGCGGCCATGCCCGACCCGACGAGAGCGCGTACCTTCGCCGCTACTACCGCCATGTGGCTCCGGAGGACCTCCTCGACCGCGATCCGGTCGACGTCTACGGCGCCGCGGCGTCGCACCGCCAGCTCGCGCAGAACCGTCCCCAGGGCACCTCGCTGGTCAGGGTCTACACGCCCAGCATCGAGGAACACGGCTGGTCCTCCGGCCACACGGTCGTGGAGGTGGTCACGGACGACATGCCGTTCCTGGTCGACTCGGTGACCATGGCGCTGTCCCGGCTGGACCGCTCGGTCTTCCTGGTGGTGCATCCCCAGTTCGTCGTGCGCCGCGACGTCGCCGGCGACGTGCTCGACATCTGCGACTACGGCGAGTCCGACCCCCGCACCGCCGAGATATCCGACGCCGTGGTCGAGTCATGGATGCACGTGGAGATCGACCGCGAGACCGACCAGACCGCGCAGGACGCGATCGCCGAAGAGCTGCGCACCATCCTGCGCGACGTCCGCGAGGCGGTCGAGGACTGGCCGCGGATGCGGCAGCGTGCGGATGAGATCGCGGCCGAGCTGGAGAAGGACCAGTTGCCGCTGCCGGGCGACGAGGTGGCGGAGGCGCAGGAGTTGTTGCGCTGGCTCGCCGACGACCACTTCACCTTCCTCGGGTACCGCGAGTACGTCCTCGACACGGTCGAGGGCGAGGACGTGCTGCGTGCGGTCACCGGATCCGGGCTGGGAATCCTGCGCTCGGACCAGGAGCTGTCGGGTTCCTTTGCGAAGCTGCCTCCCGAGGTGCGCGCCAAGGCCCGGGAGAAGCGTCTGTTGGTGCTGACCAAGGCCAACTCCCGCGCCACGGTGCATCGCCCCACCTATCTCGACTACATCGGGGTGAAGACGTTCGACGAGTCCGGCGAGGTGGTCGGCGAGCGGCGCTTCCTCGGGCTGTTCACCTCGGCCGCCTACACCGAGAGCGTGCTGCGCATCCCCGTACTCCGCCGCCGGGTTCTCCAGGTGCTCGAGAACAGCGGATTCGCCCCCACCGGGCACTCGGGCAAGGACCTCATGCAGGTGCTCGAGACGTACCCGCGCGACGAGCTGTTCCAGACCCCCGCCGAGGACCTGCTGCCCACCGCGCTGGCCGTCGTCCAGCTCCAGGAGCGGCGCCAGCTGCGCCTGTTCGTCCGGCGCGACGTCTACGGCCGCTACCTGTCCTGCCTGGTCTACCTGCCGCGCGACCGCTACAACACGGGCGTCCGCGAGCGGATCCAGAGCATCCTGCTGGCCGCCACCGACGGCGTGTCGATCGATCACACGGCGCTGGTCAGCGAGGCGGTGCTGGCGAGACTGCACTTCGTCGTCCGGATGCGGCCCGCCCAGGAGCTTCCCGACCTCGACGTCACGGCGCTCGAGAAGCAGTTGGTCGCCGCCACCAGGGCGTGGAGCGACGAGTTCGCCGATGCGCTCGCGGAGCAGGCGGGCGAGGAGGCGGCGGCCCGACTGCTCCGCCGGTACCGGGAGGCCTTCCCGGAGGCGTACAAGGAGGACTTCCCGGCGCGGACCGCGGTCGCCGACGTCGCGAGGCTCGAGGAACTGCCCGAGGACGACGGTCTGGGCATGAACCTCTACCAACCGATCGGCGCTTCGCCGGACGAGCGCCGGTTCAAGATCTACCGGACCGGCACGCCGATCTCGCTCACCCAGGTGCTCCCCATCCTGTCGCGGATGGGCGTCGAGGTGATCGACGAGCGGCCCTACGAGATCCTCCGAACCGGCGACGGCCCGCCCGGGCCGGCGTTCATCTACGACTTCGGCCTGCGACACAGCGCCCGGCGGGCGGCCGGCGGGGACGGCCTCAAGGTGCTGTTCCAGGAGGGCTTCGCGGCGGTCTGGAGAGGCGAGGCGGAAAGCGACGGCTTCAACGCCCTCGTACTGCGGGCCGGGCTGTCGTGGCGACAGGCCGCCGTACTCCGGGCGTATGCGAAGTACCTGCGCCAGGCCGGCTCGACGTTCAGTCAGAGCTATCTCGAGGAATGCCTGGCCGCCCACGTCGAGATCGCGCGCCTGCTCATCGAGCTGTTCGAGACGAGTTTCGACCCGGACCGCTTCGGCAACGATCCCGACGCCCGGTCGGCTGCGGCAGAGGAACTGGTCGAACGGCTGCAGAAGTCACTCGACCAGGTCGCGAGCCTCGACCAGGACCGCATTCTGCGCTCGTTCCTCGGCCTCGTGCAGGCCACGCTCCGCACCAACCACTACCGCGTCGACCAGAACGGCCGCCCACCTGCGGCGACATCGTTCAAGTTCAGGTCATCGGCGGTCCGCGACTTGCCGGAGCCACGACCGTTGTTCGAGGTCTGGGTCTACTCACCCAGGGTCGAGGGCGTCCACCTGCGTTTCGGAGCGGTTGCCCGCGGCGGCCTGCGCTGGTCCGACCGCCGCGAGGACTTCCGCACCGAGGTACTCGGGCTGGTGAAGGCACAAGCGGTAAAGAACGCCGTGATCGTTCCGGTCGGGGCCAAGGGCGGCTTCGTCGGCAAGCGCCTGCCCGATCCCGCGGTAAACCGCGAGGCCTGGCTGGCCGAGGGCGTCGAGTGCTACAAGACGTTCATCCGAGGCCTGCTCGACGTCACCGACAACAGGGCGGCCAACCGGAGCATCGTTCCCCCTCCGCGCGTGGTCCGCCACGACGGCGACGACCCCTACCTGGTCGTTGCGGCCGACAAGGGCACCGCCACGTTCTCCGACATCGCCAACGGCGTGTCCGCCGAGTACGGGTTCTGGCTCGGCGACGCGTTCGCGTCCGGCGGCTCGGCCGGCTACGACCACAAGGCCATGGGCATCACCGCGCGGGGCGCCTGGGAGTCGGTCAAGCGGCACTTCCGCGAGATGGGCCGCGACTGCCAGAACGAGGACTTCACCTGCGTGGGCATCGGCGACATGTCCGGCGACGTGTTCGGCAACGGAATGCTGCTGTCGACGCACACGCGGCTGCTGGCCGCCTTCGACCATCGGCACATCTTCCTCGACCCCGATCCCGACCCGACGGTCTCCTTCGCCGAGCGCCGCCGCCTGTTCGAGCTCCCGCGCTCCAGTTGGGCCGACTACGACCAGGCACTGATCAGCGAGGGCGGCGGTGTGCATCCGCGCACGGCGAAGAGCATCGCCCTGACCCCGCAGGTGAAGGCGACGCTGGGCATCGACGACGACGTGGCGGAGATGAATCCGGCCGACCTCCTGCGCGCGATCCTGCGGGCGCCTGTCGATCTGCTGTGGAACGGCGGCATCGGCACCTACGTCAAGTCCGCCACCGAGACCCACGCCGACGTCGGCGACAAGGCGAACGACGCCATCCGCGTGGACGGGGCCGAACTGCGCTGTGGCTGCGTCGGTGAGGGCGGCAACCTCGGCTTCACTCAGTTGGGCCGGATCGAGTACGCGCTGTCCGGCGCCGACGGGCAGGGCGGCCGCATCAACACCGACGCGATCGACAACTCCGCCGGCGTCGACACCTCCGACCACGAGGTCAACATCAAGATCCTTCTCGACGGTGTCGTGCGCGACGGCGACCTCACGGAGAAACAACGCAATGCGCTGCTGGCGGAGATGACCGACGAGGTCGGTCACCTGGTGCTCGCCGACAACTACGGCCAGAACGTCGCACTCGCGAGCGGGGTGTTCCAGGCGGCCAATCTCTTGCACGTCCACCAGGCGTACGTCTCCGCCCTCGAGGCGAAGGGCAACCTGGACCGGACACTGGAGTTCCTGCCCACCGACCGCCAGTTCCGGGAACGGATGCAGGCCGGTCGTGGGCTCACGTCGCCTGAGCTTGCGGTCCTGCTGGCCTACACCAAGAACACGATCCATGCCCAGCTCGTCGGCAGCACGCTGCCCGACGACGCCTACCTCCGCAACGCTCTGCAGGCCTACTTCCCGGGCGCGCTGCGCGACCGGTACGCCGACCGGATCGATGAGCACCCGCTGCGGCGAGAGATCATCACCACGACCGTTGTCAACGAGCTGGTCAACCAGGCGGGTATCACCTTCGCGTTCCGGCTGCGCATGGAGACCGGCGCCACGATGGAAGACCTGGCGCGGGCGCACACGGTCGCCAGCGTCGTGTTCCGGATGCCCGAGCTCATGACGTCGGTGGCCGCCCTCGACACCGTGGTTGCCGCCAACCTGCAGACGCGGATGCGGCTGGAAGGGCGCACGATCACCGAGCGCGCCACCCGCTGGCTCGCGGTCAACCGCCGTCCGCCGATCGACATCGCCTGGCAGATCGAGTTCTTCGAGGCGCCGATCGCCCGCCTGCTCTCGGAGCTGCCCGACTTGTTGGTCGGTCGCGAGCGCGACCTGTTCGAGCAACGCCGCGACTCGCTGCTCCAGTCCGGTGTGCCCGAGGACCTGGCTGTCCGGGTCGCGGTGCTGCCGCCCGCGTACGCGGGTCTCGGCATCGTCGAAACCTCGCTGGCGACGGGCACCGACCTCATCGAGGTCGCGCGTGTCCATTTCGAACTCGGCGAGCACCTCACGCTCGGCCGCCTGCTGGAACGGATCATCGGGCTGCCGCGCTCCGACCGGTGGCAGACGATGGCGCGGGCTGCGTTGCGTGACGACCTGCATGCGGTGCAGACCGCGCTGACCGCCCAGGTGATCCAGCGCACCGAAGAGGGTCTCGATGTCGCGGATCGTGTTCAGGCCTGGGCCGTTGCCGACCGGGTCGTCGTCGCGCGTGCTCGCGAGACCTTGCGCGAGATCGTCGACAGTGATTCGTTCGACCTGGCCCGGGGCTCGGTCGGGCTGCGCGTCGTCCGCTCCCTGCTCCGTGCCGACACGGCGTGAGCTCAGCGAAGGGATCGATCCGTGATCGTCCGATACTGGCGCGGCTGGACCACGCCGGAGAATGCCGACGCCTATCAGGACATCGTCAGCAACCGGGTGCTCCCGAGCATCCGCGACCGCGGACTGGCGGGGTACCGGGGCGCGTATCTGCTCCGGCGTGAGCTCGACGGCGAGGTCGAGTTCGCCACGCTCATGTTCTTCGACTCGATGGACGCTGTTCGGGCCTTCGGGGGAGCCGATTACGAGGTCGCTTACGTCCCCGCGGAGGCGCGCGAGGTCCTGACGCGGTTCGACGAGCGCTCCGCCCACTACGAGACGCTGCTCGAGCCCTGAGGTTCGGCCGACGGCGTGCGTGTCCGGTGTGGGCGCTGGAACGCTGATCGACGTGACGTCGGTGCTGCTCGGCCGTGATCGACGTGAGCTTGGTGCTGCTCTGCGTGTGACCCACGTGAGGTCCGAGTCGCCGGGAGGACCGATCTCACGGTACCAAGACGTACAAGAACTCTTGCACGTGAGTTCTTGTACGTCTACTCTGGCGGCATGGCGGACTCCTCCTCGCGTATCCGGCTTCGCGACCCGGGGGAGATGCGTGCCCTCGCTCACCCCACCCGGCTGCGGCTCCTGGGGGAGTTGAGAGCGCGTGGTCCGCAGAACGTCGGGATGCTCAGCGAGATCGTCGACGAGGCGCCGGGCTCCGTCAGCTACCACCTGACCACGCTGGCCAAGCATGGCTTCGTGCACGAGGCGCCGGAGCTGGCGCCGAACGGCCGCGAACGATGGTGGCGGGCAGCCCATGCGCGGACGGTCTGGGACCGGGCCGAGACGCTGGACGACCCCGAGCGGCGGCTGGCCGCGGACATGATGCAGCGCACGATCCTGGCCCGCTGGGTGCAGAAGCTGGAGCACTACCTCGACGTCGAGCCCGGCCTCGACCGGGAGTGGATCGCGGCGGCTGCCGGCAGCGACGCGATCATGCATCTCACGGCCGGTGAGCTGGCCGAGTTGCGCGACGAACTCGACGGTGTCGCGGCACGGTGGACGGCGCGCAGCGACCCGAACCGGCCGGATGCGGCCCAGGTGACGATGCTCTACTTCGGGTTCCGGAGCGACCCGTGAGGGGTCGTCGGGTTCCGCTGACCGGACTGCTGGCGGCACACGCCGTGTCGCTGACCGGCAACATGATCACGTTCATCGCCCTGCCGTTGTACGTGCTCGACACCACCGGCAGCGCCTCGCTGACCGGTGTGGCGGCATTCTTCGCGGTGCTACCCGTCGTGGTCGGAGGAGCGCTCGGCGGTGTCTTCGTCGACCGGGCAGGCTACCGGCGCACGAGCATCGTCACCGACCTGATCGGCGGCGCGACGATCCTGGCGGTTCCCGTCCTGGCCGCGACGGTCGGCTTGCCGTTCTGGGCGCTGATGCTGCTGATCTTCGCCACCGGCCTGTTCGACACGCCCGGCCGTTCGGCCAGATCATCACTGCTGCCGGAGATCGCCGAACGCGCGCAGGTGCCGCTGGAGCGGGCGGTCGGGACCTTCGAAGCGCTCGAGCGCGGTGCGCGGCTGGTCGGCGGCCCGGTGGCAGGCTTGCTGGTCGCCGCGCTGGGCCCGGTGAACACGCTTGTGGTCAACGCGGCGACGTTCGCGGTCTCCGCGCTGCTGGTGGCCTGGCTGGTGCCGAGGTCGGTCGACTCGGTGCGGACCGTCGGCGGCGGCTCGCAGCCGGCGGCCGGCGGCTCCTACTGGCGCGAGCTCGCCGAGGGGCTCGGCTTTTTGTGGCGTCAGCCGCTGTTGCGGGCGATCACGGTGCTGCTGGTCATGACGAACTTCTTCGATGCGGCGTGGACGACGGTGATCCTGCCGGTGTTCGCCGACCGGCATCTCGGCGGTTCGGTGGCTCTGGGATTGCTGGTGGCGGCGATGGGCGGCGGAGCGTTGGTGGGCTCGCTGATGTTCGGCGTGGTCGGGCACCGACTGCCGCGCCGGGCGTTGTTCGTGGTGTCGTTCCTGCTCTGCGGCGGTCCGCGGATGCTGGTCTTCGCCGCCGAGCCGCCGTTGT
>DASUYL010000101.1:0-7480 GCA_036377395.1 Jiangellaceae bacterium
ATCAAGCGGTGACTCCCGGGGCGTCGGCAGGTCGCGGCTGCCGGGCCGCGTCCGCGCGGCCGGTGCGCCGCCGCTCGCGCCGGCCGCGGGCGAGCTCGGTCTCCAGGGCGTCGAGGGGCTGGGCGAAGGCGTCCGCGAAGCGCGCAAGCCAGTCCTGAATCACGGCGAGTCCTGCAGTGTCGACGCCGTAGATGCGGCGGGTGCCTTCGGCCCGCACGGTGACCAGTCCGGCCCCGCGCAGGACCCGAAGGTGCTGGGAAGCGGCCGGCTGGGAGATCCCGAACTGCAGGTGCAGCGCGTGCGCGATCGCTCCCGCCGGCCGCTCGCCGTCGCCGAGCAGCTCGAGGATCCGGCGGCGTACCGGGTCGCCCAGCGCGTCGAAGACGGTGCCGATCATCAGCTCTCCGGGGTGGCCTCGGGCGGCGTGGTGTAAAAGGCGACGGTGCGTTCCGCTGCGGCCCGGGCCTGCTCGGGCTCGTCGCCGTCGCCGATCGCGGCCTGCGCCCATCCCTCGCTGCACAGCTGCGCGAACTCGACTCCCTCGGGGCTCACCAGCCAGGTGGCCGCCTCGGCCGGGTCGACGGTGGCGCCGCTGGCGAGGTGCTGGTCGAGGCCGAACAGGGCAAGATCCCAACCGACGCCGACCGCCCCGGGGCCGAACTGCGCCCACAGGTCGGGGTCCACGTGCGCCTCGTGGACCAGTTCGAGCGTCGTGCCGCCGTCGTCCTCGCTCAGGTGGACCCGCAGCCACGAGGCCATGCCGCCGAACTCCCAGGTCACGACGAAGCTCTCCGGCTGCTCGCAGCTCTCGATGACCCCGCCGGCGTTGCCCTCGAGCTGGTAGCGGCCGCCGACGGCGAGGTCGCCGCTGACCGGCAGGAACCAGCGCGGGATCCGCTCGGCGTCGGTGAGCGCGTCCCACACATCGAGGCGCTCGGCGACGTACCTGCGGCGCGCGATCGCGATCTTGGTCGGCCGGCCCTCCCGAGAGCCGGTGCGAATCTCGCGGGTCACCAGTCCGGCGGAGCGGACCGGGTCGATGGTGCGCATCACAACCTCCTAAATAAGTTGTGACTTATATTAACCCGACCGCGGCGGATGTCCAAAGGCGGCGACCTGCGGGGCCCGACGGGCGGCCGGTTCGCGGACCATGCCGGTGCGACGCCGGACAGACGGCTCCGCATGCGCGGTCAGCCCGGAGGGCGGCGCGTCGACCACTCGTACGCGACGCCGGTCAGCCGCTCCGACTCCTCCCAGAGCGCCCTTGCCGTACCGGGATCCCGCGCGGCGGCACTCATGGAGGCGCGCCCCGGATGACCGCGCCGGCCGCCGGGGCCGTAGTAGCCGGCGGGCGCGACGTTCGGGTCGGTGGCGGCGCGGAGCAGTGGCAGCGCCCCGGAATGCGCGGACTGTCCGAACAGGCGGTTACCGACCGCGGCGAGGGCCTGCTCGATCCCGCTGCCCGCCATTCGAGGACCGGTGACCTGCAGGTTGGTCGACGCCCAGCCGGGATGTGCTCCCACGCTGGTGAGATCGACGCCGGCTTCGTCGGCACGGCGCTGGAGCTCGGTCATGAACAGCAGGTTGGCCAGCTTGGACCGACCGTAGGCAAACCATTTCTGGTACCGGTGATCCAGCCCGAGGTCGTCCGCCGACATGCGACCCAGGCGGTGCATGTTGCTGCTGACCACGACCACGCGGGTTCCCATGCCGGCGAGCAGGCGTGGCATCACGAGGCCGGTCAACGCGAAGTGCCCGAGGTGGTTGGTGCCGAACTGGAGCTCGAATCCGTCCACGGTCAGCCGGTGCGGTGTCGCCATGACTCCCGCGTTGCACACCAGCAGGTCCAGCCGGTCATGCGACCGTCCGATCTCGGTCGCAGCGGCGCGTACGGACGCCAGTTCGGCCAGGTCGAGGACGACCAACTCGGCCGATCCGACGACCTGTTCCAGCGCCGCGGCACCGCGTGCGCGGTCGCGGCAGGCGAGCACCACGTGGGCGCCGTGCCGGGCGAGCCCCATGGACACTTGGAGGCCGAGCCCGGAATTCGCACCTGTCACGACTGCCGTCCGGCCGGCCAGGTCCGGGATGTCGCGCGTCGTCCATGGGGTCACGGACGCCCGGTTCGGCGGACGAGCCGTAGCGCGCGAGTGACGACGTCGGTGAACCGGTCGTAACCCATGTTCCCCGGCGGTGCAATGCCGTGAAGGCGCTGCACGGCGATCGACTGCGACTCGGTGTAGCGCAGGATGCCCTCCCGGCCATGGCGCCGGCCCATACCCGACGCCTTCATGCCGCCCAAGGGAAGGTCATGGCTGCCCCACACGGCGGCGTAGCCCTCGTTCACGTTGACAGATCCGTAGCGCAGCCGCTTCGCGACCCGTACGCCGCGCCGGTGGTCGGCGGTGAATACGCTGGCGTTGAGCCCGAAGGCGGTGCCGTTCGCTAGGTCGACCGCCGCGTCGTCGTCGGGCACCGAGTAGAGCGCGACCACCGGACCGAACGTCTCCTCGTCGGCGGCGAGCATGCCGGGGCGGACACCGGCAAGCACGGTGGGCTCGTAGAACCACGGCCCGAGATCGGGTCTCGCCCTGCCCCCGGTCAGCACCGTCGCACCCTTGGCGACGGCGTCCTCGACGTGCCGGACCACCTTGTCCAACTGCGCCTGGGACACCAGGGACCCGACCTCGACGGAGTAGTCGAACGCAGCACCCACCGTGAGTGCGCGGACCCGTTCGAGGAAGCGGCGCTCGAACTCGTCCCGGAGAGGGGCCGCGACGTAGATCCGCTCCATCGAGACGCAGAGCTGGCCGGCGTTGGAGTAACACGCCCGAACCGCGCACTCGGTGGCGCGGCCGAGGTCGGCGTCGTCGAGTACGAGCATCGCGTTCTTGCCACCGAGCTCGAGCGACCCGCCGACCAGCCGCTCCCCCAATCGCCGGGCCACCGTCCGACCCGCAGCGGTGGAGCCGGTGAACGACAGGTAGTCGGCGTGCTCCACGAGTGCGGCACCGATCGTCGGGCCGTCGCCGACCACGATCTGCCAGAGGGCCTCCGGCAGCCCGGCCTCCACGGCGATGGAGCGCGCCAGCAGAGCCGTCAGCGTCGCCTTGACGTCGGGCTTGTGGACGACGGCGTTGCCCGCGACGAAGGCCGGCAGGTTGTCGGAGATCGCAAGGGTGAGCGGGTAGTTCCACGGAGAGATCACGCCGACGACACCCTTGGGGTGGCGCACCTCGAGAGCCCAGGTCAGCCCGGGAACGAGGCCGAGGCGACGGCGGTCGCGCAGCAGCCTCGGACCGCGGGCGGCGGCGTAGCGCGCGGCCAGCGCGACGTCGCCGATCTCCTCGAACGCGTCGCGCCTGGCCTTGCCCGACTCCGCCTGCACCAGGTCGGCGACCTCGGACTGCCGGTCGAGGATCAGGTCATGGATGTGGCCGATCGTCCGGGCCCGGTCCTCGACCGGCTGCGCCGCCCAGCGCGCCTGAGCTCGTCGCGCCGCCCGGAAGGCCGCCTCGACGTCCGCCGGTGTCGAAATCGGCAGCTCGGCCAACGGCTTGCCGGTGAAGGGAGCAACGGTGACCTCGCGCTGGGCCCGCGGCCGGGCGACGATCTTGTCGACGAGCTGGTGGACCAACGCCTGGTCGATCGCATCGACCGTGCCGGACGGGGACGTCGTCACGTCGACCAGCCTACGGCGCACGCACCGGGTTGACCGGATTGTCGCGGCGCGCACCCGGGTTGGCCGGGTTGGCCCGGAAGGCTGGGTAGGCCCGGTTGTCAGGCCTGACAGGTCGGCTGCCTGCGCCGACGTCGCGTGTCGGCCTGACAACCGGCACTGCATGCGGCGGGTCAGCGCCGGACGGTCACCTCCACCCGTTGGAACTCCTTGACCTCCGTGTATCCCGTCATCGCCATCGCCCGCCGCAGGGCCCCCACGAGGTTCATCGACCCGTCGGCGACGTGGGAGGGCCCGAGGAGTATCTGCTCCAGCGGGCCGATCGTGTCGACCTTCACCCGCTCGCCCCGGGGCAGCTGTCGGTGATGCGCCTCCGATCCCCAGTGCCGTCCCCGGCCGGGGGCCTCGGTGGCACGAGCCAGCGGCGAACCGACCATGACGGCGTCGGCCCCGCAGGCGATCGCCTTGGCAATGTCACCCGAGCGGCCGATCGAACCGTCGGCGATGACGTGCACGTAGCGCCCGCCCGACTCGTCGAGGTAGTCCCGCCGGGCGGCCGCGACGTCGGCGACGGCCGAGGCCATCGGCACGGTCAGCCCGAGCACCGTCCGGGTCGTGTGTGCGCTGCCGCCCCCGAAGCCGACGAGCACTCCGGCCGCACCCGTCCGCATCAGGTGCAGGGCGGCCTGGTAAGTCGCGCAGCCGCCGACGATCACCGGCACGTCGAGCTCGTAGATGAACTGCTTGAGGTTGAGGGGCTCGGCCCGGCCGGACACGTGCTCGGCGGAGACCGTCGTCCCTCGGATCACGAACAGGTCGACTCCGGCGTCGAGGACGGCTTCGTGGTACCGCTTCACCCGCTGCGGTGAGAGTGCTCCGGCGACGGTCACACCGGCGTCACGGATCTCGCGCAACCGGCTGGCGATGAGCTCCTCGCGCACCGGCTCCTCGTAGAGCTCTTGCATGCGCCGGGTGGCGTCACCGTCGTCGAGTCCGGCGATCTCCGCCAGCAGCGGCGCCGGGTCGGGATAGCGCGTCCACAGACCCTCCAGGTCGAGTACTCCCAGGCCGCCGAGCTTTCCCAGCAGGACCGCGGTGGTCGGGGACATGACGGAGTCCATCGGCGCGGCCATCAGCGGGATCTCGAAGCGGTAGGCGTCGATCTGCCAGTGCGTCGAGACCTCCTCGGGGTCGCGGGTGCGCCGACTCGGAACGATCGCGATGTCGTCGAACGCGTACGCGGCTCGGCCCCGTTTGCCCCTGCCGATCTCGACCTCCGTCACGCCGAGAAGGCTACCGAGCCACCTCGATCGCGCGTGCCGGCAGGCTTGGTACCGCGGCGAGGGTCAGCGGGAGAAGTAGTTGGGCGCCTCGACCGTCATCTGGATGTCGTGCGGGTGTGACTCCTTCAGCCCTGCCGCCGTGATGCGCACGAACCGCCCGCGCTCCTTGAGCTCGAGGACCGACCGGGCGCCGCAATAGAACATCGACTGTCGCAGGCCGCCGACCAGCTGATGCGCGACGGCGGCCAGCGGGCCGCGGTAGGGCACCTGTCCCTCGACACCCTCGGGAACCAGCATGTCGTCACCGGGTAGATCGGTGTGGAAGTAACGGTCGCGCGAGTAGGAGACCTCGCGGTCGCGCTTCTGCAACGCGCCGAGCGAGCCCATGCCCCGGTAGGACTTGAACTGCTTGCCGTTGACGAAGATCAACTGCCCCGGGCTCTCCTCGCAGCCGGCCAGCAGGGACCCGAGCATGACGGTGTCCGCACCCGCCACGAGCGCCTTGGCGATGTCGCCGGAGTACTGCAGCCCGCCGTCCCCGATCACCGGCACTCCCGCCGTCCGGCATGCCTGGGCTACGTCGTGGATCGCCGTGACCTGCGGAACCCCGACGCCGGCGACGACCCTGGTGGTGCAGATGGAGCCCGGTCCCACCCCGACCTTCACACCATCCACGCCGGCGTCGACCAGCGCCTGGGCGCCGGCTCGGGTGGCGACGTTGCCGCCGACCACGTCCACGCCTGCAGCCGCCGGCTCGGCCTTCAGCCGCCGGACCATCTCGAGCAGGACGCCGGTGTGGCCGTGGGCCGTGTCGACGACGAGGACGTCGACGCCGGTCTCGACGAGCGCCATCGACCGCTCCCACGCATCTCCGAAGAACCCGACCGCGGCTGCGACGACCAGCCGGCCCTCGGCATCCTTCGTGGCGTCGGGAAACTGCTCGGACTTGACGAAGTCCTTGACCGTGATGAGGCCGGTCAGCCGTCCGTCGGTGTCGACAAGCGGCAGCTTTTCGATCTTGTGCTTGGCGAGCAGTGCGAAAGCGTCGTCGGGCCTGATGCCGACCGGCGCGGTGACGAGCGGCATCGGCGTCATGACCTCGCGTACCCGGCGCGTGGCGTGCTGATCGGCCGGGACGAACCGGATGTCGCGGTTGGTGACGATGCCGAGCAGCACGTCGCGCTCGTCGACGACCGGCAGTCCGGAGATCCGGTACTGGCCGCACAGCGCGTCGACCTCCGCCAGGGTGGCGTCCGGTCCCGTGGTCACCGGGTCGGAGACCATGCCCGACTCGGAGCGCTTGACCAGGTCGACCTGGCGCGCCTGGTCCTCGATCGACATGTTCCGGTGCAGCACGCCGAGCCCACCCTGGCGCGCCATCGCCACCGCCATTCGTGCCTCGGTCACCGTGTCCATGGCCGAGGACACCAGCGGGATCCGGACCAAGATGTTCCGGCTGACCCGCGAGGCGGTGTCGACCTGGTTGGGGACGACGTCGGAGGGTCCGGGCAGCAGCAGCACATCGTCAAAGGTCAGCCCGAGCGGCGAGAACGGCTCAGGCAGTCCGAGGTCGTCAGGCATGCCTCATGCTAGCCCGGTCGGGTCAACGGGCCGGGTCATGAGGAGCCGAGGCGCGCAAGCCGCTCGGCGGCTTCGGACAGCACATCGTCGCGCTTGCAGAAGGCGAAACGGACGAGTGACCGGGCCGCGTCCACGTCGTCGTGGAAGACGGCCACCGGCACCGCGGCCACCCCGACGAGCTCCGGAAGCCGGAGGCAGAGCTCCATGCCGTCGCGAAATCCCAGTGGCGCCGCGTCGGCCACGACGAAATAGGTGCCGCTCGGCGGATAGACCTCGAAGCCAGCATCGCGAAGCCCCGACGAGAGCACGTCTCGCTTGCGCTGGAGGTCGGCGGCGAGCCGCCGGAAGAACTCGTCGCCGAGACCGAGCGCCCGGGCCACGGCCGGCTGGAAGGGTGCCCCGTTGACATAGGTCAGGAACTGCTTGACCGCGCGGATCGCGGCGGTGACGTCGGCCGGGGCGTGCAACCAGCCCACCTTCCAGCCGGTGACCGAGAACGTCTTGCCCGCCGAGGAGATCGTGACGGTCCGATCGGCCATACCGGGGAGAGTCGCCATCGGGACGTGGGTGACGCCGTCGAAGGTCTGGTGCTCGTAGACCTCGTCGGTGACGACGAGCGCGTCGTGTTCCCGAGCCAACGAAGCGACCAGTTCGAGCTCTGCCCGGTCGAACACCTTGCCGGTGGGGTTGTGTGGCGAGTTCAGCAGGACCAGCCGGGTCCTGTCGTTGAAGGCTGCCCTCAGTTCGTCCTCGTCCACCGCGAAGTGCGGCGTGCGAAGCACTGCCGTGCGCCGCGCGGCGCCGGAGAGCGCGATCGACGCGGCGTAGGAGTCGTAGTAGGGCTCGAAGGTGACGACCTCGTCGCCCGGGCCGGTCAAGGCCAGGATGGTGGCCGCGATCGCCTCGGTGGCACCGGCCGTGACCAGCACCTCGGTGT
>DASUYL010000102.1:0-9795 GCA_036377395.1 Jiangellaceae bacterium
GCGACCTGCTCCGACGTTGGTCGGAGCCGCACCGGCGCTACCACGACGTGAGGCACCTCACAGCGGTGCTCGACGCCGTGGACGAGTTGGCGGCCGAGGCCGACGACGTCCGCGCGGTGCGGTTGGCCGCCTGGTTCCACGACGCCGTGTACACGGGACGGCCCGGCGCCGACGAACGGGACAGCGCCCTCCTTGCTGACTCCGTGTTGCATGCCGCCGGACTCGACGACGCCCTGGTGGCCGAGGTGATGCGGCTCATCGAGCTCACCGATGGGCACGACCCGGCGCCCGGCGACCGCAACGGCGGCGTCCTCTGCGATGCCGACCTGGCCGTCCTCGGTGGTGATCCCACCGAGTACGCGGGGTACGCCGCTGCCGTGCGGGAGGAGTATGCGCACATTCCGGAGGAGGAGTTTCGACGCGGGAGGACCGCAGTGCTGGACACGCTGCTGGCCCGGACGCCGCTGTTCTCGACCGCGACCGCACGCGACCGGTGGGAGGAGCGGGCCCGTCACAACCTCGAGACCGAGCTCACCCTGCTGAGGGGCGGTGCTTCCGCCTCCTGAGGCCCGCGGCCCCCAGCCGCCGCACGACCTCGCGGGTGCTGACCGGCAGTGCGCCCGCCGCTACGACGTGCTCGTACATCTCCGCCGGGACGTCGTAGTGGTCACGCTCGAAGCCGCGGGCCGGGATGCCGACGGCCGCCGCGAACGCGTGCAGTTCGGTGAAGGAAGCGTCGGACACCAGGTGCGACCACAGCCGACCGTGTCCCGGCCAGATCGGCGGGTCGACGTAGATCACGTCGGCCGGTTCACAGTGCGGCGGCGACGGCGTCGTCGACCAGGGTGCGCCACGACCGGACCATCGACGCATCGACGTACGCCTTCCACGAGCCGCCGGGTCGCACCCGTGATCCGACGTGGAACTTGCGCACCCCGGCGCGGGCCAACCAGGGCACGTGGTCGGGCTGGAGCCCGCCGCCGGCCATGATCAGCCCGGCCGCCACGGGATCGTCCGCCGCCCGGCGGCACAGCTCGTCGAGCCCGGCGGGCACGCCGCGAGCCGAGCCGGCCGTCAGCACGGTGTCCAGCCGCGGCATCATCCGCAGCCGCTGCCAAGCCCGGTCGTAGTCGAGCGCGTTGTCGACGGCGCGGTGGAAGGTCCATGGCAGGCTGCCGAGCTCGTCGGCGAGTGCGAGGGTCGCGTCGACGTCGATCTCGACGGTGGGGCCGAGGAACCCGAGCACGAAGCCGTCCGCGCCGGCCTCGGCCAGCTGGTGTGCGGCACCCTGCAGGCGGGTGAGCTCCGAGCCGCTGGTGGAGAACCCGTCGTTTGCGCGCAGCATCACCCGCAACGGAAGATCGCACTCCCGCTTGAGGTCACGCACCGTTTCGACGGTCGGCGTCAGACCGTCGGAGTCCATGTCCGTGACGACCTCGAGCCGGTCCGCTCCACCCTCCTGCGCTCCGGCTGCGTCGCCCCCACCCAGCGCGATGATCTCGAGCAACGGCCGCACCGGCCCTCCCCTCGACAAGCGCCAGTCTGTCAGCACCGGGGCGCGCCACGGCGTCGGCGCGGCTGGCACGATCGGACCATGAGTGCCGACCCGCTGCTCGAGGCCCGCGCCCGGGTGCTCCACGACTTGGGTGCGCGCGGACTCGACTCGGCGGCAGCGGTCGACGTGCTGGAGGACGTCGTCACCGAGCGTCGCTGGTGGGTCGGGGAGTGGCCCGACGGAGCCTCCTACGTCGCCGGACAGGTGGCTCAGGACGTCCAGGACCGCCTGCTCGACGGGCAGATCGGCCGGTGGCCGCGGTGCACCGCCTGCGACGACACCGATCCGCATGAGCTGCACATCGAGCCCGAGCTCGGCCAGGACCCATGCTGGCTGTGCGAGAAGTCCGGGATCGTCGTCGCAGCCCTCGGCGAACTCTGACCCGGCGCCACTGCCCTCGGTCCGGGTCGGCTCCGCTCGTCTCCGCGTGGCTCCGCGTTGATCATGGCAAAGTGGGGCTCCGGAGGCCCAGAAGTGGGCCCACTTCGCCATGATCAACTCTGCTAGGGGCTCTGGTACGCCCAGCTTCGCATTACACGCACGCCCAGGGCCGAGGACGTCGGGCACACGTGAAGGGCGGCTCCCCGGTAACCGGGAAGCCGCCCTCCTCTGGTGCGATGCGGGCTGGACTCAGAAGTCCATGCCGCCCATGTCGCCGGCGCCGGCACCGGCCGGCACCTTCTCCTTCTCGGGCTTGTCGGCGATCACGGCCTCGGTAGTGAGGAAGAGGCCGGCGATCGACGCAGCGTTCTGCAGTGCCGACCGGGTGACCTTGGCCGGGTCGATGATGCCGGCCTTGACCAGGTCGACGTACTCGCCGGTGTTCGCGTCCAGACCGTGGCCCGGCTCCAGTCCGCGCACGCGCTCGACCACGACGCCGCCCTCGAGGCCGGCGTTGACCGCGATCTGCTTGACCGGGGCCTCGACCGCAACCTTGACGATCGCGGCACCTGTGGCCTCGTCGCCGTCCAGTTCGAGCTTCTCGAACGCCTTCTGGGCGGCCTGGATGAGCGCGACACCACCGCCGGGGACGATGCCCTCCTCGACGGCTGCCTTCGCGTTGCGCACCGCGTCCTCGATGCGGTGCTTGCGCTCCTTGAGCTCGACCTCGGTGGCCGCGCCGGCCTTGATGACGGCGACGCCGCCGGCCAGCTTGGCAAGACGCTCCTGGAGCTTCTCGCGATCGTAGTCACTGTCGGAGTTGTCGATCTCGGTGCGGATCTGGCTGACCCGGCCGGCGATCTGGTCGGCGTCGCCTGCGCCCTCGACGATCGTCGTCTCGTCCTTGGTGACGACGATCTTGCGAGCCTGGCCGAGCAGGTCGAGCGTCGCGTTCTCCAGCTTGAGACCAACGGTCTCGCTGATGACCTGGCCACCGGTGAGGATCGCGATGTCCTGCAGCATGGCCTTGCGACGGTCGCCGAAGCCCGGCGCCTTCACCGCGACGGACTTGAACGTGCCACGGATCTTGTTGACCACCAGGGTCGCCAGGGCCTCGCCCTCGACGTCCTCAGCGATGATCAGCAGCGGCTTGCCGGCCTGCATGACCTTCTCCAGCAGCGGCAGCAGGTCCTTGACGCTGGAGATCTTGGACTCGACCAGCAGCACGTGGGCGTCCTCGAGGACGGCCTCCTGGCGCTCGGCGTCGGTGACGAAGTAGCCGGAGATGTACCCCTTGTCGAAGCGCATACCCTCGGTGAGCTCGAGCTCGAGCCCGAAGGTGTTGCTCTCCTCGACGGTGATGACGCCCTCCTTGCCGACCTTGTCCATCGCCTCGGCGATGAGCTCGCCGATCTGGGTGTCGGCTGCGGAGATCGACGCGGTCGCGGCGATCTGCTCCCTGGTCTCGACGTCCTTGGCCGAGGCGAGAAGCTGCTCGGCGACGGCCTCGACCGCCTTCTCGATACCGCGCTTGAGAGCCATCGGGCTGGCACCGGCGGCAACGTTCCGCAGGCCCTCACGAACGAGCGCCTGTGCGAGCACGGTCGCCGTCGTGGTGCCGTCGCCGGCGACGTCGTCGGTCTTCTTCGCGACCTCCTTGACGAGCTCGGCGCCGACCTTCTCCCACGGGTCCTCGAGCTCGATCTCCTTCGCGATGGAGACGCCGTCGTTGGTGATGGTCGGCGCGCCCCACTTCTTCTCGAGGACGACGTTGCGACCCTTGGGTCCGAGCGTGACCCGTACCGCGTCGGCAAGCTGGTTCATGCCGCGCTCGAGGCCACGCCGCGCCTCCTCGTCGAAGGCAATGATCTTGGGCATGGGTTTCCTGGTCCTCCCGGGTAGCGGGTGGATGACCGGCTCGACGCCCGCGACGGACGGCCACGGCGGCCCGGCTCCTGTCGCCGGGACACCGGTACCTCGTCGACCCGGTACCTGTCGTTTATCACTCTCATCTGCAGAGTGCTAATCCGTGTTTAGCACTCGGCACCTGAGAGTGCAAGCCAGCCCCGGACAGTCGCACCCGGATTCGCGGTGAAGTGCGCCCGTCGCGCCGTTACCCTTGGCCGTCGTGAGCACCGCCCACGCCGGCACCGGGGCGCCGCTGCGCCTGTCCGGCCGCGGCCGGGCATGGCGGGTGGGGGTGGCGCTGGCAGGCATCGCCGCCCTGGTCCACGGGACGGTCGCGGACAGCGACGACTTCTTCCCGTTCGGCTCGATGGCCCAATACGCCAGCGCCCACGACCTGAACGGCCAGGTCCGCTCGGTGTACATGCTCGCCGACACCGAGAGCGGCCTGCGGCGTGTGCCGGTCCCACTCCACGCGACCGGTACCGGGATCGGTCGCGCAGAGGTCGAGGGACAACTCGGCCGATTCCTCGCCGACCCCTCCCTGATGCAGGTGATCGCCGACGCCTACCGAGCCCTCCATCCTGATCGGGACCAGTACACGAGCCTCTACCTGATGCGCGACACCTATCAGCTGCGCGACGGCTACCAGACCGGTCCGCCCGCGACGGAGCAGCTCGCCGAGTGGGACGTCCGGTGAGCCGGGTCGTTCAACGCGTCGCAGGCTGGTGGACGACACCGGTCCCGCTGGCCCGTGCGGCCGTCTTCCGGACGATCGTCTACCTGTTCCTTATCTACGACATCTTCATCCTCGTCAACGACGTGGTGCCGCACGGATACGCACCCGAGCTGTACCAGCCGCTGTTCATCGGTCGACTGCTCCCGCTGCCCACGCCCTCACCAGCGCTGGTGCACGGACTCCAGATCGTCCTGGTCGTGGGTGCACTGGTCGCGGCGACCGGTCGCCTGCCCCGGCTGGCCGGGTGGATCGTCGCTGTCTGCTACCTCGAATGGCTGATCGTCGGCATGTCCTTCGGCAAGGTCGACCACGACCACCTCGCCCTACTGGTGGCGCTCTGGGTCCTGCCGACCGTCGGCCCGGCCAGGTTCACCGACGCCACCCAGAGTGAGGCGGCCGGCTGGGCGTTCCGGTGCGTCCAGGTCGCGACCGTCGCCACCTATGTGGGTTCGGCCTTCGTCAAGTGGGTCCGTAACGGAAGTCCGTTCGCGTGGGGCGGTGGTGCCGTCTTCACCTGGGCGATCATCCGGCGCGGCACCGAGCTGGCCACGTGGGTGCTCGACTATCCGTGGCTGCTGCGGATCGGGCAGTGGGTGCTACTCATCGCCGAGTTCCTCTCTCCGATCGTCCTGTTCCTCCGCGGCAGGGCGTTGGTACTCGCGGTCGGGTTCTTCCTGAGCTTCCATCTGGTGACCTACCTCAGTCTCGGCATCCACTTCCTGCCGACGGTGGTCTGCTGGCTGGCCTTCTTCCCGCTGGAGAAGATCGTGCCCTACCTTCGCCGCCTCCGTCCCGCTGGTCGTGGCGAACCAGAGCTCGCCTCTCCGGGAGAGGGCACGGCGGTCACGTAGTCACGTCGAATCCGGACTCAGCTGGGGGATCACACGTATCCCGAAGCGGTCGCGTAACGCTCGGCGCGCGGCGTGCAGCCCGGCCATGCCGTGCACACCCGGGCCAGGCGGCGTCGACGCCGAGCACAGGTAGACCCCCGGCAGCGGGGTCGAGTACGGGTCCCAGCGCGCCGACGGGCGGGCGAGCATCCGCCAGAGCGTGACCGCGCCGGCGGCGATGTCTCCGTCGACGTAGTTGGCGTTGTGCCGCGGCAATTCCGCCGCAGGGATGACGTTCCGAGCGACGACGAGGTCGCCGAACCCGGGCGCGAAACGCTCGATCTGTGCCTGCACGGTGTCGCCGATGTCGACCGTCGAGCCTGCCGGGACGTGCGCATACGTCCACAACGGACGCACACCGCCGACCTTGCGCGAGGGGTCGAGGAGCGCCGGGTCGGAGGCGAGGATCATCGGCCGCTCGGCATGCCGGCCGGCGGCGACGGCGTCCTCGGCCTCGACCATCTGCGAGCGGGAGCCGCCGACGTGGACGGTGCCGGCCCGGCCGACGTCGGGATGCTCCCAGGGCACCGGACCGGAGAGGGCGAAGTCGACCTTGGTCGCACCGTTGCCGTGGGGGAACCGCGACAGTGTGCGCACGTACCGGCGCGGCAACCGGTTTCCCGCGATCCGCAGCAGCGCCCGGGGGGTGACGTCGAACAGGTAGGCGTGCGCGGGAGGCAACTGCGCCAGGTCGGACACCTCGACGCCGGCCGTCACGGTGCCACCGTGCCCGGTCAAGTCCGAGACCAACGCGTCGGTGATCGCCTGGCTGCCACCGACCGGCAGCGGCCATCCGGGTGCGTGCGCCAGCGAGGCAAGCAACGTCGCCGCCCCAGCGGCCGCGAGGCTCGGCAGCGTCGAGATCGAGTGCGCCGCCACACCGGTGAGCATCGCCGGCGCGACATCGGCCCGCCAGCGGAGGTTCCACAGCGATGATCCCTGCTCGAGCGTGGCACGCCCGAACCGCACCGCCGCGACCGGGGCCGAGGGGATGCTGCGCCGGTCGAACATCGCGGTGGCGACGATCCCGTCGATCCGCTCGACGAGAGGTCTCATCAGCCGACGCCACGCGGGCCCATCAGGGCCGAGCCTTGCCACCGTCCGTTCCAGGTCTCGGTATGCGATGCCGGCGCGGCCGCCGTCCAGGGGTTGCGCGTACGACACCTCCGGGTACCGGAGCTCGACGCGCGACGGAAGGTCGAAGGCCCGGAAGAACGGCGACATGGCCGCCATCGGATGGACCGCCGAGCAGAGGTCGTGCACGAGCCCGGGCACCGTGCCCAGATCGAGCGTCCGGGCGCCGCCGCCGATCGAGTCCTGTGCCTCGAAGACGCGGACCTCGAGTCCGGCCCGGGCCATGACGACGGCCGCGGCCAGCCCGTTCGGCCCCGAGCCCACCACGACGACATCACAGCGATCGTTCACGTCACTCCCTGCACGGCCGGAGTTCGCCGCTTGGCTGGTGATCTCCGCGATTAGTCCTGCTCCGCGAGTCGACTGTCGATCAGCTGGGAGAGTTCACCAGCGAGTACGCCGATGTCCTCTCCCCGGTAGACGCCGGCGAGCTCGTCGAGAAGGCGGGCCACGACACCGGCCTGGGCACGGGTCAGCACCGGGGGCGCGACCGTCGCCTGCGGACCTTCGGCGAGCTGTCTCCGTAGTTGCGCGACATAGTCGTCGCGGTTCACCGGATTGCCCGCCCGGTCCCGCGCCGTTGCACTCGGCCGGGGCGGCACCGTGCCCGGGGCAGGGGGCGTGCTGAACGCGGCGTGCTCGGGGCAGTAGTCAGTTCCGCGGACCGGGTCGTATGTCCAACCCTCTGCATGGTCGCGAGCCCAGGCTCCGGCATCGGCGTCACTGCGCCACCGCTCCGCCGCCGATGGCTCCACCTGGACCGGACATCCGGCGACGTCGCAGCTCAGCACGATCCGCCGCGGCATGGCCCCTCCGCCGGACAGATGGATGCTCACCGCCGCGGCCGCCCGCCTGCCGATGCATACCACCCGGCTCGCTCGGCTGAGGGTGATCGTGCCGTGACGTCGTCGACCCGGATCTCATTCACGATGCGGACGTTACGCCGCCGCGGTTGCGGCATCCGAGCGTGAGGGACGCGGGCCCGGCCGTGGTAGGTTGATCTCGGTTGCATGAGCAGTTCTTGGCACGTTTCCGGGCGCCCGCGGATTGTCACTCCAGCGGGCGTTTCTTCATTGCGTGGACCACGAGCACCGGTGTCCGGATGTGGGACGACGGCGGCAGCCCAGGGATCGGCAATCACGCCGGCTCTGTACCCGTACCACAGAAGGAGTACGACATGACCCAGGGCACTGTGAAGTGGTTCAACGGCGAGAAGGGCTTCGGCTTCATCGCCCAGGACGGCGGTGGCGCCGATGTGTTCGTGCACTACTCGGCCATCGCGGCTGACGGCTACCGCTCGCTGGACGAGAACCAGCGCGTCGAGTTCGACGTCACTCAGGGCCAGAAGGGGCCGCAGGCGGAGAACGTACGGCCCATCTGAGCCGACGCTCGCCCGTCCACGGCGGAGGGCCCACCGTCCCAGGTCGGGCCCCCGCCGTCGTGCGTGCGTGGGGCGCGGACAGTCCACCGGCCGAGCAGCCAGTGCTTCACCGCGACGTGCTGCCTCTACTGTTGGCGACCATGGCTGGAGTTGTCCTGCGCGTCCGGCTCACCAGTGGTGATCACATCGACGTCGCCTACGACGAACCCGACACGGTCGGCATCGACGAGGTCATCGAGCACGCCATCTCGACCTTGGCAGATGATTCCGGCGTGCTTCGAACGCGGCACGGTGGCCGCCTCGTCGCGTTGTACGGCCGGGGCGTTGCCGCCGTCGAAGTAGCGCCACAAGGGCCAATCCTGTGACCCGGCCCGGCGTCTGACCGGGTCGGCGCAGCGTCTGACCGGGTCAGCACAGCGTCTGACCGGGTCAACGGCCACCCGCAGACCACCACGTCGTGGATCAGGCCGTTTCGTTGGTGGAATGTCTCGCCGCCCATTGCTCGCCGAGGTTGCGACAGATTTCGGCTGCCTCTTCGACGAAAGGCAGCAGGGCCGTCGGCGGCCTGCGCTCGTCGGGGACGCGGCGCACGCGACATCACCCAACATGGCCGAAGGCGCCGCAATGGCGCTCGAAGACGGCCTTGTCCTCGCCGAATGCCTCACCTCCGGGGGCGGCATCGCTCGGGGGACAGAGAGATTCCAGGCTCGGCGCACGCCTCGGACCCGATGGGTCCTCGCCCAGACCCACCGGCGGGATCGCACCCGCAACCTGCCGCCCTCCCTTCGCAACGTGATACTGCGCAGATGGGGACGGAGAATCTTCCACGCCAACTATCGCCCCCTTCTCGGTCCCCCCTGATGGCGCGTCGACGAGATCATGAACATCGTCATTCCCGCCGAGGGCTGGGCATCACCGCGGGCCTCCCCCCGGGACTTGCTCATGACCTCGCCGTCCGGAGTGCGCAACTCGGGTACCACTCGTTGTGGTCGAACGATGAGCCGGGCGCCTCTGGCCTGAAGACGCTCGCAGACTTCGCAGCCGCACCGCCACGGCTCGAACTCGGCGTGGGCGTCCTCCCCCTCGACCGACATCAGCCCGCAGGCATCGCCGCGGAGATCGCCCGTCTCGGCCTCGATCCGGCAAGGCTCTGGATCGGGATCGGATCTGGGCGGTTGCCAGCGCCGATCGACACGGTCCAGCAGGCCGTCACCGAGCTACGCCAGCTCCTCGGGAATGAGGTCCGAATCGTCCTGGCAGCCATGAGACCGCAGCTGTGCCGGGTGGGTGGCATGATCGCCGACGGCGTCCTGCTCAACTGGATGCTGCCCGCTCAGGCGGCTCGGGCCCGCCGCTGGGTGCACGAAGGTGCCGTCGAGGCCGGACGCACCCCACCGGTCGTCGCGTCCTATGTCCGCGTCGCAGTGGGCCCCGGATCGGCGCAGCGGCTGCGTGCCGAGGAGAGCTACTACCGCAACATCAACGACGGCCATCGCCGGCACTTCCGCGCCATGAATGTTCCGCTCGGCAGCGTCGGCGTCGCCGCATCCACGCGACCAGAGGTGCTCGATGGGCTGGCGCCGTACCACGACGTTCTGGACCTTCCCATCGCACGGATACTTGCGCACCACGATGTCACCGCACTGAGCGTCGCGGCGGTCGCCGCGGCACCGTGACACGCTCCGATATTCGCGTCCCGCCATTACGTCGGAATGCCGGAATCCATCCTGGACATGGCTCGGCCCGGCCCCCGACATCAGCGCGGGGCCGGGCCGTGACGGCAACGCAGCCGGTCAGACGACGCGGACCT
>DASUYL010000103.1:0-5794 GCA_036377395.1 Jiangellaceae bacterium
ACACTGGCGTAGGGTTGAAGGCGTGCGCGAGCTCGACGTGGTCGGCGTCCGGGTGGAGATGCCGTCCAACCAGCCGATCGTCCTGCTGCGTGAGGTCGATGGTGAGCGCTACCTCCCGATCTGGATCGGCGCGGTGGAGGCTACCGCCATCGCCTTCGCACAGCAGGGAATCACCCCTGAGCGACCCATGACGCACGACCTGTTCAAGGACGTCCTGGAAGCCGTCGGCGCCAAGCTCGAGCAGGTCCGGATCACCGAGATGCGCGACAGCACCTACTACGCCGAGCTGGTGTTCGCCGGTGGCATCCGGGTCAGTTCGCGGCCTTCGGACTCGATCGCCCTGGCGCTGCGGACCGGCACCCGGATCTTTGCGGCCGAACCGCTGCTGGACGAGGTCGGCATCGTCATCGCCGAAGGCTCGGACGAGGAGCAGGAGGACGAGGTGGAGAAGTTCCGCGAGTTCCTCGACCAGATCTCGCCGGAGGACTTCGCCAGCTGAGCCCGACATCGGCACACCCGCGGGCAGGAGCGGCGCCCACCGCCTCAGAATGATCACGTTAAGAGGGTTTCTGGGTCCGATGCCAGGTCTGCAGACCTGGCATCGGGGGGACACACCCTCTTAACGTGATCATTCTGAACCCTCGAGTTGAGGTCGAGGTCAAGACCCGGCCCGCGTGTTGCGTTGACCGCCGTGACGCCCGCGCCTAGCGTCGCGAGTGTCAGTTCGAGGACGGAGGCCGGCGTGAGCGGAGACACCACGGGCGGAACGGGTCCGGTCGACGCGCCACCCTCGGCGGATGCTGTCGCCGAGGCCGGCCGGCAGGGACTGCTCTTCGAGGGAATGGTCGGCCCGATCCCGGACGACGTCGGCTATCGCGGCCCGACGGCGTGTGCCGCCGCCGGTATCACCTACCGCCAGCTCGACTACTGGGCGCGCACCGGTCTGGTCGAGCCGACCGTGCGGCCGGCATCGGGCTCGGGTACCCAGCGGCTCTACTCCTTCCGCGACATACTCGTACTGAAGATCGTCAAACGGCTGCTCGACACCGGCGTATCACTGCAGCAGATCCGCCAGGCGGTCCGGCACCTGCGCGACCGCGGCGTCGAGGATCTCGCCGGCATCACATTGATGAGCGACGGAGCCAGCGTCTACGAGTGCACCTCCGCCGACGAGGTGGTCGACCTCGTCCAGGGCGGCCAGGGAGTCTTCGGTATCGCCGTCGGCCGGGTATGGCGCGAGGTCGAGGCCACCCTGATCGAGATGCCGGGGGAGCGGCCCGGCGAGGAGCCTGGCGAGCACCCGGGCGACGAACTGGCCCTGCGGCGACGTGCCCGGGTGGCGGGCAGCTGAAGCACCACGCCGTACCAGCCGGGTAGGCTGGCGACGAGCCGTCGAACCCGGCCGGGAGAGACTTCACGCAGCCGGCGTGGAGCGCCGAAGGGGCAACCTCCCCGGAACCTCTCAGGCAGCGCGGACCGTCCGGGGAAGGCCACTCTGGAGCACCGTCGCCGGCCTCGCGACAGAGGGGGAGCTGTCGTCGCGCGCCGTCGAGGAGCCCTGAATGTCCGACCCGTCCTCCCTGACCGACCAGAGCAGTTCCGCTCCGTTCACCGGCCGGCACATCGGCCCGCGTGACGACGAGATCGCGCGGATGCTCGACACGGTGGGCCATCCCTCCCTCGATGCGCTCGTGGCGGCCGCCATGCCGGCCGGTATCCGCGCCCTCGACGCGATGGACCTGCCGCCGGCCGTCACCGAGATCGGCGCCCTGGAGGAGTTGCGCAGCCTGGCGCGCCGCAACCGCCGCCTGGTCCAGATGATCGGCCTGGGCTACTACGACACGGTCACCCCGCCGGTCGTCGTTCGCCGCGTGCTCGAGAGCCCGGCCTGGTACACGGCGTACACGCCCTACCAGCCCGAGATCTCCCAGGGACGTCTGGAGGCGCTGCTGAACTTCCAGACGATGGTGGCCGACCTGACCGGCCTGCCGACGGCCAACGCGAGCCTGCTCGACGAGCCGACCGCAGCAGCAGAGGCCATGACGCTCATGCGCCGATCCGTCCGTGGCGGGCCGAACCGCTTGGTGGTCGATGCCGACTGCCTGCCGCAGACGATCGCCGTGGTGCAGACCCGCGCCGAACCGCTGGGGATCGAGGTCGTGGTCGCCGACCTGGCGGCCGGCCTGCCCGACGACGACCTGTTCGGCGTGCTGCTCCAGTACCCGGGTGCGTGCGGCCGGATCCGGGACCTGGCGCCGGTGATCGAGGCCGCCCACAGCCGTGGCGCGATGGCAGCAGTCGCGGCAGACCTGCTGGCACTGACGCTGCTCACCTCGCCCGGCGAGCTCGGCGCCGACGTCGCCGTGGGTACGTCGCAGCGCTTCGGCGTCCCCCTGGGCTACGGCGGCCCGCACGCGGGTTACATCGCCGTGCGGTCCGGGCTGGAGCGCGGGCTCCCGGGCCGGCTGGTGGGCGTATCGGTCGACGCCGACGGAGCCCCGGCCTACCGGCTGGCACTGCAGACCCGCGAGCAGCACATCCGCCGCGAGAAGGCCACGTCGAACATCTGCACCGCCCAGGTGCTCCTGGCGGTCGTTGCCTCCATGTATGCCGTGTGGCATGGCCCGGACGGCCTGCGGGCGATCGCCCAGCGCGTCCACTCGTCCGCCGTCACGCTGGCGGCGGGCCTGCGCGCCGGCGGGGTCGAGGTGGTGCACGGAGAGTTCTTCGACACCGTGCTCGCCCGCGTTCCGGAGCGGGCGGAGGCCGTCGTGGCCGCCGCCGCGGAGCTGGGGGTCAACCTGGGCCTCGCCGACGCCGACCACGTCCGGATCGCCTGCGACGAGGTGACGACGACCGCGCACCTCGACCTGGTGTGGAAGGCGTTCGGGGCATCCGGCGGAGTGCACGAGGCCCGGGCCGACGCCATTCCGGCCGGACTGCGGCGAACCAGCCGATACCTCACCCACCCGGTCTTCTCGACCCACCGGTCCGAAACGTCGATGCTGCGCTACCTACGAAGGCTCGCCGACAAGGACTACGCGCTCGACCGGGGGATGATCCCGCTGGGCTCCTGCACCATGAAGCTCAACGCCACCACCGAGATGGAGCCGCTGACCTGGCCCGAGTTTGCTGCGATACACCCGTTCGCCCCGATCGAGCAGGCACAGGGCCATCTCGAGCTCGTGCATCAGCTGGAGCGCTGGCTGGCCGCGATCACCGGCTACGACGCGGTTTCCCTGCAGCCCAATGCCGGGTCGCAGGGCGAGTTCGCCGGCCTGCTGGCCATCCGTGCCTTCCATCGCGCCAACGGCGATTACGAGCGCGACGTCTGCCTCATCCCGTCCAGTGCGCACGGGACCAACGCGGCGTCCGCCGTGATGGCAGGCATGCGGGTCGTCGTCGTGGGCGCGGCCGACGACGGCACGGTGGACCTCGACAACCTCCGCGCCAAGCTGGCGGCCCACAGCGACCGGTTGGCCGCGATCATGGTCACCTACCCGTCGACGCACGGCGTGTACGAAGAGGGGATCACCGAGATCTGCCGCCTGGTGCACGAGGCCGGCGGACAGGTCTACGTCGACGGTGCGAACCTCAACGCATTGGTCGGACTGGCCAGACCGGGCGAGTTCGGCGCCGACGTCAGCCATCTCAATCTGCACAAGACCTTCTGCATCCCGCACGGCGGCGGCGGCCCCGGTGTCGGGCCGGTCGGGGTGCGGGCCCACCTCGCCCCCTACCTGCCCAACCATCCTCTGCTTCCGGAGGCCGGACCGGTCACCGGTGTGGGGCCGGTGGCGGGGGCGCCGTTCGGGTCGGCGTCGGTGCTGCCGATCTCGTGGGCCTACGTGCGGATGATGGGTCCGGACGGCCTCCGCCTGGCCACGCAGGTCGCGGTGCTGTCCGCCAACTACGTCGCGACGCGGCTACGCGAGCACTACCCGGTGCTCTTCACGGGTCAGAACGGTCTGGTCGCTCACGAGTGCATCGTCGATCTCCGGCCCCTGACGCGCGCCACCGGGGTCACGGTCGATGACGTCGCGAAGCGGTTGATCGACTACGGCTTCCATGCCCCGACCATGTCCTTCCCGGTGACCGGGACCTTGATGATCGAGCCGACCGAGTCCGAGAACCTGGCCGAGCTGGACAGGTTCTGCGACGCGATGATCGCGATCCGGGCCGAGGCCGACCGGGTCGCCGCAGGGGAGTGGCCGGCCGACGACAACCCACTGCGCAACGCTCCCCACACCGCTGCCGCGCTCGCTGCGGAGTGGACCTTCCCCTACGACCGGGCGACCGCCGTGTTCCCCGTCGGGAACAGCGCAGACAAGTACTGGCCGCCGGTGCGGCGCGTCGACAGCGCCTACGGCGACCGCCACCTGGTCTGTGCCTGCCCCGCTCCGGAGGCCTTCGAGGAGCTCTGACAGGAGTCCGGCCGGCTGCGCCTTGCTAAGTGGCCGCACCCTCGAAGACCGACGCTGGATGATCCCAGCTGGGCGTCACGTCAATCCGCAGTTCGCCCTGCATCTCAGTGGGCACGGCGAAGTCGAACTGCGTTGTGGCGGCCTTCGTGGCGGGGATGCTGCCCTCGAAGCCCCAATGGTCGTTGCCGTACGACTGCTCCATCGTGTCCCTGTTCGGGCCGGCATACAGGCCCACTGACGACCGGGTGAGATCGAACGCTGACCCGGTGCCGTTCTTCACGGTGACGGTCACCTCGACACCGGGTCCACCCGAATTGCCAGTGCCGAGGTCCGCCAGTTGCACAGAGGTCACCTTCGTGACCTGTACTTGAAGACCATCCTCGTAGGTGAACCATTCGTCCGGGCCGACTTGCGCGATCGTGTCGCCAGGCTCCGGTTCCGGAGTGGGTTCCGGTCCGGTCGGCGCCGGCGGCGTATCGCCTGGGTAGGGCGCCTGCTGGTCGACGAGGGAGACCTCGGCTTCGTCGTTGTTGGCTTGGCCACGCTGCTCGGCCGGTTCCGGCCGTGACTCCGGCTGCGAGTCCAGGATGAGCCGAGCCAGTCGCCGACCCTCGATGGCGGCTGACAAGGATCTACGTGCCGGCCGAGATTCCACTGGCGAGGCGGGTGGCCGCCGTGGTGGGTCGTTCTGAGCAGGGTGGTCGTGCAACGAGGCGGGCGGGACGGCCGGTTGGCTGGGCACTGGGCGACTCGGTGCGGCCTGTGCTGGTACTGGCGCGCTCGGTGCAGCCCTGTCGGCTGTTGGCGGGCTCGAAGCGGTCTGCTCGGGCAGCGGGGCATTCCCCGCAGAGGCTGTCTGCGGAAGCGAGGCACTGGTGGAAGCAGCCATGACCGGTGGCGGAGCACCGGTCCCTGGGCTGGCCACTCGGGTGGTTGGCTCGCCGTACGCAGGCCGCAGCCGACGGGCGCGGTGGCGGAACACAACGAGCGCTGTCAAGACCAGCCCGGCGACCAACGGCGCGACCAACCAGAGGATGCCGCGGCCTGGAGAGCCCCCGCTCGATTCCGTAGGTGCGGCTGGCGCTGGGCCGGTATTTGGCAGGTTGACGACGGTTCTGTATTCCTGGTCACCAGCCTGGAACGTGACCTGAGCCACCGCAGGAAGCGCGCCTGGAGCCTCGAACGTGACGAGGTATTGGTCGCCCAACGTGGCGGCCATGTCTCCGAAGGACTGCACGATGTCATCGGCATTCGTCCTCACGACGCCGCCGCCTGCTTGGTCAACGACGGATGGCCAGAGGGTGTCCGTGCCGGTCTGTACGACGTTGAGGACCGCTTCGGAGTGCAAGACGGCTTGGCTCAACTGCACC
>DASUYL010000104.1:0-10623 GCA_036377395.1 Jiangellaceae bacterium
TGCCGAGGTGCAGGCCGGCGACATCCTGGTGGGCAAGGTCACGCCCAAGGGTGAGACCGAGCTCACCCCGGAGGAGCGGCTGCTCCGTGCGATCTTCGGCGAGAAGGCGCGCGAGGTCCGCGACACGTCGCTGAAGGTGCCGCACGGCGAGACCGGCAAGGTCATCGGCGTCCGGCTGTTCGACCGCGACGAGGGTGACGAGCTCCCGCCGGGGGTCAACCAGCTGGTCCGGGTCTACATCGCCCAGATGCGCAAGATCCAGGACGGCGACAAGCTCGCCGGCCGGCATGGCAACAAGGGCGTCATCTCCAAGATTCTTCCGGTCGAGGACATGCCGTTCCTCGAGGACGGCACTCCGGTCGACATCGTCCTCAACCCGCTCGGCGTGCCGAGCCGGATGAACCTCGGCCAGGTGCTCGAGACCCACCTCGGGTGGGTGGCGAGGTCCGGCTGGAAGATCGACGGATCGGGCAGCGAGTGGCAGAAGCGACTGCGGAGCGTCGGTGCGGCCACGGCCGAGCCGGGCACCAACGTCGCTACGCCGGTCTTCGACGGCGCACGCGAGGACGAGATCGCCGGTCTGCTCGCCTCCAGCCTGCCCAACCGCGACGGCGACCGGCTGGTCGCCGGAGACGGCAAGGCGCGCCTGTTCGACGGGCGCTCGGGTGAGCCGTTCCCGCACCCGGTGGCAGTGGGCTACATCTACATGCTCAAGCTCAACCATCTCGTCGACGACAAGATCCACGCCAGGGCCACCGGTCCCTATTCGATGATCACGCAGCAGCCGCTGGGTGGTAAGGCGCAGTTCGGCGGTCAGCGCTTCGGCGAGATGGAGGTCTGGGCGCTCCAGGCGTACGGCGCGGCGTACGCCCTGCAGGAACTGCTGACGATCAAGTCCGACGACGTCACGGGCCGGGTCAAGGTCTACGAAGCGATCGTCAAGGGCGAGAACATCCCCGAGCCCGGCATCCCCGAGTCGTTCAAGGTGCTCATCAAGGAGATGCAGTCGCTGTGCCTCAACGTCGAGGTGCTCTCCAGTGATGGCACACAGATCGAGATGCGTGACACCGACGAGGACGTCTTCCGGGCCGCGGAGGAGCTCGGCATCGACCTGTCGCGGCGCGAGCCGAGCAGCGTCGAAGAGGTGTGACCCACCGAAGAGCGCGAACCGTCCGATTGATGACTGAGACGAACTGAGAGAAGGAACCACGTGCTCGACGTCAACTTCTTCGACGAGTTGCGTATCGGCCTCGCCACGGCGGAGGACATCCGCCAGTGGTCGCACGGCGAGGTCAAGAAACCCGAGACGATCAACTACCGCACCCTCAAGCCGGAGAAGGACGGGCTCTTCTGCGAAAAGATCTTCGGCCCGACCCGCGACTGGGAGTGCTACTGCGGCAAGTACAAGCGGGTCCGGTTCAAGGGCATCATCTGTGAGCGCTGCGGTGTCGAGGTCACCCGGGCAAAGGTCCGCCGTGAGCGGATGGGCCACATCGAGCTGGCGGCTCCGGTCACGCACATCTGGTACTTCAAGGGTGTCCCCTCCCGCCTGGGTTACCTGCTCGACCTGGCACCGAAGGACCTGGAGAAGGTCATCTACTTCGCGGCCTACATGATCACCTGGGTCGACGAGGAGTCCCGGCACCGCGATCTCGCCTCGCTCGAGGGCCAGATCGACATCGAGCGCAAGCAGGTCGAGCAGCGTCGGGACAGCGACGTCGAGACCAGGGCCAAGAAGCTCGAGGCCGACCTCGCCGAGCTTGAGGCCGAGGGCGCCAAGGGCGACGTACGGCGCAAGGTGCGTGAGTCCGCCGAGCGTGAGATGAGCCAGTTGCGCAAGCGGGCCGACGCGGAGCTCGACCGGCTCAACGCCGTCTGGGACCGCTTCCGCACCCTCAAGGTTCAAGACCTCGAGGGCGACGAGATGCTCTACCGCGAGATGCGCGAGCGCTACGGTCTGTACTTCCGTGGCGGCATGGGCGCACAGGCGATCAAGGAGCGGCTGGAGAACTTCGACCTCGAGGCCGAGGCACTCAACCTGCGCGAGATCATCCGCACCGGCAAGGGCCAGAAGAAGACCCGTGCGCTCAAGCGGCTCAAGGTGGTCTCGGCCTTCCTGACCACCCGCAACGACGCCCGCGGCATGGTGCTCGACGCCGTGCCGGTGATCCCGCCCGACCTGCGCCCGATGGTGCAGCTCGACGGAGGCCGGTTCGCGACCAGCGACCTCAACGACCTCTACCGCCGGGTGATCAACCGCAACAACCGGCTCAAGCGGCTGCTCGACCTCGGTGCTCCCGAGATCATCGTGAACAACGAGAAGCGGATGCTGCAGGAGTCCGTCGACGCACTGTTCGACAACGGTCGTCGTGGGCGTCCGGTCACCGGTCCGGGCAACCGGCCGCTGAAGTCGATCTCGGACATGCTCAAGGGCAAGCAGGGCCGGTTCCGGCAGAACCTGCTCGGCAAGCGCGTGGACTACTCCGGCCGCTCGGTCATCGTCGTCGGCCCGCAGCTCAAACTGCACCAGTGCGGGCTGCCGAAGGGCATGGCGATCGAGCTGTTCAAGCCCTTCGTGATGAAGCGGCTGGTCGATCTCAACCACGCGCAGAACATCAAGAGCGCCAAGCGCATGGTCGAACGGGCCCGCCCGGTCGTCTGGGACGTGCTCGAGGAGGTCATCGCCGAGCATCCGGTGCTGCTCAACCGTGCGCCGACGTTGCACCGCCTCGGCATCCAGGCCTTCGAGCCACAGCTGATCGAGGGCAAGGCCATCCAGATCCACCCGCTGGTCTGCACGGCGTTCAACGCCGACTTCGACGGCGACCAGATGGCGGTGCACCTACCGCTGTCGGCCGAGGCGCAGGCCGAGGCCCGCATCCTCATGCTGTCCAGCAACAACATCCTCAAGCCGGCCGACGGCCGCCCGGTGACGATGCCGACCCAGGACATGGTGCTCGGCATCTACTTCCTCACCAGCGAGCACGCCGGTCTGGCGGGCGAGGGGCGGGCGTTCTCGTCGCCGGCCGAGGCCATCCGCGCCTACGACGCCGGGGAGTTGTCGATCCAGGCACCGATCTCGCTGCGCCAGACCGACATCGTGCCGCCGCCGGGCTGGGAGGCTCCGGAGGGCTGGGAGCCGGGTCAGCCGGTGACGTTCGGCACCACGCTGGGCAGGGCGCTGTTCAACGAGGCACTGCCCGAGGACTACGCGTTCGTGAACGAGGAGGTCGACAAGAAGCGCCTCGGGACGATCGTCAACGACCTCGCGGAGCGCTACCAGAAGGTGCAGGTCGCGGCGACCCTCGACGCGCTCAAGGAGGCCGGGTTCCACTGGGCCACCCGGTCGGGGGTGACGGTCTCGTTCGAGGACATCCCGACTCCGGCGGAGAAGCTGACCATCCTCGAGGAGTACGAGGCCAAGGCCGAGAAGGTCGAGCGCAACTTCGAGCGTGGCGTCATCTCCAGCGGCGAGCGGCGTGAGGAGCTCATCGACATCTGGACCGACGCCACCAACCGGGTCGACGAAGCCATCCGCGACGCGTTCACCCGGGAGAACCCCATCCACATGATGGTCCACTCCGGGGCGCGCGGTAACTGGATGCAGATCCGCCAGCTCGCCGGCATGCGTGGGCTGGTCGCCAACCCGAAGGGCGAGACGATTCCGCGTCCGATCAAGGCCAGCTTCCGTGAGGGCCTGTCGGTGCTGGAGTTCTTCATCTCCACGCATGGTGCCCGCAAGGGCCTGGCCGACACCGCGCTGCGGACCGCAGACTCCGGCTACCTCACCCGGCGTTTGGTCGACGTCTCCCAGGACGTCATCATCCGCGAGGTCGACTGCGGCACCGAGCGTGGCCTGGTGCTCCCGATCGCGACCCGCAACTCCGAAGGCACCCTGGTGGTCGGCGAGGACGTCGAGACCAGTGTGTACGCGCGCGCGCTCGCCGAGGACGTCGCCGGCGCCGACGGCGCCGCGGTAGCCACCGCGGGCACCGACCTCGGCGACGTCGAGATCCGGAAGTTGATCGACGCCGGTGTCGAACGGGTGCGCGTGCGCAGCGTTCTCACCTGCGAGAGCAAGTCCGGCGTCTGCGCGATGTGCTACGGCCGGTCGCTCGCCTCCGGCAAGCTCGTCGACGTGGGCGAGGCGGTCGGGATCGTCGCCGCACAGTCGATCGGCGAGCCGGGCACGCAGCTGACGATGCGGACGTTCCACACCGGCGGGGTCGCCGGCGAGGACATCACCCACGGCCTGCCGCGCGTGGTCGAGTTGTTCGAGGCTCGCGCCCCCAAGGGCAAGGCCCCGATCGCGGAGGCGGTCGGCCGCGTGCGCATCGACGAGGACGGTAAGGGCCCGAAGGTCGTCGTCGTTCCGGACGACGGCTCGGACGAGCAGGCCTTCCCGATCTCGCGCCGGGTCCACGACTGGACCAACCGCCGCAGCCCTGGCATCGCCCAGTGGCGGGTCCAGGACGGTGACAGGGTCGAGGTGGGCGAGCTGCTCCACGCCGGCACCTCTGACCCGCACGACGTGCTGCGGGTGCTGGGCCAGCGGGCGGTGCAGGTCTTCCTCACCGATCAGGTGCAGGAGGTCTACCGGTCGCAGGGTGTGTCGATCCACGACAAGCACATCGAGATCATCGTGCGGCAGATGCTGCGCCGGATCACCGTGCTGGAAAGCGGCGACGCCGACCTGCTGCCCGGTGAGCTGGTCGAGCGGTCGCGCTTCGACGAAGAGAACCGCCGGGTCGTCGCCGAAGGTGGCCAGCCTGCATCGGGACGGCCGCAGCTGATGGGCATCACCAAGGCGTCGCTCGCGACCGACTCGTGGCTGTCCGCGGCGTCGTTCCAGGAGACGACCCGGGTGCTGACCGAGGCGGCGATCAACGCCAAGTCCGATCCGCTCATCGGGCTGAAGGAGAACGTCATCCTCGGCAAGCTCATCCCGGCGGGCACCGGCCTGTCCCGCTACCGCAACCTGCGGGTCGAGCCCACCGAGGAGGCCAAGGCGGCCATGTACTCGATGGTCGACTACGGCGCCGACTACTCCGACTACGAGTTCGGCCAGGGCTCGGGTGAGGCGGTCCGGCTCGAGGACTACGACTTCGGCTCCTACAGCTGAGGTCTCGCTGGGGGGTGCCGGGTTCCGATCGGGAGCCGGCACCCCCCAGTCTCCGTCTCGCCACCCGTCGACTTGTCAGGCCGCACAAGTCACCCACAGGAAGAGTGCGCAGCGCCGCCCTGACAAGTCGGACGGTGTGTCACCCGTCAGGGCCACGACTCGGATCACCCGACGTCGGGCCCCCGAGCGCCCTGACACCCCGTGGGGCAAGCGCACTGGCTTGACAATTGGCAGGTCCCGTGCCGCCTGACACGTTGCGGTGGGTCCGCGTGTCGCGCGGGCTGCCGTATCGGGGCCAGCGCCCCTCCCCCAGCGGCAGCCAGGGGGCTCGGAGCGGCTCGACCCAGGCAGCGTCGTTGCAGGTCGGCCCACCCGCGGGCGCCGCACAGCCTGAGTGGTCCGCTTTGACCTGTGCCGCCCGCACCGGGTAATCTCACTCCTCGTGCCTGGACGTTCTCCGGGCCGTCCGGTGCGCCCGCGTGTGCACGCCGGAGTTCCACCGACCACGCCGACCGGTTTGCCGGCGGCGCCGGGCTGGCCGGGCCGACACGCCCGACCGCGGGGGTCGTCGGCACGGCCGACGCGCTGACCGCACGGCCGCCGGCGTCCTGACCTCCGGCCGACCCACAACCGCCACGCACACGAGCAACGGAGATGCAGTGCCCACCATCCAGCAGCTGGTTCGCAAGGGCCGCCAGGACAAGGTCGCCAAGAACAAGACCCCGGCGCTGAAGGGCAGCCCGCAGCGCCGCGGTGTGTGCACGCGCGTCTACACGACCACTCCGAAGAAGCCGAACTCCGCGTTGCGCAAGGTGGCCCGCGTCCGACTGACCAGCCAGATCGAGGTCACGGCGTACATCCCCGGCGTCGGGCACAACCTCCAGGAGCACTCGATGGTGCTGGTTCGTGGGGGCCGCGTGAAGGACCTTCCGGGCGTCCGCTACAAGATCGTCCGTGGCTCGCTCGACACCCAAGGCGTGAAGAACCGCAGGCAGGCACGCAGCCGGTACGGCGCGAAGAAGGAGAAGAGCTGATGCCGCGCAAGGGCCCGGCCCCGAAGCGACCGATCGTCGTCGACCCGGTCTACAATTCCCCGCTGGTCACCCAGCTGGTCAACAAGGTCCTCTCCGATGGCAAGAAGTCGGTGGCCGAGTCGATCGTTCACGGTGCCCTGGAGGGCTGTCGGGACAAGACCGGCACCGACCCGGTCGTCACGCTCAAGCGGGCGCTGGACAACGTCAAGCCGACCCTCGAGGTGAAGAGCCGCCGGGTCGGTGGCGCCACCTACCAGGTCCCGGTCGAGGTGCGCGCCAACCGCAGCACCACCCTGGCCCTGCGCTGGCTGGTCGGCTACAGCCGCGCCCGTCGGGAGAAGACGATGACCGAGCGACTGATGAACGAGATCCTCGACGCCTCCAACGGCCTCGGCGCGAGCGTCAAGCGCCGCGAGGACACCCACAAGATGGCCGAGTCCAACAAGGCCTTCGCCCACTACCGCTGGTAGACCCGGCGGTTCACAGACTCGAACCGAGGAAGCGACGCACCGAAATGGTCACCGACCTGCGCACGCTCGACCTGGCCAAGGTCCGCAACATCGGGATCATGGCCCACATCGACGCGGGCAAGACCACCACCACCGAGCGCATCCTGTTCTACACCGGGATCAACTACAAGATCGGTGAGGTCCACGAGGGCGCGGCCACGATGGACTGGATGGAGCAGGAGCAGGAACGGGGCATCACCATCACCTCGGCCGCCACCACCACCCAGTGGGACGGCCACACCATCAACATCATCGACACGCCGGGCCACGTCGACTTCACCGTCGAGGTGGAGCGGTCGCTGCGTGTGCTCGACGGCGCGGTCGCCGTTTTCGACGGCGTCGCCGGCGTCGAGCCTCAGTCCGAACAGGTCTGGCGACAGGCCACCAAGTACCACGTGCCACGCATCTGTTTCGTGAACAAGCTCGACCGGGTCGGCGCCGAGTTCCACCGCTGCGTCGACATGATCGTGTCCCGGCTCAAGGCCGTTCCGCTGGTCGTCCAGCTCCCGATCGGGGCCGAGGCCGACTTCCGCGGCGTCATCGACCTGGTCGGTTTGAAGGCGCTGGTGTGGAGCGCCGAGGCCGAGAAGGGCGAGATGTACGACACCGTCGACATCCCCGCCACTCACGCCGAGGCCGCCGCGGAGTACCGCGACCGGCTGCTCGAGACGATCGCCGAGAACGACGACGAGATGATGGAGCTCTACCTCGAGGGCGAGGAGCCCACCGAGGAGGCGCTCATCACCGCCATCCGGCGGGCGACGATCGCGGGCCGGCTCACGCCGGTGCTGTGCGGCTCGGCGTTCAAGAACAAGGGCGTCCAACCCATGCTCGACGCCGTCGTCCGCTACCTTCCGTCACCGCTGGACGTCGGGGCGGTCGAGGGCCACGCGGTCGGCGACGAGGATGCGCTCATGACGCGTGAGCCCGACGAGGACGCTCCGGCGTCCGCCCTGGCCTTCAAGATCATGAGTGACCAGCACCTCGGCAAGCTGACCTTCGTGCGTATTTACTCGGGCACACTCTCGGCCGGCAGCCAGGTGCTCAACAGTACGAAGGGCCAACGCGAGCGCATCGGCAAGATCTACCGGATGCACGCGAACAAGCGCGAGGAGATCGGGACTGCCAGCGCGGGCCAGATCGTCGCGGTCATGGGTCTGAAGAACACCACGACCGGCGACACGCTCAGCGCAATCGACGCACCGGTCATCCTGGAGTCGATGACCTTCCCGGCACCGGTGATCTCGGTGGCCATCGAGCCGAGGACGAAGAGTGACCAGGAGAAGTTGGGCACCGCGATCCAGCGGCTCTCCGAGGAGGACCCGACCTTCCAGGTCCGCACCGACGACGACACGGGCCAGACCATCATCTCGGGCATGGGCGAGCTCCACCTCGAGGTGCTCGTCGAACGGATGAAGCGCGAGTTCCGGGTCGAGGCCAACGTCGGCAAGCCCCAGGTCGCATACCGCGAGACCATCCGCCGCCGGGTCGAGAAGGTGGAGTACACGCACAAGAAGCAGACCGGCGGCTCGGGCCAGTTCGGCCGGGTCATCATCGACGTCGAGCCGACCGGTGGCGACGGCGACGGCGGGTACGAGTTCGTCAACGCGGTCACCGGTGGCCGGATCCCACGGGAGTACATCCCCGCCGTCGACGAGGGCATCCAGGAGGCGATGGAGTTCGGTGTCGTCGCCGGCTACCCGCTGGTCGACGTGAAGGTCACGCTCCGCGACGGCGCCTACCACGACGTCGACTCCTCCGAGCTCGCCTTCAAGATCGCCGGCTCGATGGCGTTCAAGGACGCGGCACGCAGGGCCGACCCGGTGCTTCTGGAGCCGATGTTCGCCGTCGAGGTCACGACGCCCGAGGACTACATGGGCGACGTGATCGGCGACCTCAACTCCCGCCGTGGTCACATCCAGGCCATGGAGGAGCGCACCGGCGCCCGGATCGTCAAGGCGCTGGTACCGCTGTCGGAGATGTTCGGCTACGTCGGGGACCTCCGCAGCAAGACCCAGGGCCGGGCCAGCTACTCGATGCAGTTCGACTCCTACGCCGAGGTTCCGCGTACCGTCGCAGAGGAGATCATCAAGAAGGTCCGGGGCGAGTAACGACGCTCCGGGAGTTCACCGGCCCAACCCCCAACCAGCCAGGCCGACAACCGGCACGGAAATCGTCACTACAGGAGGACCCCACAGTGGCCAAGGCGAAGTTCGAGCGGACCAAGCCGCACGTCAACGTCGGCACCATCGGTCACATCGACCACGGCAAGACGACGCTGACCGCGGCCATCACGAAGGTCCTGCACGACCAGCATCCGGACCTCAACCCGTTCACGCCCTTCGACGAGATCGACAAGGCGCCCGAGGAACGCCAGCGCGGTATCACCATCGCGATCGCGCACGTCGAGTACCAGACCGAGAAGCGGCACTACGCGCACGTCGACTGCCCCGGTCACGCCGACTACATCAAGAACATGATCACCGGAGCGGCGCAGATGGACGGCGCCATCCTGGTCGTGGCCGCAACCGACGGTCCGATGCCGCAGACCAAGGAGCACGTCCTGCTGGCGCGCCAGGTCGGCGTCCCCTACATCGTCGTGGCGCTCAACAAGGCCGACATGGTCGACGACGAGGAGATTCTCGAGCTCGTCGAGCTCGAGGTTCGCGAGCTGCTCTCCGACTACGAGTTCCCCGGCGACGACGTCCCGGTCGTTCGTGTCTCGGCGCTCAAGGCGCTCGAGGGCGACGCCGAGTGGAGCGAGAAGATCATCGAGCTCTTGAACGCCGTGGACGAGTACGTCCCGGAGCCCCAGCGCGACACCGAGAAGCCGTTCCTGATGCCGATCGAGGACGTCTTCACGATCACCGGTCGGGGCACGGTCGTGACCGGCCGGGTCGAGCGCGGCGTCCTCAAGGTCAACGAGGAGGTCGAGCTCGTCGGCATCCGCGACAGCTCGCAGAAGACGACCGTCACCGGTGTCGAGATGTTCCGCAAGCTCCTCGACGAGGCCCGGGCCGGCGAGAACGTCGGGCTGCTCCTCCGCGGCACCAAGAAGGAGGACGTGGAGCGTGGCATGGTCGTCGTCAAGCCCGGCACGACCACCCCGCACACCGACTTCGAGGCGCAGGTCTACATCCTGTCCAAGGACGAGGGCGGGCGGCACACGCCGTTCTTCAACAACTACCGTCCGCAGTTCTACTTCCGGACGACGGACGTGACCGGCGTGGTGAGCCTCCCCGAGGGCACCGAAATGGTCATGCCCGGCGACACCACCCAGATGAAGGTCGAGCTGATCCAGCCCATCGCCATGGAGGAACAGCTCCGCTTCGCCATCCGCGAGGGTGGCCGCACCGTGGGTGCCGGCCGGGTCACGAAGATCAACAAGTAGGACGCGTCAGCAGTGGGCATGGCCCGACCAGGCTCGGTCCACCGCCCGCGTCCACCTGACTGTTGATCACGTTCACCATGTTTCGGTCCACCAGGGTGGTGAACGTGATCAACAGGAGGCGCGATTGGCCAGGGCAACCGGGCTCTGGCATACTGAACAGGTTGCTCGGCGGAGGCCGCCGGGGTGCGTGGACCGGGCTGATGCCCGTGTCCGGGCCCGATCCGGAGACCTCCACCCGAGGTCCGGCTCCAGGCCGGGCCACCGAGTCTCCCTACGAAGATCGAGCGAGTCCTCGCACGTGCCCGAATGTGGTCCGCGCGTGCGACACGCCCGACCGCGGGGGTCGGAGGCCCATTCACCGGCGGCCGGGCGGAGATCACGGACAGGAATCGGGTTCGCTAGCGGTACGAGAGAAGGACGACAAGCAGCCATGGCGGGACAGAAGATCCGCATCCGGCTCAAGGCCTACGACCACGAGGTCATCGACTCGTCGGCGCGCAAGATCGTCGACACGGTGACCCGTACCGGTGCGCAGGTCGCGGGCCCGGTGCCGCTGCCGACCGAGAA
>DASUYL010000105.1:0-3440 GCA_036377395.1 Jiangellaceae bacterium
GCGGCGATGTCGAGGTCGTCAGCCTGCCGGAGGCGATGGATCCGCTGGTCGAGTACTACCGCGGTATCTCCGGAGAGCATCCCGATTGGGACGACTACCGGGCGGCAATGGTGCGCGATCGCAGGTGCATCATCCGCATCATCCCCACGACAGCCGGTCCGACGGTCGGCGGGTGAGGCGTCGGCGGCTTGTCCCGATCGACGGCGGCAAGTCCGTGACGATGGACCGCCGATGCCGGCAGAAACCGAGCCGGCAACGGCGTTGGGTCGGCTCAGGGGCAGTTGGTGGCGGGGTTCTCGTCGATCTCGCCGAGTAGGGCGCCGAAGTCACCGATGTGGGCATCGTCACCCAGGATGAGACGCGTGACGTTGCCGAGGCCGAGGCGCGGCTCCTCCTGAGCGGACGCATGGTCGCCGATGTCGTGGTCGGCAACGGCACGTTGTGCGGTGACGACGCCCAGACAGTTCGGAGTGTCCGGTGTGTCGGCAGCGGCAGGTGCAGCCACGGCACCCGCGGACAGTGCCAGGGCAAGGACGATGATCGATCTGCGCATTGCTGGTCACCCACTTCGCGTGGTTGCGATGGTCCTCGTACGGACGCGTCTCGAGCCTTGGCGGACGATTGGGCAGGGGCAAGCCTTTCAACCGTGGCCGAAAGGTCTTGAAGCATGAGACCGGCCTCCAGCACGATGACAGTGGCGGCTCGTCGACCGAGAAGCCGCGTCCTCACTCCCAACGTCGCTTCGGCAGGAGTGGTGCAGATGCTGCGGCTTCGGCTTGGTGTGGACGATCTCGCGCGCATGACCTTTGCACCGCCGACGCCGTTCTGCGAGCTGGCCGTGAGTGCGCAGGTCCTTCAACAGCCCGCAAGTCCGTTTCGGCGGCTGTGGCGTGCCAACGGAGCAGACATTCCGGCCCCGGCGCATCGGCTGGTCGAGCTGGTGCCTGCCTCCGGCAGCGTCCCCACCTTTCTGGCGCCGGAAGGCTGCGCCTGCATCGAGGAGGCGCTCGACGCCGTGCAGTCCACGCCGGCATCGAGGATCCAGGCCGAGCTCGCGGAGACACCATGGTCCGCCCCGCCGTCGCCGTGGGTCCGCGACCTGACTCGCGGCCGGGTCGATGCCCTGGCCGAGCTGGGCCGGGCCATGCGGATCTACCACGACCACGTGATGGCGCCGGTGTGGCCCACCGTCGAGCAGGTCGTGACGGCCGAGCTACGGGATCGGGCCTGGCAGCTCGCGAGCGAAGGCGCTGAAGCGACCCTGAACTCACTGCATCCCGGGATCCGTTGGCACGACGGCATCCTCGAGGTCGCCGCCCCCACCGACGCCGAAATCGATCTTGCCGGACGCGGACTTCGTCTGATGCCGTCGGTGTGGACACGTCCGGCCGTCGCGATCGGCTGGACGCGGCCGACCGTTGTCTATCCGGCTCGTCCCTCGAGCTGGGTACAGCCGCGCGCCGGGTTCGACGGCCGGGACCGGCTGGCCGCCGTACTAGGAACCACGCGCGCCAGGGTCCTGCGCGAACTGGCCAGTGAACACACCACCAGCCAGCTGGCGCGTGCGCTTGGCATCAGTCCGGCGTCCGCCTCCACCCATGCTGCGGCTCTCCGCGGCGCGGGGTTGGTGACAACCCGACGGGAGGGGCAGACCGTACGTCACGTGCTGACCGAGCTCGGCCAGGCCGTGGCCTCGGCACCACGAGCCAGCTGAGCGGCAAGGTGGTCGTGATCTCCTGGGCCGGTCACACTTCGCCGTTTCGGTTCGTCACACAGGGTGAGGTGTCAACGCCACGAACAAGGGAGACAGCCGTGCCGCTGCAGGTGACCGCCATCATGATCGGCGTCGAAGACCTGGCCCGGTCCAAGAAGTTCTACGGGGAAGGCCTGGGCTGCACCCTCGATCAGGACCATCCCCATTTCGTCTCGTTCGACCTTGGTGACCGATCATCGTCGCTGGCCCTCTACGAACGGGAGGCAGCAGCCCGCGATGCCGGCGTCTCCGCCGAGGGATCCGGATTCCGCGGTGTCTCGTTCCACTTCATCGTTCCGTCAAGCGATGCCGTGGACGAGGTGATGGGCAGCGCCACGGCAGCCGGCGGCAAGGTCGTGAAGGAACCGGCAGCCGTCCAGTGGGGATACTTCGGGTACTTCAGCGACCCGGACGGATACCTGTGGAAGGTCGCCGCCGCGTCTTGATCCCTGATCGCGGCATCGCGCCGGTAGCCAACGGTGCACACCACCGGCTGGGCACACCCACCCCGGTGGTGTGCACCGCACTCGTGCATCATGAAGGAAAGCTGCACCCTGCCGAGGATCGGTGGTGACGATGACCATGGTCAGGGCCCTCGTCGTCATCGGAGTTGTCGTGGCCGTCGTCTACGTGATCTATGCCGTCAGTGGTAGCGGCAGGCAGCGTGGCGGTGTGACGAATGCCCGCACCCGATGGGTGGCAACACACCATGCCGTGAACGACGCGACCCGCATCGTCGTCCGCAGGGTCAGGGTCGACGACGAGGTGGTCATCGACGAGCACGTGATCGCGGAGATCCCGAACGGCGACCCGGACTTCGACCGCAGGTTCCTCGAAGCGATGGCAGACGCTCGTGCCAGGGCGGCTCTGTTCGAGTCGGAGCCGGATTAGACCCCCAGGGAGGTCCAAAGGGCCGCATCCGGGGCCGTTGGGCCCTGGGCCCGCCTGGCCAGGCTGCCGGACGCTGAGGGCGAGTCGAGTCACCGACGAGGGGCGGTGCGGCCATCAGCCTTCGAGCCGGGCACCGGATCGACGATCGTGACCGCGCTTCGCGCGCCGCGAGCGTTCGGCCGAACGCGACCGCAACCGGGGGGTTGACCTCCGCCGAAGCCGCGTACCGTCTCCGTGAACAGGGACCGAATCTGGTGCCCCGCGATCGCCCGCCGTCCGCGGCACGGCAGCTCGTGGCTCAGATGGTGCACTTCTTCGCCCTCCTGCTCTGGTCCGCCGCGGCGCTGGCGTGGCTGGCCGGCATGCCGGAGCTGGCCGTCGCGATCGTCGTCGTGGTGCTGGTGAACGGGGTCTTCGCGTTCGCGCAGGAGTACCGCGCCGACAGGGCCGGCCAGCGACTGGTGGAACTGGTGCCGGCATGGGCGACGGTTCGACGGGACGGGCGCCGGCTCGAGGTGTCCGCTCGGGACCTCGTCGTCGGCGATCTCCTCCTGCTGGAAGCCGGCGACAGGGTCGGTGCCGACGCCCGGCTGCTGGATGCGACGGAGCTTGCCGTCGACGAGTCCACGCTGACGGGTGAGAGCGTGCCGGTCCACCCCGGCGTGGATGGGCTGATCAGTTCCGGGACGTACGTCGTCGAAGGAGAGGCCGCCGCAGTCGTCACGGCGACCGGGTCGGCGACGCGGTTGGCCGGCATCATCGCCCTGACGAGGTCTGCCCGGCGGCCGCCGAGTCC
>DASUYL010000106.1:0-11256 GCA_036377395.1 Jiangellaceae bacterium
GGCCGGGTGGTCGCGGTGTTCCAGCCCCACCTGTTCAGCCGCACTCGTATCTTCGCCACGGAGTTCGGGAAGGCGCTGGGCGCCGCCGACGAGGTGATCGTCATGGACGTCTACGCCGCTCGGGAGGATCCGGAGCCCGGCGTCACCGGTGCGCTCGTGGCGTCCTCCGTGCCGCTGCCGCCGGAGCTGGTGACCTACGAGCCGTCCTGGTCCGCGGTGCCTCTGGTGACCGCGGCCCGGCTGCGACCGGGCGACGTGGTGTTCACGTTCGGTGCCGGCGACGTCACGTTGATCGGGCCCGAGATCCTGGAGATCCTCGACCGCGAGCCGGCGGGGCACCGCACGTGAGCGGGTCGCGAACGGCGACGTCCAGCCGGCGGCCGTCCGCGACCGCGTCCCGGTTCACCGCCCGCAGGCGTCGCCGACGCGTACGTCAGGTGCTGGCGGTACTGGCGGCGTCGATGGCCGTGGCCGCGGTCGCCGGCGTCGTGTGGCTGGTCGGCTGGTCGGAGGTCATGGCGCTCGAGACGGTGCGCGTGGAGGGCGTCGACGGCGAGCTGGCCGGCGTGGTCGAACAGGTCGCCGACGCGCCGCTCGGCGACCCGCTGGTCCGCGTCGACACCGACGCGGTGGCGGCGCGGGTCCGCGACCTGCCGGAACTTGCCTCGGTGTCGGTAGCCCGGTCGTGGCCGCGGACGGTGGTGATCTCCGTGACGCCCCGGGTCGCTGCGGCCGCGATCACGGACGCCGACACGTGGTGGCTGGTCGACGCGTCCGGCGTCCTGTTCGGTGCGGCCGCGGAGCAGCCGGCGGATCTCCCCGTGCTCGAAGCCCCGGTCGACGCCGCTGCGGGCGCCACCAGGGCGGCCGGCGTGGCGGTCCTCGACGGGTTGCCCGCCAACCTGCGCGACCTGGTCGAAGCTGTGAGCGCCGAGAGCGAGGCCGACGTCCGCATCGAGCTCGTCGATGGGGCCACCGTGCTGTGGGGGAGGCCCGAGCTCGCCGATCGCAAGGCGGAGGTCCTGTTGGCGCTCCTGGACCAGGAGGCCTCGATCTACGACGTGTCCGCCCCGGAGCGACCGGCGATCGTCCCCTAGCCTGCGATGATCGGGCCATGACCACGCCCACGGTGCCGCCGCGGCACCATCCCGCGTACGACCTCGACGAGCGCTCGACGCTGACCGAGTTCCTCGACTACCACCGGGCGACCGTCCACCTCAAGGTCGCCGGCCTGTCCGAGGACGACGCATGGCGGCGGTTCGTGCCGTCGCTGACGTCGGCCGCGGGCATCGTGAAACACCTCGGCTACGTGGAGCAGAGCTGGTTCCGCGTGCGCCTGGCCGGGGAGACCGGGCTGCCGGTGCCGTGGACCGACGACAACCCTGACGCCGACTTCGAGCGTGCCGACGGGGACACGCTCGAAAGCCTGCTGGACGTCTACACCCGACAGTGCGACCGGTCGCGGGAGATAGCCACGTCGATGCAGCTCGACGACCTCGCGGCCGCGCCGGCGCGTGACGGTCGGCACGCGACTCTGCGGTGGGTCCTCGTGCACATGATCGAGGAGACGGCCCGGCACAACGGGCACCTCGACCTCGTCCGGGAGCTCATCGACGGCCAGACCGGCGAGTAGCCCCTCAGCGGGCCGCTCCGCAGACGAATCCACCGAACGAGATCTCGTCCGGCACGGCCACGCGCACCAGTAGCCCGACGCAGACGAGATGCTGCAGACGTTTCTCGCTGACGCCGACGGAAGCGGCCTCAGCTGCCATGAAGACGCCTCGGCCGGCCGCAAGCAGCCGCAGGACGAGTTCCGGGAGGCGGGTAACGGGAGCGGGCATCCGCTCATGGTCACGAGGCTGGCGCGTTCCCCACAGACGGCTGGCCGGATCTGTTGATCATGGGCGTTCCCGTCGGTTGCAGTGTGGACAGACGGCGACGCCGGCTCACAAGTGTGTTCCGCGAACGAATCCGCTGAACACCACGTCAGGTACGGGTCCATGCGGCATATCGGTTTGCCACCGACTGCGGGCCTGCCGCGAAAGAGCACGAGGATGTCGATCACGGCTCACCCGGCGTGTCTGCGCAGCCGCGCCCAGCCGCCCACCTAGCGTTCTGCACAGCGCTCAGGTTGACATAACTATGAAGCTCAACTTGAGGGTGAGGGTTCTGGACAGGCCCACCTTGGCCGCACCGGCAGGGGGACGGACGAGCGAGAGGGACGCGACGTGACTGCTCCGCAGAACTACCTCGCGGTGATCAAGGTCGTCGGCATCGGTGGCGGCGGAGTCAACGCCGTGAATCGCATGATCGAGGTCGGCCTGAAGGGCGTCGAGTTCATCGCGATCAACACCGATGCGCAAGCGCTGCTGATGAGCGATGCCGACGTGAAGCTCGACGTCGGCCGCGACCTGACCCGTGGTCTGGGTGCCGGCGCGAATCCCGACGTGGGCCGGAAGGCGTCCGAGGACCATGCCGAGGAGATCGAAGAGGTCCTCAAGGGCGCCGACATGGTGTTCGTCACCGCCGGCGAGGGCGGCGGAACCGGCACCGGCGGCGCGCCGGTCGTCGCGCGGATCGCCCGATCGCTGGGCGCGTTGACCATCGGCGTTGTCACGCGGCCGTTCATGTTCGAGGGCAAGCGCCGGGCCGCGCAGGCCGACGCCGGCATCGAGGGCCTCCGCGAGGAGGTCGACACCCTGATCGTGATTCCCAACGACCGGCTGCTGTCGATCAGCGACCGTCAGGTCAGCGTGCTCGACGCGTTCAAGAGCGCCGACCAGGTACTCCTGTCCGGAGTCCAGGGCATCACCGATCTCATCACCACACCCGGCCTGATCAACCTCGACTTCGCCGATGTCAAGTCCGTCATGAGCAACGCGGGCTCGGCGCTCATGGGCATCGGCTCGGCGCGGGGTGAAGACCGTGCGGTCGCCGCCGCGGAGATGGCGATCTCCAGCCCGCTCCTGGAGCAGAGCATCGAGGGCGCGCACGGCGTGCTGCTGTCGGTCTCCGGCGGTTCCGACCTCGGCCTCTTCGAGATCAACGAAGCGGCCAACCTGGTGGCGCAGGCGGCGCACGAGGAGGCCAACATCATCTTCGGTGCGGTGATCGACGACGCGCTCGGCGACGAGGTCCGGGTCACGGTCATCGCCGCGGGCTTCGACGGTGGCACGCCCAAGCGCCGCGAGCTCGGATCGCTGCGCCGGTCGATCTCGATCCCGTCGGCCGAAACGGCGGACGGGCCGCCCGCACACTCGGTCGACGGCGCGGGGGCCGCAGCTGCGGCGCCGGCTTCCGACGGAGCCGAGCTGCCCGCCCGCGAGGAAACGATGGTCACCACGCCCACGGCGTCGCGCGAGCCCCGGCGTATCGTCCCTCCGTCCGACGACGACCTCGACGTTCCCGACTTCCTCAAGTAGTGCTGCGGCACGACGAGGCGCTCGGTGCTGCCCGATTCGCGCTCACCGACCGGTTCGGCGGTGTCAGCGTTGGGGCGTTCGCCGAGCTGAACCTCGGTGGACACGTGGGCGACGCGCCGGAGCGGGTCGCGGAGAACCGTCGGCGACTGGCAGATCGGGTCGGTTTGCCACTCGATCACGTCCTGTACGCGAGTCAGGTCCACGGCGCCGACGTCGCCACCGTCGACGGCCCGTGGAGGGGACCCGCGCCCCGGGTCGATGCCATGGTCACACGGGCAACCGATCTGGGGTTGGCCGTCCTGGTGGCCGACTGCGTACCCGTGCTGTTGGCCGATCCGGTCGCCGGAGTCGTCGGAGCCGCTCACGCCGGACGGCGGGGCATGGTCGACGGTGTCGTGCCGGCCGCACTGGCCGCGATGCGGAGGCTCGGAGCGGCCGGCATCACGGCCCGGATCGGCCCGTCTGTCTGCGGGCGGTGCTACGAGGTACCGGCGGACATGCGCGCCGCGGTCGCCGGCGAGGTGCCCGCCTCGTGGGCCACCACCCGCGCGCGTACGCCGGCCCTCGACGTGTCGGCCGGCGTGGCCGCCCAGCTCCGGCGTGCGGGCGTCGACGTGCGAACGCTGGAGGGCTGCACGGTGGAGGACGCCCGTCTGTTCTCGTACCGCCGTGACCACGTGACGGGCCGCTTCGCCGGCCTGGTATGGCTGCCCGGACCCGGAACCGGGCCGTGAACCGCCGCGAGCAGATCGAGGCCGGACTGGCGGCCGTCGGCGCACGGGTGGAGCAGGCCTGCCGCATGGCCGGGCGGGATGCGGCCGAGGTCACGGTCGTCGTCGTCACCAAGACGTTTCCCGCGACCGACGTCCGGCTGCTGGCCGGCCTCGGGGTCCGCGACATCGGAGAGAGTCGCGACCAGGAGGCGGCGCCCAAGGCTGCGGCATGCGCCGATCTGGACCTCACCTGGCACTGCGTCGGCCAGCTCCCGACGAACAAGGCAGCTTCGGTGGCCGGTTACGCCGACGTCGTCCATTCGGTCGACCGGGTCCGTCTGGTTCACGTGCTCGACCGCGCGGCGACGGCAGCCGGGCGCGAAGTCCGCTGCCTGGTCCAGGCCGCACTCGGCGGTGCGCCGCAGGGCGGCGGTGCTCGCCGCGGCGGTGCCGATCCGGCCGAGGTGCTCGCGCTGGCCGACCACGTCGCGGCGGCGCGCTCACTGCACCTGGCCGGGGTGATGGCAGTGGCGCCGCTCGCCGGCGACCCGGCCGATGCCTTCACTCGGCTGGCACGAATCGCCGAGTCGGTACAAAAACGACATCCGGCTGCGACGTGGGTGTCTGCTGGGATGAGTGGTGACCTGGAGGCTGCCGTGGCACAGGGCGCGACACACCTGCGTGTCGGAACGGCAATCCTCGGTGCGCGCCCTCCGGCGGGCTAGGGTCGGTGACCAAGGAGATCGACATCCGGTCGGTCCCGGCGCGACGTTCCACCACCAGTGCGGAGGACGTGGAGTATGGCCGGCGCGATGCGCAAGGTTGCGGTCTACCTCGGCCTCGTGGAGGACCAGGGCCGTTACGACGACGAGTACGCCGAGGACGCCTACGACGCGTACGGCGACGAGTTCGACGACCAGGCGCCGGCAGAGGCGGAGGTGCGGGAGCGCGAGCGCACCGCCACGGTCGCCACCCTGGCCGACCGGCGGCCGGTCGCGGTCGCGAACGCCCATCGGGTCGACTCGGCGCGGATCGTCACGCTGCACCCCCGTACCTACAACGAGGCCCGCACGCTCGGCGAGCACTTCCGCGACGGCACACCGGTGATCATGAATCTGTCCGAGATGGACGACGTGGACGCGAAGCGGCTGGTCGACTTCGCCGCCGGTCTGATCTTTGGCCTCCGCGGCGACATCGAGCGAGTCACCGCGAAGGTCTTCCTGCTCTCACCGGCCGACGTCACCGTGACGGCCGAGGACAAGGCCCGGATCGCCAGCGGCGGCTTCTTCAACCAGAGCTAGCCGCCGCACAGCGCGGGCAGAGCCCGAAGATCTCGACGGTATGGGTCACGTCGACGTAGCCGTGCGCGCTGGCCACCTCGGCGGCCCACGACTCGACGGCCGGTCGGGACACCTCGACGGCCGCACCACAGGAGCGGCACACCAGATGATGGTGGTGGTCGATCTCGGCGCACCGCCGGTAGACCGCCTCGCCGGCATCCGAGCGCAGCACGTCGACGCGACCGTCGTCGGCCATCGCCTGCAGCGCGCGGTAGACGGTGGCCAGCCCGACCTGCGAACCGCGAGAACGCAGTACCTGGTAGAGGTCCTGCGCGCTGATGAAGTCGTCGACCTCGTCGAGGACCTCGTTCACCGCGGCCCGCTGGCGCGTCCGGCGCTGCTCCCTGACCGGCTGGTGGCTCATCGTCTCTCTCGTCGCGCAGGTCTGCTCCCGGGTCGTGTCCAGTCTAGTGGCGCGGGCCTCGGGCCCTGGCCGGGCGAAGCCCGGGCGTCGGGTAGGTTCATCTCCCGTGGTTTCGGTCGTGGCCCAGGTGCTCTACGTGGCCTTGTGGCTGTTCTTCATCGCCATGCTGGCCCGTCTGGTGTCCGACTGGATCCAGGTCTTCGCCCGGGAATGGCAGCCGCGCGGCATCCTTCTCGTCGTCCTGGAGGCCGTGTACACCGTCACGGATCCGCCGCTCAACCTGATCCGACGCTTCGTCCCGCCCCTTCGACTGGGGTCGATCGCGCTCGACCTCGCGTTCATCATCCTCATCATCGTGGTCCAGATCCTGCTCTCGGTTGTGGGGTCCCTGCGGTGACGGGGTACGGTGACCTCTTGACCGCGCTCTACCCCGAGGTGACGCTATGCCGCTGACGCCCGAGGCCGTCGACAACAAGGAGTTCACGACGGTCCGCCTCCGCGAGGGTTACGACATGCAGGAGGTCGACGAGTTCCTGGACGAGGTCGCGGCCGAGCTCTCGCGTATGTACCGCGAGAACGAGGAGCTGCGCGAGAAGCTCGGAGCGGTGACCCAGGGTGGTGGCATCGTCGCCGCCGCCGAGACCATCGGTGGCCCGCAGCGGCAGGCCGAGGCAATGCCCGCGCCGGCCGCAGGACCCCCTGGTGCGCCGGCCGCCGCGGCGGCAGGAGCGCCCACCGAGGCCGCGGCCAAGGTGCTGGCGCTGGCGCAGAAGACCGCCGACGAGCTGGTCGCCGACGCGAAGCAGGAGGCCGACCAGCTGCTCGCCGATGCCCGCCAGCGGGCGGAGAAGATCGACTCGGAGAGTTCGGCGAAGGTGTCCAAGATCGAGAACGATGCGCGTGGCCGTGCCGACGCGCTCGAGCGCGAGGCTCAGCAGCGCCACCAGCAGGTCGTGGGCCAGCTCGAGTCCGAGCGCGAGCACCTCGACAGCCAGGTCCAGAACCTCAAAGCCTTCGAGCGCGAGTACCGCAGCCGCCTGAAGGCCTACCTGGAGAGCGAGCTCCGCAAGCTCGAGACCTCCGGCGTGTCCGACGGCGCCGTGGCGGCGCCGCCGAACGAGAACGCCGCCGGCTCGCTGGCGGCATCGGGTGCCACCACCTCGAGTGGTTCTCTGCGGTCCGTGGCGAGTCTGCTGGACGACGACCAGCGCTGAGCGGCGCGGGTCGCTACCGGCTTCCTGTCGGCCGCACCCTTCGCAGCCGGAACGTCAGGCCCAGGTCGGTGTCGGCGTGGTCGGGCTGCCCAGCCAGCGCATCCAGGTCGTGGTGCAGGCGCGTGGCGAGCACCTCGTCGGCCACGGCGGTGGCGTGTTCGCGTAGCGCGGCATCGAGTTCACCGTCGGCCAGCACGGCGAGCTCGATCCGGTCGGACACGTCGTAACCGGCAGTCTTCCGGGCTTCCTGCACCAGCCGGATCACCTCGCGGGCGAGCCCTGCCCGAACCAGCGCCGGCGTGAGGTGGAGGTCCAGCGCGACGGTCTCGCCCTCCCGCGCGACCGCCCAGCCCTCCCGCGGAGTCTCGGTGAGGACCACGTCCTGCTCCTCGAGCGCGACGTCGCCGAGACCGTCGACCGGTACGGTCGCCGTGCCGCCGGACCTCAGGTCCGCCGCGAGGGCACCGGCGTCGGCTGCGGCGACCGCCGCCGCGACGCGCGGCGTGTCCTTGGCGAAGCGCCTGCCCAGTGAGCGGAAGTTGGCCTTCGCGCTCACGTGGACCAGCTCGCCGCCGCTGCCGCCCAGCGGCGCCACGTCGGCGACGTTGAGCTCGTCGGCGACCTCGGTCCGCAACTCCCGCGGGAGGCCGTCCCAGCCGCGTGCCCCGACCAGCGCCCGGGCCAACGGCTGACGGGTGCGCACCCTCGACTCGGCCCGGGCCGCCCGGCCCAGTTCGACCAGCCGCCGGGTCAAGGCCACCTGGTCGGCCAGCCGGTCGTCGATCGCGGACTCGTCCGCCGTCGGCCAGGACGCCATGTGCACGGACTCCGGGGCAGCAGGGGTCACCGTGCGGACGACGTCCTGCCAGATCCGTTCCGTAACGAACGGGACCATCGGGGCGAACAGCCGGGTGAGCACTTCCACGCACTCGTGCAGCGTCGCCAGTGCGGCCCTGTCGCCGTCCCAGAACCGCCGCCGCGACCGCCGGACGTACCAGTTCGACAGGTCGTCGACGAACGCGGTCAGCCGGGCACCGGCGCGCTGGGTGTCGAACACGTCCAACGCTTCGTCGACGTCGCGTACGAGCCGGTTCAGCTCGGACAGTGCCCAACGGTCGAGCACCGGTCGGTCCGCCACCTGCGGTGCGCCCTGCTCGGGCGTCCAGCCGGCGGTGCGGCCGTAGAGGGACAGGAACGAGGCCGTGTTCCAGTAGGTCAGCAGGACCTTCCGGACGCCCTCCTGGATCGTGGCATGGCCGACCCGGCGCGGCAGCCAGGGCGAGCCGCTGGTGAGCATGAACCAGCGCACGCCGTCGGCGCCGTGCCGGTCCATCAGCGGTATCGGTTCCAGGATGTTGCCCAGGTGCTTGCTCATGCGCCGCCCGTCGTCGGCGAGGATGAGCCCGAGGCAGACCACGTTCTCGTAGGCCGAACGGTCGAACACCAAGGTTCCGACGGCCATCAGCGTGTAGAACCAGCCGCGGGTCTGGTCCAGCGCCTCGCAGATGTACTGGGCCGGGTAGCTGGCCTCGAAGTCCTCGGTGCTGCCCGGCGCGTACGGGTAGCCCCACTGCGCGAACGGCATCGCTCCGGAGTCGTACCAGACGTCGATGACGTAAGGCTCGCGGCGCATCGTCCCGTCGCAGTCGCGACAGCCGAACGTCACGTCGTCGACGAACGGGCGATGCGGGTCGAGGCCCGACAGGTCTGCTCCGGCGTGGTCGGAGAGCTCGGTCAGGGAACCGACGCACACGAGATGGCTCGCGTCCGCATCGCATCGCCACACCGGCAGCGGCGTGCCCCAGTAGCGGCTGCGGGAGAGCGCCCAGTCGACATTGTTGCGCAGCCACTCGCCGTAACGACCCCACTTGATCGTGGGCGGGTACCAGGCGGTGCGCTCGTTCTCCCGGAGCAGCGCGTCCTTGATCGCCGTGGTGCGGATGTACCACGACGGCTGCGCGTAGTACAGCAGCGGAGTGTGGCAGCGCCAGCAGTGCGGGTACGCATGCTCGTACCCCTCGTGCCGGAACAGGACGCCACGGGCGTCGAGGTCCTTCACCAGTGCTGCGTCGGCGTGCTTGAAGAACTGACCCCCGACGAGCGGCACGTCCGCTGCGAACGTGCCATCGGGTAGCACCGGGTTGACCACCTGCAGGCCGTACCGGCGGCACACGCGCAGGTCGTCGGCGCCGAACGCGGGTGCCTGGTGCACCAACCCGGTGCCGTCCTCCGTCGTCACGTACTCGTCGAGCACGACGTAGTGGGCGTCGGGGATGTCGACCAGGTCGAACGGCCGTCGGTACCTCCAGCGCTCCATGTCGGCGCCCTTGAAGCGATCTACCACCGTCCAGTGCTCGCCCAGCGTCGGCGCGCGCAACGGCTCGGCGACCACCAGCGTCTCGGTGCCGTCCGTGACAGCAACGTAGGCGACCTCGGGATGCGCCGCTACCGCCGTGTTGGACACGAGCGTCCACGGCGTCGTCGTCCACACCAGCAGGGAGGCGCGGCCAGTCAGTGGTCCCGAGGTCAACGGCAGCCGGACGAACACCGACGGGTCCACGACCGTCTCGTAACCCTGCGCGAGCTCGTGGTCGGACAGGCTGGTTCCGCAGCGTGGGCAGTACGGCGCCACCCGGTGGTCCTGCACGAGCAGGCCGGCATCGAAGATCTGCTTGAGCGACCACCACACGCTCTGCACGTAGGCGGGATCCATGGTCCAGTACGCCTCGGCGGTGTCGACCCAGTAGCCCATGCGCTCGGTCATGGCTTCGAAGGCGTCGACATTGCGCTCGACGGACTCCCGGCACCGCGCGTTGAACTCGGCAACGCCGTACGCCTCGATGTCGGGCTTGCCGGAGAAGCCCAGTTCCTTCTCCACCGCGATCTCGACCGGCAGACCGTGGCAGTCCCAGCCCGCCCGCCGCGGGACGTGGTGGCCGCGCATGGTCCGGTAGCGCGGGAAGACGTCCTTGAACACCCGCGCCTCGACGTGGTGGGTTCCCGGCATGCCGTTCGCGGTCGGCGGGCCCTCGTAGAAGTTCCACTGCGGGCGGCCGGCGGATGCCTTCAGGGTGCGGGCGAAGGTGTCGTGCTCGCGCCAGAATGCGAGGATCTCCCGGTCCATCGCGGGTAGATCGACCTGGGTCGGCACCGGGCGGTACTGCGTGGTGTCCATCGCCTGAGAGGTCCTCCGTCGCGGGCGGTCGTCGACGGAGGGACGAGCCCCCCGGTCCGTCGACCGGGGATGGCGGCCCGCGGTACCACCCTCCTTGGCCACCTCACGGCGACCCACTTCGTTCCTGCGGCCGGGTCTACTCGGGCGACGGCGCCCTTTCTTCCGGCGGCTCCGGGGTGATGTTCGTCACGGTTCGTGCCCCCGGGCTCACACCATCCCCGGGTCGCTGCCGGCCGTCAGCCGGACTACTCGTCCCCTTCGACGCCTTGTCGCGGTGCCAGTGTACGGCCATGCCCAGATCGGGAAGACTGCCTTGTCGTGGTGTCGACGCGAGTGGCGGTCCGGGTCAGGCCCGGAGCCTCGAGAACACGTGTCGGCGGGGACTACGCGGGTGCCCTGGTCATCGCCGTGACCGAGCCGGCCGTGGACGGCAGAGCCACGGCGGCCGCCGTCCGGGCGCTGGCGGAAGCTCTCGGGCTGCGGCCTGCACAGGTTCGGCTGGTCAGCGGTCCGACCAGCCGGTCGAAGGTCGTCGAGGTATCCGCCCCAGGGGACGTCGGGGCCGCTGTGATCCGGCTGCGCTCGGCGGGGAGAATTGAAGCCTAGCCCGTAGGGTCCTATCCTCACGGGACCTCAGCGATCACCCGAAGGCAGGGGGCCGGTCATGTCCGAGAGCGGCAAGGGCATCACCGGGCGCGTGCGTCGCGCCGTGGCCGGCGCGGCCTCGGCTGCCCGGTCGGTCACCGGGTCGACCCGCCGTGCCGCCTCGTCGGGTGCCGCCACGAAGACCTCCGGGACGACGAAGAAGGCGACTCCTGCCGTGCCGGCGGCTGCCGGTCAGAAGAAGGCCGCGCCCGCGACGAAGGCGGCAGCCAGTAAGAAGTCTGCGCCGGCGAAGAAGGCGGCGCCGGCGAAGAAGGCCGCGCCGGCGAAGAAGGCCGCGACCACCAAGAAGAGCGCGCCGGCGACGACGGCGCCGGCCAAGAACGCGGCGCCGGCGAAGAAGGCGGCGCCGGCGAAGAAGGCCG
>DASUYL010000107.1:0-15167 GCA_036377395.1 Jiangellaceae bacterium
CCTCGTCATCGGTGCGGGCCCGGCCGGCCTGCAACTCGGGTATTTCCTCGATCGTGCCGGGCGGGACTACCTGATCCTGGAGGCCGGCAGCGCCCCCGGCCAGTTCTTCCAGACTTTCCCGCGGCATCGCCGCATGATCTCGATCAACAAGCCCCACACCGGTCACGACGACCCGGAGCTCACCTTGCGGTGGGACTGGAACTCGTTGCTGAGCGACGACCCGGAGCTCCGCTTCACCCGGTACACGGCTCGTTACTTCCCCGACGCCGACGACTACCTCCGCTATCTGAACGACTTCGCGACCACCCACGCACTGCGGATCCGCTTCGACACCCGCGTGGTCGAGGTTGCGCGCCCTGCGGCCGACGGCGACGGCTCTCGGGACTTCCTCGTCACCGACGCGTCCAGCCGGCGCTACCGTGCGAAGCGGGTGATCGCGGCGACGGGGTTCACCGAGCCGTACATCCCGCCCATCCCTGGCATCGAGACGGCGGAGCGGTATGTCGACGTGCCCATCGATCCCGAGGGCTTCACGGACCAGCGCGTGCTGCTCATCGGGAAGGGCAACTCAGCCTTCGAGACGGCGGACCACCTGACCGAGCACGCCGCCGTCATCCACATCGCCGGGCCGAGTTCGATCAGGTTTGCCTGGCGCACGCACTTCATCGGTCACCTGCGTGCAGTGAACGCCCGCTTCCTCGACACGTACCAGCTGAAGACGCAGAACTCCGTTCTGGACTGCACGATCCGGCGGATCGAGCCGCGTGCCGACGGACGGTATCTCGTCGCGGTCGACTACCTCCGCAGGGACGGCACCGCCGAGTTCGTCTACGACCGGGTGATTGCCTGCACGGGATTCCGTATGGATGCCACGATCTTCGCGCCCGAGTGCCGTCCCAAGCTCACCATCCGTGATCGGTTCCCCGAGCTCACCCACGAGTGGGAGTCGGTGAACGTGCCGGACCTCTACTTCGCCGGAACCCTGACCCAGTCGCGCGATTTCAAGAAGTACACGAGTGCGTTCATCCACGGGTTCCGGTACGGGATCCGCGCCCTCACCCACATCCTCGACCAGAAGTACGAGGGCCTCCCGTGGCCGTCCCGCGAGCTTCCGGCGGATCCGGCCGTGCTCGCCGACGCCGCGCTCGCCCGGCTCAACCGCACGTCCGCGTTGTGGCAGCAGTTCCACTTCATGAGCGACGTCGTGCTGCGCGACGGCTCGGATGACGGGAAGGCGGCGCACTATTACGAGGAGGTGCCGGTCGACTACGTCCGGTCGAGCGATCTCGGCAGGGCCCGTGACTGCTTCACGTTCACTCTCGAGTACGGCGCCGGGCACGACGAGATCGACCCGTTCGACATCGCGGTCGGGCGGGAGTGGGAGGACGCGCACAGGCACGACGACCGTTACCTTCACCCGGTCGTACGCCACTATCGCCACGGGACGTTGCTGGCCGAGCTGCGACTGAAGGAGAACCTCGACAACGACTGGACCGACGAGGTCGAACACCGCAAGCCGCTCCGGGAGTTCATCGCCGGTCAGGTGGCGGCCGACTTGCCCACTCCGACGCGGACGGAGGAACCGGAGCCGACAGAGCCGGCGACGCATGAGAAACGGTTCGTCAACGTCCGTGACTTCGAAACGGCGGCGCGGGAACGTCTGGATCCCGTCCACTTCGACTACTTCGTCAGCGGCGCCCAGGACGAGGTGACGGTCCGCGCCAACGAGGCAGGTTTCAGCCGGCTCGCACTGGTTCCCCGGGTTCTGCGCGGTACCGATGAACCGACGCTCGATGTCTCGCTGCTCGGGTGCGACACCAGCGCACCGATCCTCCTCGCGCCGACGGCGTTCCACCGGCTGGCACACGCCGAGGCAGAACTCGCCACGGCACGGGCGGCTGCGGCGACCGGCACCATCATGATCGCGGCAATGCTCTCCACGGTCGCGATCGAGGACATCGCCGCCGCCGCTCGCACGGTCGCGGCCGAACCCGTGTTGTGGTTCCAGCTCTACATCCAGCCTGACCTCGGCCTCACCGAGGCGATAGTCCGGCGCGCCGAGGTCGCCGGCTGTCGGGCGCTGGTGGTCACGTCGGACTCGCCCGTCCTCGGCCGCAACGAGCGCAACGACCGCAACGACTTCCACGACCTCCCCGCGGGCATTCGGTGCGAGAACCTCCGCGAGCTGCGCGGCCGGGAGCCGGGGAGCGTGCGGCAGGTGGTGCTGTCGCCGGCGATCTCCTGGCGCCACCTCGACTGGCTGCGCACGGTCAGCGCGCTGCCGATCCTGGTGAAGGGCATCCTTCATCCCGACGACGCCAGGCTCGCCGTCGACCGCGGCGTCGATGCGCTCGTCGTCTCCAACCACGGCGGACGGCAGCTCGACACGGCACCCGACACGGTCGGCCAACTGCCGCGGATCGTCGAGGCGGCGGGCGGGCGGGTTCCCGTGCTGCTCGACGGTGGGATCCGGCGCGGGACCGACGTGGCCAAGGCACTCGCGCTCGGGGCGGAGGCCGTCGCCGTCGGACGTCCGGCCCTGTGGGGCCTGGCCGCGGACGGCGAGCGCGGCGTGGCCCGCGTGCTGGAGATCCTGCGCCTAGAGCTCGCGCACACACTGACCCTCTGCGGCGTCGCCTCCCCCCGGGACCTGACGCCGGACCAGGTGCAGGAACGGCCATGCTGACCCGGCTCCCGCAGGCCGTGGTCGACCTGCGTATGCGGATCTTCACCTGGGTCAACGGCGACGAGGGGATCCCGGTGCCGGGCCCGCTCGTCGGCGCCGACCGTTTCGTCGAGGTCTATTCCCATCCGGCGGCGAACGGCCGGAGCCGGGGCGCCGCGCTCTCCGACCTGTTCTGGTACTGGCTGGCCCCGGGCCCGCAGGTGCACCAGGAGCACCTGGAGGCGGGCGAGCGCTACGACGAAGTCGCGCGCACCACCCGGCGGTTCCTCGCCCGTCCTCGGGCCGAGATCGTCGAGCTCACCGAACGATGCGCCCGACGTGTCCTCGACGAGATCGGCCCGAGCGACCGGCGGATCGTCCGGTTGCGCGACGTGATGATGCCGATCTGGGCGGAGGTCTACTACGAACTCGTCTTCGGTGAGCGTTGTCCACCGCACGCGCGGGCGCTGATCGTGGCGAACGCCAACGACGTCGTCACGGCGCTGAAGTGCTGCGGGCTCCGGCACATGGACCGGCGGGACCGGCTGACCCGATTCCTCCGCGAGCGGCTGGCGTCGGGTCCGCCGGCCCGGCCGCTGCCCAGGTCGTTCTCGCCCGAGGAGCAGGCGTGGTACCTGCAGGGGACGTTCTTCAACACCGCCGTCGTCCAGATGTCGGAGGCGATGGCGCACCTGCTGCTGGCGCTGGCCCAGAATCCGGACGTTCAGCAACGTCTCGCCGCCGAGCCGGAGAACCACGCCTACGCGGATCGGGTGATCGACGAATCGCTGCGCCGCTATCCCCTGTTCGGCATCGCACACCGGATCACGACCGACGAGATCGTCGTGGGCGACACGTCGCTGCCGGCCGGATCGGTCCTCTGCTTCAACTATCCGGAGTTCCACGCCAGCGGCTTCGAGCATCCGGAGGTGTTCGACCCCGACCGGTGGCGGCACCAGCACGCGCGCGAGGCGTCCTACATACCGTTCGGCGTGACGGCCAACCGGCCCTGCCCGGCGCGCGGTGTCGCGCCGCTCACCATGCGGCTGGTCGCAGGCGAGGTGCTGCAGCGTTTCGAACTGCACTCGACGGCGGCGCATACGCGCTCGCTGCCCAACCGAGGACCGTGCCTGCTGGTGCGCCGCGCCGGACCGGACCGGCCCCGGCTGCGCGCTGCCGAGCTGGCAGTCATGCGCGTCCGCGACCGGTGGGAGGACCTGTGGCGCAGCATCGTCCAGCTCGTCCTCGGCACCTGGATGGTGGTCGACGCCCGGCGGCAGCGCCTTACCCAGCGGTACTTCGAACCTGAGGCCGCATCGTGACGATCTGGCGAAGGAGCGAGGGGGGACGAACCGGATGAAGGTGATCGGCGTCGGTGTCGGCCGGACGGGCACGCTCTCGCTGAAGGCCGCTCTGGAGCAGCTCGGATTCGGCCCGTGCTTCCACATGCGCAACGTCCTCGACCACCGCGAGCGCCTGCCGTTGTGGGAGGCCGCGGCGACCGGTTCACCGGTCGACTGGGACGCGGTCTTCGCCGGATACGAGTCGAGCGTCGACTGGCCGGGGGCAGCGTTCTGGCGGGAGCTCACCGGCCACTATCCGCACGCCAAAGTGATCTTGACCGTGCGAGATCCCGAGCGTTGGTACGACAGCGTGCGCGAGACGATCTACCAGCTGTTCGGAGGCGGCACGGACAGCGCGCTGGCGGACGAGGCTCTGCGGAGGATCCCCGGCATCGCGACGATGCACGCGTTCAACCGGAAGCTGGTGTGGGACGGGCCGTTCCTCGAGGGACGGTTCGACGACCGCGACTGGGCGATGCGTGCCTTCCTCCGCCACAACGCAGCCGTACGCGAGGAGATACCGCCCGAGCGGCTACTCGTCTTCGAAGTCAGCGAGGGCTGGAGACCGTTGTGCGACTTCCTCGGGGTGGGCCAGCCCGACGACGAGTTCCCGCGTCTGAACGACTCGGCGGCGTTCTGGGGGCGTGTACGGGACCGCCTCGCCGAGGGCGCGGTCTCCCCTCACCCTGCGCCTGTCACGGAGTAGTGAACCGCTGCAAGGGCGGACTCGTGAACGGGGGTGGTACGCGTGGCCGCGGGCCCCGAGGTGAGGAGACGAGCCGATGACCACGACTGTCAAGCAGACCACGACTCTCAAGCACTGGGTCACCCTGCTCAACACCCGGTACCATCGCACGGCTCTCACCGTGTTCCTCGTCGTCGTGCTGGCCCACTGGGCCGAGCACATCGCGCAGGCCATCCAGATCTGGGTCCTCGGGTGGCCCGTCCCGGAAGCGCGCGGAATGCTCGGCCTGTGGTTCCCGTGGCTGGTCACCTCCGAGGCGCTGCACTACGGCTACGCCGTGGTCATGCTCGTCGCGTTCATCCTGCTGCGCCCCGGTTTCACCGGCCCGGCACGTACCTGGTGGACCATCGCGCTGGGCATTCAGGTGTGGCACCACGTCGAGCATCTGCTCCTGCTCGGACAGGCGCAGACCGGCCTCTTCCTCCTGGGCAACGCGGCACCGACCAGCGTCGTCCAGCTGGCGGTCCCTCGCGTGCAGCTGCACCTGTTCTACAACACGGTCGTCTTCATCCCGATGATCGTCGCCATGGTGCTGCATCGCCGGCCGTCCGCTCCGGCGCTGACCACACCGACGTGCTCCTGCGCATATGCCCACGCATGAGCGACACCGAGCGTCGACCCTGTCCGTCGTCATCGCGACGTTGGCCGGCTCCCTGCTGCTGCTGCTCGCGCTGCCGAACGTGGTCCCCGTGATCCGCGCCGCGCGGGCCGACGGGGACCCAGGCACATTCGTCGCGGGGCAGTTGAGCTGCGTCGGCCATCTGGGCCACGAGGCGTGCTCCTGGTCCGGTACCTTCCGCCCGCGTGATGGCGGCGAGGTCCGAGCCGACGTGTACCTCTACGGCAGCGACCGTGACACGCTTCGGCCCGGCCAGCGAGCCTCCGCCGTGGACACCGGCCAGCGCGCCCGGGTCTATCCGCCCACTGGGTCCAACGAATGGGTCGTCACCACCGGCGTTCTCGCCGGGGGCCTCCTCCTGCTCGCGCCGTTGGGCCGGAGAGCGGCTGGGCTGCTCGGCCCGCGTCGGCGGAGGGCTCATTCAGGCACGCCCGGCTAGGTCCGAGTCATGGGCCTGTTTCCGCAGCCGCTCCTCGACGCGCTCGCCGCGGCACCCGAACGCACGGCTTTCGAGCACGAGCTTCGCCGCGTCTCCTACGACGACACGCTGACGATGGTGCGCCGCCTGAGCGCCGGCCTGCGGAGAGCCGGGTTGGGGCCGGGCCGCGTCGTCGCAATGGTCGTCTCCCTCACCCCGGAGGCGTTCGCCGCGCACGTGGCCGCGTACACCCTGGGCTGCGTGGTGGTGGGCGTACGACCCGGGTGGACGGAATCGCAAGTCTCCAGCGTGTTCGGACAAGAGGTGGATGCGGTGATCGTCGACGCCGCCACCGCCACGCCCGGGCTGCTCGAGATCACCGGCTCTGCCGCCGTTCTCTCCCTGGGCCGCTGTCCCGGCGCCGACGACCTGCTGACGGCCCCCGATGACGGCCGGCCGCTCATCGCTGAGGCCCGGCCGCACGACATCGCCCGCGTGAACTTCACCAGCGGCAGCAGCGGGCAACCCAAGGGCTGCGCCTGGTCGTACGAGGCGCTGCATCCGGCGTTCGATCCGGCCTGCTGGCCGTCCGACCTGGCCCGGCTGATCTCGTGTTTCGAGCGTTGCCTGGTCTTCGGCACCTGGTCCATGCCGGTCATGATGACCTTCGCCGGCCGCTGCCTACTGGTCGGCGGCACGGTGGTCGTCGCCTCGGACGACGCGCGGGAGGATCTGCCGCAAGCGATCGAGCGTCATCGGATCACCGGGACCCTGACGCCCGTTCCCGCCCTGCACCGGATGCTCGACGCGCTCCGCACCGGACCGATCGACGTCTCCTCCCTGCGCGCCCTGGTGGTCTCGGGCTCGCCGGCGACTCCGCGACTACTCGCCGACGCGCTGGCGCGACTCGGCCCGGTGCTCTGGCAGGGGTACGGGCAGAGCGAGTCCGGAATGATCTCGCTGCTCACGCCCGACCACATCGCGCGTTCGCCCGCCCTGGCACTGCAGTCGGTCGGGAAGGTCTTGCCGCACGTCGAGATCAGCATTCGCGACATCGCCGGCCGGCCCATGCCGGCCGGTGAGACCGGCCAGATCTTCGTACGCACACCGCAATTGATGGCGCGCTACTGGGGCGACGACGAGGTCCGGACCGGCGAGGTGTTTCGAGACGGCTGGCTGGACACCCGCGACGTCGGCCACCTTACGCCCGCCGGGTTCCTGCACCTGACGGGGCGCGCGCGGGACGTGATCCTGGTCGACGCACACGTCCGGTACGCGGCCCCGATCGAACGGCTCCTCGCCGGGCATCCGGACGTCGACCAGGCGTACGTCGTCGGGGTACCGGACGAGCGGACCGGCGAGGCGATCCATGCGTTCGTCGTACCGCGCGACGGTCGCACGCCCGATCCGGACGTCCTGTCGTCGCTGGTCCGGGTCGAACTCGGTGCCGAAAGCGTTCCCACGACCATCACGGTCGTCGCGGACGTTCCCCTCACTCCCGGCGGCAAACCCGACAAGGCCGCCCTGCTCGACGATCTCCAGGCCCGGGTACCGCCGGACCCGACGTGAGGATGTCGGGCCGGAACACGCTGCTCAGGCTTCAACCCGTAGCGGCTGGGTGTGGTCTCGTGCCGGGTAGCACCGAGCGCAGCAACCTCGGCCACGCTGTCGGCCGGCGCAAGGTCGCGAAGACGAGCGGTGTCGGATTGAAGTACGACCGCCGCTCGACTGCGATTCCCTCTCGGAGTACGACCCGGTCACACGCCGTCCAGGAGATCGACTTCCGGCCCAGCGTGCCGGTGAGCTCGAGTTCGATGAAGACGTCGTCCGCACGCACGGCCCACCGTCGGACAACTCCGCTGAGGTCCGGGATCAGAACGAACAGCCGGCGGAACTGTTCGGTCAGCGCCCGGTGGCCCACGCCGTCGGGCGCCAGCGGCTGGGAGAGGCGCACGTCGGCATCGAACCAACGGCGGAAGTGGGCGATGAACCTGTCGAAGTCCGGCTGTTGCCAGCCCTTCGCAAACTCGGCCACGAATCGTCGAGCCCGCTGGTCGTCCCCCGTGGTCTCGGTCATCGCGCCGCCCGGTGGAACCACCTCGCGGCACCGAGGAACAACACGCCAGGTACGCGCGCGGCCAGCGAGAGCGCACCGAACGGTGCCAGTGGGTACACGTTGTACACGTTGTACGCATCGCACGATGCAAGCACCAGCCGGCCGAGGCGTTCGGAGTGGTGCGCTGCCACCAGTTGGCAGATCGCGCCTCCCGTGTCGTTGCCCACCAGCGTCACGTCCTCGAGCTCCATCTCCTCGAGAAAGTCGGTGACGATCCCGGCGAGCCCGGGCGTCGGCAGATCCGCGTCGTGGTTCATCGGCAGCTCGTGGGAGCCCAGCGGCCAATCCGGGGTGATGCAGCGCCTCGGCGAGCGGCGGGACGACCCCGCACCACAGGTCACCATTCGTCAGCGGCCCGTGCACGAAGACGATCGGAGCACCCGAACCCCGCTCCCCGGTAACCGATCGGACCACCGGCCAGCGTGATCTGGCGGTGCTGCCCGAGAGTGTTCGAGACGGACATGACCACTCCTGAGTCCGCAACCTGCGACCGCCCGTGAAGCGCATCGGAGTCGCATGAAGACGTCGACAAACATACATACAGAATGTATTTTTGTCTACGTTCCGCGGACATGGAGGTACTTCAATGGGGCTCTCCCACCCAGCCGGGCGTGGGAGTGGCGGGCCGGTGACGCCGCGACGCCGGCAAGCCGAGCGATCACAGTCCACCCGTCAGGCGCTGATCGCAGTTGCGCGTGCTCTGTTCACCGAGCGCGGCTACGCAAACGTGTCCGCTGAGGAGATCGTGGCGGCGGCAGGGCTCACCCGAGGGGCACTCGGACACCACTTCGGGGACAAGCGGGGGCTGTTCCTGGCGGTGTTCGAACAGGTGGAACAAGAGGTCACCGAACGGATCTTGAACGGGATTGGTGAGGTAAACGATGCCTGGAGCGGCCTGGCTCGGGGCTTCACCTGTTTCCTCGATGCCTGCGAGGATCAGGCGGTCGTACAGATCGCTCTCATCGATGCGCCCGCCGTTCTCGGCTGGGCGGACTGGCGGGCGATCGAGGCAGAACACGGGCTCGGCCTCATCCGTGCCGGACTCGAGCAGGCGATGTCGGAAGGGCTCCTCGCTCGCCAGCCGGTGGACGTGCTGGCCCGCCTCCTGCTGAGTGCCGCGACAGAGGCGGCGCTGCTCGTTGCACAGGCCGGCGGTCGTGCCACTCACCGAACCGTGATGCGAGTTGTCGCAGAACGAGCCCTTCTCGACCTGCTGACCGGTCTACGCACCTCGCCTGATCGCCTCGCCGAGGCACCCATCGACCGAACGGGTGTCACGGCAGACCCGACCGGTGACGTGGTCTAGGCCGTTCAGCCTGCTTGTCGTCCATGCGTCCGCAATGCCTCCATACCGTCCTCGAAGCCGGTCCGCGGCCGGTATCCGAGCTCGGCGCGGGCCTTGGCGTCGGAAAGGATCATGGGATGGCTGACCATCGCGGCCTCGACGCGGTTCAACGGTGGTGCCGACCGGAGGCGTAACGCTCGCCACACCGCCTCCAGGACAGCCCCGGCCATGCGCATCAACCAGCCGGGCATCGAGCTGTCGGCCGGCACTACGCCGACGGTGGCGAGGTAGGCGGTCGCGAACTCGCGGAACGTTCTCGGCGGGCCGTCGGTGAGGAAGTACGACTCCCCTGCGCGGCCCTTCTCGGCCGCGAGGATCATGCCCTCAACCGCGTTGTCGACATGGCAGGTCGATCCCAGGTGTCGTCCTCCGTCCACCCAGCGAAACGCCCCACGACGAACCTTCTCCCGCAGGCCGGGAAGCCAAGTCGCGTCGTCGGGACCCCAGATGAGACGGGGCCGAACCGCCATCACCTGCAGATCCGGTCCGCTCGCCGCGATGGCCAACCTCTCGGCTTCGGCCTTGGCGGCCGCGTAGGCGCTGAGATGGCCGCGCTCGGGGATCGGCGTCGTCTCATCGACACCATCGAGCTGGCGACCGTCGAGCAGGACCGATTCCGTCGACAGGTGAACCAGCCGCCTGACCCCGGCTGCCTTGGCCGCGGCAATGACATTTGCGGTCCCGTCCACGTTCGTGGAGCGCATCTTCGCGGGATCGCCCCAGCTTCCCACCATCGCGGCGAGGTGGAACACGACGTCGCATCCGTCCATGCCGGCGGTCATCTTCGCGACGTCGGCCATCGACCCCGTCACCGGAGTCGCCTGGAGGGACCGTACGCGTGCAACCGCCGACTCCGAGCGCGCCAGGGCGGCCACGCGCCAGCCGTCACCGATCAGCCGCCTGATCAGATGCCCGCCGACGAATCCGGACCCGCCGGTGACGAAGGCCTGCCTGTCGATGGATATCACCCTCCGTGGGCCGCCATGGTCCCCCGCGATCCTAGGATGCGATCACCATGACCCTGCCGCCTCGCATCTTCGACCTGCCTCGCGCCGAGCTTGCGGCGCTCGCAGGTCGTGCTCTGGACGCCGCGGTCCGCGCCAGCGAAGGGCGCACGATGGTGGCGGAGGTGTTCGCCGCCGCGCCCGGGCTGGTCGACGGCGTCCACAACGCGGAGCTCATGGCTGCGCACGGTGCCGACGTGATCGTGCTGAACCTCGTCGAGGGTGCATGGTCCGACTCGGGGACGTGGGCCTTCCCGAGCCTCGGGACGCAGCCCGATCTGTCCGCACTGGCTGCCACCATCGGACGCCCGGTCGGCGTGAACCTCGAGCCCGACCCCGGTGGCGACCGGATCCCGCCGCCGCGTCGCGCGACTGCGGCGAACGCTGCTGCATTGCTCGACGCGGGCGCGGCATTGCTCGTGCTGACGGCGAATCCTGGCACCGGTGCGTCCTATGCCGACCTGGTCGAGGTCACCGCCGAGCTCCGCGATGCAGCCGGTGAGGACCCCGCGATCTGGGTCGGGAAGATGCATCACGCCGGCCGACCGGAGAAGGTCACTCCCGATGCACTCGTGCCGCTGGTGGAGGCAGGAGCGTCGGGTGTCCTGGTGCCGATCCCTGGAACGGTTCCGGGGGTCACGCGAGAGCTGGCAACAGCAGCGACGGAAGCCGTGCACGAGCGCGGTGCCTTGGTGCTCGGCACGATCGGCACCTCACAGGAAGGCGCTCCCGAGGCCGTCGCGCGAACGTTCGCGCTCACTGCCAAGGAAATCGGTTTCGACGCCCACCACGTGGGAGATGCTGGTTATCACGGTGTCGGCGATCCGTTGCTGCTCTACGCGTACTCACTGGCGGTGCGCGGGCGCCGCCACACCTGGCGTCGGCTGGCCCTCGGCGCACGTACGCCGCCACAGTGACGCTCGTGCCTCGATGCTCCTGCACTACTCGCGGACTCATGCCCGTCCGCGATGATCACGGCGAGGGCTGCGGCTTGCCACCGGGGACTACCATGATCGGGCATGGACAGCGGCGCCGGCACGGTCGAGCAGTACCTGGAGGGCATGCCGCCGGAGCGCCGCGCGGTGATCAGCACCGTCCGCGATGTGATCAACCGGGCCTTACCCGACGGCTACGTCGAGGACATCGCCTTCGGCATGATCGGTTGGAGTGTCCCGCTGGAACGCTTCCCGGACACGTACAACGGTCAGCCCCTCAGCTACGTCGCGCTGGCCGCGCAGAAGCGGTACCACTCGCTCTACCTGAACGCCGTCTACACCGGATCGGTCGTGGAGATCGAGTTCCGGCGGCGGTGGGAGGCCACTGGCCGCAGGCTCGACATGGGCAAGAGCTGCGTGCGATTCAAGCGGGTGGACGACCTCGATCTCGGCCTCGTCTCCGACGTGGTGGCCTCCACATCCGTGGACGAGTTCATCCAGCAGTACGAGCAGATGCGCCACTCACGCATCGCCGCGGCGGGAGATCGAGGCCAGCCGCGCAGGAGGTGATCGACATCGCCCGCAACGGGGCCGGCGACCCCGGGTACCTCGATGCCCTCAGGTGGGATCAGGAGGTGAGTTGGGCGAACCGGCACTGTCCGCGATGAACAGACGTCGAGGGGGGAGAAAGGCACAGTACTCATGCAGGCAGAAGAAGCCATTGCCTGGCAGCGGGCCACAAGTCCCCGCAGCCGGATGCTGCTGGCGGCGAGCGTCGGCATCGTGCTGATCATGTCGATGATCTCCACGGGAACCTCCCGCGCACAGGAGCAGGGTCAGGTCACGGACCTTGCCGTGGAACAGCAGTTGGGATATGCCACGTTGAGCTGGGATCCCCTGGCGGGAGCGACCGAGTATCAGATAGAACGCACTCCCGTCGACGCCGACAACAACCCCACCGGTGCTGCGGTGATCACCGGCATCTGGCGACCCAACCGGCAGGTGAATCAGGATTCGCCGGCATTCGCCGACGCCAACTTCAACCCCGGCGACCGGTTCCGCTGGCGGGTCGGTGTACCAGGCGAGCCCTTCTCCGATCCTGCGTACGGCACCACGTTGCCGTACTGGGGCGATCCTGGTGTGCCAGGGGAGAACCTGCGCACGCAATGGGAGATGACCAACGCGGCGCAGTTCACCAGCGACGTGAACGAGTACGCCTACGAGGCCGCGCTCGACGCGGCGAGCGACCGCGTCCGGGTGGTCGAAATTGGGCGAACGGTGCTCGGCCGGCCGATCAACATGTTCATCATCGGGTACCCGGCTCCTCCGGCAACCGCCGCGGGGGTCGCCGCCAGGTCGCCTGCGCTGATCAACTGCAACGTCCACGGCAACGAGCCCTCCTCGCGGGAGGCATGTCTGATCCTGGCCCGCCAGTTGGCGTTCGGTGACGACGCTCGCACCATCGACATCGTGTCGAGCACCACCGTCCTGATCGTTCCTGCGATCAACGGCGACGGCCGTGCCGCGAACACCCGTGGCAACTCCTCCGGTCAAGATCTCAACCGCGACTTCTCCTTGATACGGGAACCGGAGACCTTCGGATTCATTCGAATGCTGCGCGACTACCAGCCCGTCGCGGGATTCGACGGCCACGAGTTCGGCAACATCCGCGCAGGAGACCTGCCGGTGCTCTTCCCCCGCCACCTGAACGTCGCGCGACCGGTCTTCGACCAGGCGAAGGATCTGGTGGAGGGCTGGCTGTACGAGCAGGGCTCGGAGGACGGCTGGTGGTACTGCCCGTACGGCTGCGAGGGCGGCGGAGCCGTGGGCCTCAGCCAGGAGACCATCCTCCGCAACACGATGGGACTGATGAACGTGGTGGGCATCCTGCTGGAGGCGCGCAGCGCGGGCGGGGCAACCCGGCCTTCCGACGGTGGCGCGAACACCCCGGCCAGCCGGAAGCGCAAGACGTTCTCGGCGCTGTACAACTACCACGAGTTCTTCGACTACTACCTGGCGAACGAGGCCGACATCATCCAGGCAACCGACGAGGGGGCCGACCTCCAGACCCTGAACCAGGGCCGGATCGTGTTCCGGGGCTCCTACGACGTCCCGGCGTTCCCGCCTCCGCACCCCGGTGAGAGCCCTCCGCCTCCGGAGGTTCCCGACCCTGACCAGATCCTGGAAGAACCGCCGTGCGGGTACCTGCTCACCGAGGAGCAGTACAACGGGCCGCGTACGGACGGTCCCGAAGGGCTGACCACGACGATTGCCCAACGCATCGCCGCCCACGGATGGCGGGTGCAGGAGAGGCCGAACGGGTACATGGTTCCCCTCACCCAGCCGGAGCGCGGTCTCATCCCGCTGCTGCTCGACGGTCAGGCCGCTGAGCCCTGGCTCTCGGCCGTGCGTCTGTACGCTCCGCCTGGCGGGACGCAAACGCCACTGCCCGACAGTGCCTGCGGACTCGGCCGCGGTATCGGCTCGCCGGACCGCACGCCGACGCCCGAGGACCTCAACTACGTGACCGACTGACGAACCGCTGTTGCCCGTGGCGCGCGGACGGGCCAGACCCCTGGTCGTCGCCAGGCACGCCGCGGGCAATCACCGCGTCCCCCAGTGACGCGTCACGGCATCGGGCATGCCCATACCCTCGTCCCGAGGCAGCGCGTGGGCACGACGCGCTGCTCTCGGGTGGAGGGAGAGTTTCTGGGCGTCAGGAACGGACCAGGCGGGCGATCGCGTCCGAGGCCTCCTTCACCTTGGCATCGGCGTCGGCGCCGCCCTGGCGGGTGGCGTCTGCGACACAGTGCGCGAGATGGTCCTCGAGCAATTCCAGCGCGACGGCCTGCAGCGCCTTGCTGGCAGCCGAGATCTGGGTCAGCACGTCGATGCAGTACGTCTCGGACTCGACCATCCGCTGCAGACCGCGGATCTGACCCTCGACGCGGCGCAGTCGGCGCAGCACGGCGTCCTTGTCTTCTATGTACCCGGCCACGTGTGCTCCTCTCGGCTGTGCAAAGCATTACCCCTGGAGGGTATGGATGTCAAAATCCCTACCCACCACCATTGGACGGGCAAGTAGAGGCGGCCGGCGCTGTGGCAAGGCGGGAAACGCGATCGGTGGCGGAGACCGCCTTCCGTTCGCAAGCCGGTCGAACTCAACTGACGGTGATGGTCGTCTCCATGCCTTGGGCCCGGTGGTTCCCGACCGGGCACCAGATCTCGTAGGTACCGGGCTCCAGGATGACCGTCAAAGTCTGGCTATCGCCGCCCGGCTCGATCACGTCGGTCGACGTGCTGTCCAATCCGGGACCCTCGATCGACAGAGCGTGCGGGAACTCGCCGGCTTCCTCGGCGACGAACTCGTAGGTGCCGGAGGCGAATGTCTGCTGGGACAGCTCTATCGAGAACTCGGTCAGGGTCGCGGTCACTGTGGTCGCAGCGGCGGTCGGCGCCGCGGTCACCGTCGTCTCGGCCGGGGAAGAGGGCGCCGTAGTGGTGGTGTCGACCGGGCTCGGCGAGGGTGCCGATTCGTTCTCGCCGCCGCCGTCGCCACACGATGCGAAGATCAAGACGGCTGTCAGAGCTGCGCCCAGGTGTCGGTACCGAAGCCGGCCTTCGTGCCGAGCAACCATCGGATCTCTCCTCTGCCCTCACCGATCGGGGCTACGCGCCCCTGCGTTGACAGACAACTACGTTTCGATGTCCTCACGGACGACGGCGCCATGTGGATCAATCAAGTGCTGCCACGACCGCTCACGGGTCGCCGGCGCCTCGTCGGCGTCGGCTGCGCGAAGCCGGTCGGCGGCGAGGCAGAAGCTCTTTCATCGGCCCCCCGCCGACGAGGTGTAGCGGTCGGCGTCGGCGTCGAATGTGTTCGCACAGTGAGCCGAGCAGAAGTAGTAGGTGGTGCCGCCGACCTCGCGGCTGGCTGCCGCGGTGGCCGGTGCGATGGTCATGCCGCAGACCGGATC
>DASUYL010000108.1:0-2496 GCA_036377395.1 Jiangellaceae bacterium
GCCTGATCGTCGCGGGTCTGTCCGAGCAGGACGGCCAGAGCCCCGTGCCGCTCCGCTGCGGCCCCGAGTGCCGCGTAGCGCACCCGCCGGGCGTTCCCTTCGGGACCTTCCGCGCCGTCGACCCGGACGTGCACGACCTCGACCGGGTCGAATGCCAGCCCGACGAGCCTGGCGGCGAGCCCCCGGGCACGTTCAGCGGAGCCGGACTGGAGCCCATGATCCACGGTCACGGCCCCGGCCGGCCGTTGGTCCCGGGCCACGACATCCGACAGGGCCGACGCCAACGCGAGGGAGTCGGCACCTCCCGAGCATGCCACCAGCACGAGCCCATCGGCCGGCAGGTCGCGGAGACCGTCTCGAACCGCCCGCCGCACCTCCAGCCGGGCCGTCGTCATGCTGAGGTCAGTTCGTAGAACTCGACGTGTGAATCGACGGGCCAGGCGCGCTCATGACGATAGTGCCGCCTGACCGTGGACACGTCGTACCCAGGCCACCGGGTCGGTGATCTCGTCGAGGCTGGGCAAGGTCTCCGCGGACTCCCAGACCCGGTTGAAGCCACTGATCCCGACCCGCTCGATGACGCCCTTGACGAACTTCGCCCCGTCCCGATACTGACGCATCTTCGCCTCCAGGCCGAGCACTCGGCGCAGCATGCGGTCAAGGCTGCCGGCACCCGCGCGTCGCCGCTGGAACTTCTCGCGGATGGAGGCCACGCTCGGAACGACGTCGGGTCCTACACCGTCCATGACGACGTCCGCGTGCCCTTCGAGCAGTGACATCACGGCCGTCACGCGGTCGATCAGCACCTTCTGCTCCGGCGACTGCACGAGGTCGAGCACCGACGGCCCGCCCTCGCCGCCCTGTGCGCTCTCGATCACCGACCTCGCGACGTCACGCAGCCGCGACATCAAGATGGCCGGATCGACCTCGGTGGCACCCACGAAGGACTCGATCTCACCGCGCAGGTGATCGCGCAGCCAGGGCACGGCCGTGAACTGGACCCGGTGGGTCTCCTCGTGCAGGCAGACCCAGATCCGGAAGTCGCGCGCGTCGACCTTCAGCTCACGTTCGACGTGGACGACGTTTGGCGCCACGAGCAACAACCGGCCGGCCGTGCCCGAACCGTCGGACCAGAACGGGTCGAACTGCCCGAGGACCTTCGCGGACAGGAACGCGAGCAAGGCTCCCGTCTCGACGCCGGTCACCTTGGGGCCGACCTGCTCGAGCAGCCCGGTGCCGGTCCGCCGTTCGCGGAGCTTGTCGGCAAGTGGGGCGATGATCTGGCGCATGCCGTCGGCATTGGCCTGTGCCCAACCGCCCCGGTCGACCACCACCACGGGTGCCGCCGCGGATGAGCCGTCGAGCCCGGTGAACGACCGCACGTGTGCCGTCGCCTCGGCGGCGAACGTCCGGAGGTCGGTCACCACCCCGCGGGCCTCCTCGGTGGTCACCGCCGGCCCCGGCTTGGCCAACCGGCGCGCGGTCGACACCGCGAGATCCCAGTCGACGAGGTCTGCCGATTCGTACGCAGTCATGACCTCACGCTACGTGAGCGCCGGTCAGAGGCTCGGGGCAGGCACGACGCACCCGCAGCGCGCCAATGCTGCGGCCGCGTCGTCCAGGGCAGATCGCGCCGCCACCGTGTTCACGACGTCGTCTGCGATCATGGCGAAGGCATAGGCCGTGCCGTCACGTGCCACGACGGTCCCGGCGAGCGAGCTGACGCCGGTCAACGACCCGGTCTTCGCACGCACCACACCCACCCCGTCGGAAGCCGTCTGGGAATCGAACCGGTCGTCGAGGGTGCCGGTGAACCCGGCCACCGGAAGGCCGGTCAGCACCGGACGGAGGTGCGGGTGAGCCGAGTCGCCGGCCAGGCTGAGAGTCGCGGTCAGCACCTGCGGGGCCACGGCGCTGCCCCTCGCCAGGCCGCTGCCGTCGAGCACCGCGAGGCCCGTCACGTCGATGCCGAGGCCGGTAAGAGCCTGGAGGATCGCCTGCTCCGCCGCTTCCGACGTGCCCGGCAGGCCCACTGCGCGTGCGACGTGACGGGCGAGCACCTCTGCGTAGTCGTTGTCGCTGGTTGCGAGCATGTGTTCGACGATGTCCGACAGCGGTGCCGACAGGGCAGCGGCGCGTACGGCGGCGCCGGCCTCGGCGGAGCCACGCGATGGCTCCGAGGCGACGACGATCCCGTTCTCCGCCAGCATCGCCGCGAACACGGCCGCGGCTGCCAGCGCAGGGTCGTCCGCCCGGCGAACGGTATCGGAGTTCTGCCGCCCACCGTCCACGGCGAGGGCGCTCACGGGACCGACGACGCCCGACCGCACGTAGGTGGATCGCCAGTCGGGGTCCACGGCCGGGCCGGTGAACAACGAGTCGTCCACGAGCAGGTGCACGGTCGTCGTTCCCGAGGCCTGGAGGGCGGCGGCCGTCGACTCCGCGAGGGCGGACAGCTTCGTTCTTCCCGGCGCAGGTCGGTCGTCCGCCGTCAGC
>DASUYL010000109.1:0-2601 GCA_036377395.1 Jiangellaceae bacterium
TCGAGATCGATGCCGTCGACCCGGACGACCCACCGATCGCGCTGGCGCCGCACCGTCGGCTGGCCGGTCGATTTCCACGCCATCACTGGCTCCGTCTGATACATCGCTGATACATCGGGCCGAGAACGGGAATGACCCCGCCGTCCGGCGGGGTCAGTCTACATCATCGCACCTGCTAGATGCCGTGATACTCGTGTCGGGCTGGGGAGATTCGAACTCCCGACCTCTTGACCCCCAGTCAAGCGCGCTAACCAAGCTGCGCCACAGCCCGTGTGTGTCGCCGGGTGATGCTAGCGGTGGTCGTCAGAGCTCGACCTTTCCGGTTTGGGTCAGCGATGTGGCGGGCGGAATCAGCCGGTCAGCGCAACACCGGGCGGATCGGACGGCTCTGAGAGTAGGTGGTCGAGGGCCTCGGCGGGTGTCTTCCAGTTGAGTCGTTTGCGGGGCCGATTGTTGAGCTCGGCAGCGACGTAGTCGAGATAGCCGGCGCCGTGCACGGACAGGTCGGTGCCCTTGGGGAAGTACTGGCGCAGCAGCCCGTTGGTGTTCTCGTTGCTGCCTCGCTGCCATGGCGAGTGGGGGTCACAGAAGTAGATGTCCAGCTCGGTGGCGGCGGCGATGGCGATGTGGTTGGTCATCTCTCGGCCCTGATCCCAGGTCAGGGTCCGGCGCAGGATCGCTGGCAGGTCGCTCATTTTGTCGACGATCGCTTCCTGCACAGCGAGAGCGCCGTGGTTGTCGGGCAGGTGCAGCAGCATGACGAAGCCGGTCATCCGCTCGACGACGGTGCCGATCGCCGAGTCACCGGCCTCACCGATGATCAAGTCGCCTTCCCAGTGTCCGGGCACTGAACGGTCCTCGGCCTCGGCGGGCCGTTCGCTGATATTGACCATGCCGGGGATGCGGCCCCGCCGCTCAGCGGGCCCACGCCGCGGCTTGCGCAACACCCGGCCCGTGCGTAGATGCTTGGCTAACTCACGTCGCAGACCGCCACGGCCCTGCACGTAGATCGACTGGTAGATCGTCTCGGGCGACACTCGCATCTCCGGGTCGTCGGCAAAGTCCTCGCGCAGCCGGCGAGCGATCTGCTCGGGGCTGTGGTTGCGTTCCAGCCTGGCCTGCACCTCCCGGCGCAGCACCAAGTTGGTCGCCAGCTTGGCCGGCTTCGGTCGCTTCGCCTTCACGTCGGCATCGGCCTGGGCGACCGACGCCCGATACGGCTGCGGACGCCCACACGGCGGAACGGGCAACCGGCGCAGCTCCCGACTGATCGTGGCCGGGTCCCGGCCGAGCCGCCGGGCGATCTCGCGCACCCCGCCACCGGCGGCGCACAAACAGGCAATCTCCTCGCGCTCAGCGAAGCTCAATCGGTGACCGGTCGCCTCACCAAGTGGCGGCATCACCCCACCAGCCTGCGCGAACCAGCGCAGCCCCGTGCGCCATGCCACCCCCACCGCCACCGCTGCATCGGCCACAGACTCACCAGCACGAACCAGCAGCCAAAACCGACCCTGCAGCTCCCTCGGCAACCTCGGACGACCCATCATCAACACCCCCATCACAGAAGGTGTTGCGCTGACCCACTGAACCCGAGGCGCACCGTTCCGCCAGAATGCTGACCCAGCCACGGATCAGAGCACCGGCCAGTGACCAGGACAGAATGACCCGATGTCCACCTTCGGGTTCTCCTCCACGACCGACGACGTCCTGGCCGGCGTCGACCTCACGGGCCGGCTCGCTGTCGTCACCGGCGCGTCGACCGGGCTCGGGGAGGAGACGACGCGCGCCCTCGCCGACCACGGCGCCGAGGTCGTCATGGCGGTGCGCGACCCCGATCGCGGCAACGCTGCGGCCGAGCGCGTGCGCGCCGCCGTCGACCACCCCGTCCTGCTCGAGGTGCGCGAGCTCGATCTCGCGTCGCTCGACAGCGTGCGCGCCTTCGCCGACGGCTTCCTCGCCGACCACGACCGGCTCCACCTCCTCATCAACAACGCAGGTCTGATGGCCTGCCCGTACGGGATGACCAGCGACGGGTTCGAGCTGCAGTTCGGCACGAACCACCTCGGGCACTTCCTCCTCGGCACGTTGCTCACGCCGGCGCTCGTCGCCGGTGCGCCATCCCGACTCGTATCGTTGACGTCCCGCGGGCACGCCGTCTCGGACGTCGACCTCGAGGACTACGGGTTCGAGCGCACGGCCTACGACGCGTGGGTCGCCTACGGGCGGTCCAAGACTGCCAACGCGCTGTTCGCCGTCGGCTTCGATCGCCACCACGCCGACGAGGGCGTCCACGCCTACTCCGTGCACCCGGGCGGCATCCACACCGAGCTGGCGCGCCACCTCACGGACGAAACCCTTGGTGCGCTGCGCCGGCGCCTGGAGTCGAGCGGCCGGCAGTTCCAGTGGAAGACGATCCCGCAGGGCGCGGCGACGTCGGTGTGGGCAGCGACGGCCGCCGAGCTCGACAGCTCCGGCGGCCACGACCTCGAGGACTGCGGAGTCGCCGAGATCACCGACGACGACTCGCTCGGCACGGGGGTCCGGGCCTATGCCCAGGACCCGGAGCGCGCCGAGGCGCTGTGGGAGCTCTCCGAGCGGCTC
>DASUYL010000110.1:0-14251 GCA_036377395.1 Jiangellaceae bacterium
CGACTCGCAGGCGCGCCTGCCCGACGTCTCCGAGGGCGACGTGGTGGCGGCGGCGTCGCTCGCGGCCGCCGGGCACGAGACCAAGCCGCCGGCCCGCTACACCGAGGCCACGCTGGTCAAGGAGCTCGAGGAACGAGAGATCGGCAGGCCCTCGACGTACGCATCGATCATCCGCACGATCCTCGACCGTGGCTATGTCTTCAAGAAGGGGACGGCCCTGGTGCCGTCATGGCTGGCGTTCGCGGTCGTCCGCCTTCTCGTCGAGCACTTCAGCTGGCTGATCGACTACGAGTTCACCGCCCGGATGGAGGACCGTCTCGACGAGATCGCGGGCGGCCGGGCGAACCGTCCGACCGAGCTGGACCGGTTCTGGAACGGCGGCGAGGGCCTCGAAGGGCTCAAACACCTGGTCGACAACCTGGGCGAGATCGACGCCCGCGGCATCTCCTCGTTCCCGCTGGCAGACGGCCTGGTCGTTCGGGTGGGCCGCTACGGTCCGTACGTCGAGGACGCAGAGGGCAACCGGGGCAGCATTCCCGAGGACCTGCCGCCCGACGAGCTGACCCCCGACCTCGCCGGCGAGCTCCTGGCTGCCGGGAACGGCGACCGCGAGCTGGGCGTGAACCCTTCGACCGGACGGATCGTCGTGGCCAAGGCCGGCCGCTACGGGCCGTATGTCACCGAGGTATTGCCCGACGACGCTCCCAGCGGCGAGCGGCCGCCCACCTCGTCGCTGTTCCGCTCCATGTCGCCGGAGACGGTGACGCTCGAACAGGCCCTGCGGCTGCTCGAACTGCCGCGGCTGGTCGGCAACGCCGCGGACGGTGCGCAGATCGTCGCGGCGAACGGGCGATACGGGCCGTACGTGAAGAAGGGCTCCGAGTTCCGGTCTCTCGCCGACGAGGAGTCGATCTTCACCGTGACGGTCGACGAGGCCGAGAAGCTGTTCGCCGAGCCCAAGGGTCGGCGTGGTCGTACGGCGCCGGCGCTGCCGCTGCGGGAACTCGGCGCAGACCCGGCGAACGGCAGGCCGCTGACTGTAAAGGACGGCCGCTTCGGCCCCTACATCACCGACGGCGAGACGAATGTGACCGTCCCACGTGGAACGTCGATCGAGGCGCTGACGCTGGATCGGGCAGCCGAGCTGATGGCCGAGAAGCGGGCCAAGGGTCCGGCCCCCTTGAAGCGCACTCGCACCCGCAGCCGTACCTGACGACCGCTACCGAACCAGGGTGAGCGCGTCGCCCTCCTCCGCCGCCTCCGCCCCGTCATGCCCGGTCTTCGCGCCCGACCTGGTGCGACGGCGGGCGACGGCCTGATGGAGCCCGGCCATGGCCGCTGCCACAACGAAGCCGACGACGACCGCGATGCCGACCTGAAGCCAGATCGGGCCGTCCATGGTGTCGCCGACGACGTAGCCCAGCCCGACCATCCACAGCGCCCAGGTCGACGCTCCGAGCAGGCTGATCCAGACATAGCGGCGGGGCGGGATGCCGACCAGGCCGGCCGTGGCGGAGGCGGCCGTGCGGCCGAACGGAATGAACCGCGCCATCGCCAATGTGACGGTGCTGACGCGCTCGATCCGGCCGTAGGCACGCTCGGCGTTGCGGTGCAGCCGCCGGCCGAGGCGCGAGCGCTCCAGGACGCCGGGCAGCCGGTGGCGGGCGACGGCGTACACGAGGTGGTCACCGGTCATCGCGCCGGCGACCACCGCGACCGCCGCCCACGCGAGGTCGAGGTGTCCGGCGGCCGCGAGTGCACCCGCGGAGACCACGAAGGCATCGGACGGTATCGCCGGGAACGTGGCGTCGAGAGCCACCAGGCCGACCACGAGCAGGTAAGCCAGCAGCGGCGTCGCGACCAGCGCGGCGAGGTCCATACCGTCCAGCGTCCGTCCGGTTCGTGGCGATGGCAATGGCATCGGCCCGAGTCCGGGGTGAATCCAGGGTGAACCCCTGCGGGACGTGCGCGATCGCGCCGAGGGCCACGGCGGCTGCGGCGGGCGTGTCCTGCGACGTCACTACGCTGGGCGCGTGTACGGGACGGCAGGTGTGTTCATCGCATTCGAAGGCGGCGAGGGCGCCGGCAAGTCCAGCCGCGCGCAGGCACTCGCCGAGCACGTCGAAGCAGGTGGCCGCGAGGTCGTGCTCACCCACGAGCCCGGCGGCACACGCGCCGGTCTCCGCGTGCGCAACCTCGTGCTCGACCCCTCCAGCGCCGGCCTCGACCCGCGGGCCGAGACCTTGTTCTACGCGGCCGACCGCGCCGAGCACGTCGCCTCCGTCGTCCGACCGGCTCTCGACCGCGGCGCAGTGGTTCTCACCGATCGCTACGTCGACTCCAGCCTCGCCTACCAGGGCGTCGGCCGTGGTCTCGGCGTAGCAGCGGTCGCAGCGGTGTCCGCATTCGCGACGGGCGGCCTGGTACCTCACCTCACCGTCGTGCTCGACGTTCCCCCGTCGCTCGGCCGCAGCCGGCTCGCCGGCCCGGCCGACCGGCTCGAGGGTGAGTCCGACATCTTCCACGAGCGGGTGCGGCAGGCGTTCCTCGACCTGGCGGCCGCCGAGCCCCACCGCTACGTCGTCGTCGACGCGACCCTGCCGGCCGCACACGTCGATGCCGCGATCCTCGATCGGGTCAAGGAGCTGGGCCTGCCGTGACCGTCTGGGATGACGTCGTCGGGCAGACCGTGGTGCCGGAACTGCGACGCACGGTGGCCGACGCCGCCGCGCTCCTCGAGGACATCGGTGCCGGTGCGGGCGCCATGACGCATGCCTGGCTGTTCACCGGACCGCCAGGGTCGGGGCGGTCGGTGGTGGCGCGGGCATTCGCCGCGGCACTGCAGTGTCCGGACGGAGGTTGCGGGCGCTGCGCAGAGTGTCGTGACGTCCGCAACGGCACCCACCCCGACGTCGTGAACGTCGACACCGACGGACTGTCGATCAAGATCAAACAGATTCGCGAGCTCGTTCCCCGGGCGGCCCTTCGGCCGTCACGCGGCCGATGGCAGGTCGTCGTCGTCGAGGATGCCGACCGGCTCGGCGATGACGCCGCCGACGCCATCCTGCTGTCGGTGGAGGAGCCGCCGCCGCGCACGGTCTGGATGCTGTGTGCCCCCACACCAGAGGACATCGTCCCGACCATTCGCTCCCGCTGCCGGGTGGTCACGCTGCGCACGCCGCCCTATGACGACGTCGCCGACCATCTGGTCCGTACCGCAGGGGCCGATCCCGAGCTGGCCGCCTTCGCAGCCCGGGCGGCTCAGGGCCACATCGGGAGGGCTCGGGCTCTCGCCACCGACGAGGCGGCGCGGGCCCGGCACGCCGAGGTGCTGCGGCTTCCTTTCGCCCTGGCCGACCTCCGCACCTGTCTCGACGCCGCAGCCGGGCTGGTCGAGGCCGCCAAGTCCGACGCCGAACGCCACTGCGACGAGCTGGACTCGCGGGAGGTCGACCAGCTCAAACAGGCCCTGGGCGTCGGTGCGGTCGGTCGGCGACCACGCAACGTGGAGGCGGCGGTCAAGGAGCTCGAGCGCGAGCAGAAGCTGCGCCGCACCCGGGTACAGCGCGACTCCATCGACCGGGCGCTCGTCGACGTGATGGCGCTCTACCGCGACGTTCTCGTCCTCCAGCTCGGCGCACCGGCCGAACTGGTCAACGGGCACATCCGCCCGTCGATCGACCGGCTGGCGCGGGCGTCCAGCCCGGAGAGCACGGTGCGTCGAATGGAGGCGGTCGTCGCGGCGCGTGAGGCGCTCGAGGCCAACGCCGCTCCGCTGCTCGCGCTCGAAGCGATGGCGCTGGCCCTGCGCGAGGGCTGACCGAGGGGCCACTCCCGGACCGGGGTCGTAAGGTGGCGGCGTGGGCATGGTCATGGCCGTCGCGTTCACCCGCTACGGCCGGCTGTACTACCTCGATCCGGGCGAACACAGCCCGCGGGTCGGCGACAAGGTGCTCGTGCCCACCGACGACGGCCCCGAGGTCGCGGAGTGCGTGTGGTCGCCGCAGTGGGTGAGCGAGGACATCGGCGGACTGCCCGTCTGCGCCGGACCGGCGGCCGCCGAGCACGTCGAACGCGACGAGCGGAACCGCCGCCGCCGCGCCGAGGCCAAGGTGGTGGCCCGCCGGCTGGTCCGTCAGCACAAGCTGCCGATGAAGGTGGTCGCCGCCGACTTCGTCGACACGCGCGAGGATGTCGACCAGCTGATCACGATCTATTTCAGCGCACCGCACCGCGTCGACTTCCGTGACCTGGTGCGTGACCTGGCACGGTCCCTCCACGCAAGGATCGACCTGCGTCAGCTCGGCGCGCGGGACGAGGCGCGGGTACAGGTCGGCATCGGCCCCTGCGGCCGCGACACCTGCTGCTCGACCTTCCTCACCGACTTCGAGCCGGTGACCATGCGGATGGCGAAGGATCAGGACCTGCCGCTCAACCCGCTGAAGATCTCCGGCGCGTGTGGGCGGCTGATGTGCTGCCTGAAGTACGAGCATCCCCTGTACCAGGACTTCAAGGTCAGCGTCCCGGCGCTCGGCTGCGGCGTGAGCACGGACGACGGGGTCGAGGGCACGGTCGTCGGCTACAACGTCCCGGCCCAGACGGTGTACGTGCGCGACCGCGAGACCGGGCGCAAGGTCGCCTGTCCGAAGGCGGCCGTCTGCGGCTCACGGCAGGCGTACGAGGGTGCTGTCGCCACCGGCATGCGGGCGACCGCCGACCAGGAGGATGCGTGACGCGTCGCGCGCTGCCCGCGCTCGCGGCCGTCGCGGTGCTCGCGGCGGCCTGTTCGTCCGACCCGCCGGACAGCGGCCAGGAGCAGACTCCGACGCCGGGACGGGACGCCACCGCCGGCGTCGACGAGGCGCTCGCACCGTTCTACGGCCAGACCCTCGAATGGGAGACCTGCCGCGAAGAGTTCGAGTGCACGACGGCGCAGGTGCCCCTCGACTACGACGCACCCGACGGGGAGGTCATCGAACTCGCCCTCCTGCGCGCGCCGGCCACCGGCGACGACCGGCTCGGCACGTTGCTGGTCAACCCGGGAGGACCCGGAGGGTCGGGAATCGACTACGCGGCGTCGACGGTCGTCAACGACGCCGTTCACGAGCGCTACGACATCGTGGGATTCGACCCCCGGGGAGTCGGCGAATCGACACCGGTCGACTGCCTGTCCGACGCCGACCTGGACGAGTTCGTCTCCGCGGACGGCTCACCGGACGACGCCGGCGAGGTCATGCTGCTCCAGGTGCAGGCCGCGGAGTTCGCCGGCGGATGTGCCACCCGGGCCGTCGAGCTCTTGCCGCACATCGGCACCGCCGACGTCGCGCGGGACGTGGACGTGCTGAGGGCGGTGCTGGGAGACGAGCAGCTGAACTACCTCGGCAAGTCCTACGGCACGTTCATCGGCGCCCTCTACGCCGAGCAGTTCCCCGAGCGCGTCGGGCGAGTCGTGCTCGACGGGGCCATCGACCCGGCCCTGACCGGAGCAGAGCTGGCGCTCGGACAAGCCGACGGCTTCGAGCGGGCACTGGGCGCGTATCTCGACCACTGTCTCGAGGGCCAGGAGTGTCCGCTCGGTCGCATCGAGACCGAGGCACGTTCGACCTTGGCGAACCTGCTCGACGTCATCGACGCCACGCCGTTGCCTACGGCCGACGAGTCGAGGCCGCTCACTCAGAGCCTCGCCCTGCGGGGGATCGCCCTGCCTCTCTACCTGAACCCGGAAGAGGGTTACGCGGTGCTGAGCCTCGCCCTCGACGATGCCCTCGCGGGGGACGGCGCGGCTCTACTGACACTGGCCGACCTGTACCTGTTCCGGAACCCTGACGGCACCTACGACGGCAACACGAACGAGGCCATCTACGCCGTCAACTGCCTGGACCGGCCACACGCCGGCTCGATCGCGGAGATCGAGGCCGCCGCCCCTGCGTTCGAGGCGGCATCGCCGATCTTCGGACCCTTCCTGGCCTGGGACGAGGTGACCTGTGTGGAGTGGCCGGTGCCGCCGGCGTCGGAGCCGGCGCGCGTGTCGGCCGCGGGTGCTGCCCCGATCGTCGTCGTCGGGACCACCGGTGATCCTGCGACACCCTACGAGTGGGCGGAATCGTTGGCGGCGCAGCTCGAGTCAGGGGTGCTGGTCAGCTATGAGGGATCGGTGCACACCGCCTACCGGGACGGCAGCGACTGCATCGACGAGGCCGTGGACACGTATCTGCTCGACGGCACGGTTCCCGACGACGGTCTGCGCTGCGACTGACGGTCGATCTCGGCGTTTGCACTGCCGCTCGACCCTCCGTCATGATCGTTGAACCGTCACTGGGCCTGGGACCCGATGACGGTTCAACGATCAACGGCGAGCCGACCAATCGAGGACGAACGTGTCGCGGGCAGTCGCAGCAGCGCGGGCGGGTCGGGATTCGGCGTCGCGCATCGGTGAAGGTACGGTCGATGGTGATGAAGCCCCGGACGCCCGTTGCGCTCGCCCTCGTCGCCGTACTCGTGGTGGGCGCGTGCAGCTCCGATGGCGGTTTCGGGTTCGGTGAGCCGGACCCGACCGCGACGGTTGCTCCAGAGCTGGTCGGCCCCGTCGGCGAGGTGCCGTTCGACCAACCGGTGACCGTCGAGGTCCAGGACGGAACCATCCAGGAAGCGACCGTCACGTCGGACGGCGGTGAGCCCCTGGCCGGCAAGGTCGCCGACGAGGGGACGAGTTGGGTGAGCGACGACCTTCCGCTGCCCGGCGCGACGTACTCGGTGAGCGCCGAGGTCGCGGACGAGGTCGGCGACCCGGTCACCTTGACCGGCAGCTTCGTCGTGGGCGCCGTGCCCGAGGCGAACCGGCTCACGCTGACGTTGCAGCCCGGCGACGCCGATCTCGTCGGCGTGGGTGCCCCGATCATCGTTCGCTTCGACCAGCAGGTCACCGAGCAGGCCGAAGTCGAGGCGGCGATGCACGTGTCGTCCGAGCCTCAGGTCGTCGGAGCGTGGCGGTGGCTCAGCTCGACTGAAGCACATTTCCGTCCGCAGGAGTTCTGGCCCGCGGGCACGCAGGTCGGCGTCCATCTCGACCTCAACGGTGTCCAGGCGGGCGACGACTTGTGGGGCGGGCGCGCCTACACCTACCAGTTCACCGTCGGGAAGGCGCAGGTCGCGACGGTCGATGCGGCTGCGTACACGATGACGGTGACGGTCGACGGGACGACGGTCGGAACCTGGGACGCCAGCCTTGGCCGGCCGGAGTACGCGACCCGCAACGGCACGTACATCGTCCTGTCGAAGGATGCGACCCGCCAGATGACGTCGTGCGGCGCCAACATCACCTGCGACAAGAGCAGTCCCGAGTACTACGACGTCGAGGTCGACTGGAGCGTCCGACTGACCAACAGCGGCACGTTCGTGCATTCCGCTCCGTGGTCGGAGGGTTCCCAGGGCAACGAGAACGTGTCGCACGGCTGCCTCAACCTGAGCGCGGCGAACGGGCAGACATACTTCGAGATGGCCCAGTACGGCGATGTCGTGACGGTCACCAACTCGACCCGCGGCCCGGAGGACCTCATCGCGCGCGGCGACCCGGGTATGGCCGACTGGAACCTGACCTGGTCGGAGTACGTCGCCGGCTCGGCTCTCGGGCAGCAGGTGACCACGGAGCCCCTCGGCGGCTGATTCGGGCACGATCACCGGCGCCACCTATACTCGTGCAGGCTGCCGGTCGACCGGCACGTGCCGCCTTAGCTCAGTCGGCCAGAGCGACGCACTCGTAATGCGTAGGTCGTGGGTTCGATTCCCACAGGCGGCTCGGATCCTCACAGCCGGCTCGGACCCTCACCGCCGCTCCAACCGAAACCGCAGGGTCAAACGCCTACCGTTCGCCACCGGCATCTGCGTCCTGGGCCGAACTTTCGGAAAATGTCCCCGAGATGTCCCCGATCTGTCTGCTGCCGGCCAGAGGCTCGCGTCAAGGTAGATGTCAGTAGAGGTCTATCGTCATCGTCGCGGTGGAGTGGCCTTGCACTCGCTGAACAACCGTCGGATCCGCGCCGTAGGCCAGCCAAATATACGGCCGCCGTGCGACGAAGATCATGGACACGGAGGGTCGGAACCGCTATCGCCATCATCCCGATCGGTGCGGGTGGACTCTCCACGTCTGTGTCCGGCCGACGTGCGTGATGTCACGCGTTCCCGCCCCCAAGGCGCGTTTACCTGTGACAATTGTCCCCCAACGAGATTGCTGCGGTTAACCAAAGGAGGCACCATGCCCGATCGCATCACGCGCGGTGACGCCGAAGCAGTACTCAATGCCTTCGGCACCGGTGGACAAGTGATCTTACGAAGGAGCGGCGAAACCGCCGAGGCCGCGCCGGCGGATTTCCTCGGCAGTCATGGCTCCATCCGCCCATATGGGGGCTCACCATGGGACGGTCGGCATTTCTGCGCAGAAGACTGGCACGTCATCCTCGTCGGGTGGGTCGATGGTGGGGATGCCTCCTTCGACCACCAGCAAGCCAAGGCTGCTTTTGACTCGATCACGGTCAGCTTCACACTCGACGGCGCCACGCTGGAAACGATTCGGACGCCGATCAAACCCTGGAACGACCCGCAACGCTTCGGGATGGAACGGGCGTGGTACTTCCAACAGGGCAAGGTGATGGCGCCTGATGACCTCAGCGTCGGCCAACACGAGCTGTCCGTGCGCTTTACCGACCCCACCGGTGTGTTCGATACCGGCATCACGTTCTTTATCGACGCGGCTGGGACCGGCGCCTGCCTCGGCACGTAACGGCATCGCTGACAGGTGTACCCCACATGTGCCCGGATCGCCGTCAGTACGACTGAACGCTCCTCACAATCAACGCCAGTCCTACTGGTAGTGGCGTCAATCATCCGACACGTCGAGGACCAGTCGCGTCGACCGCGGCGAGGATCAGCTTCGTGACGTCGGAAGGACGTGTGATGGGCGTCAGGCGGCACGCTGAATTGGTCGACTGCTGTTCCGATGTCAGGCCTACGGGATTTGCATCGCACGCGAAGCGGCTTTGTCGAGCGTGTCGTCTTCTATCAAGTCGTGTTTCCGGTCGATCATGAGGTAACAGAGGCTGCTGCTGGGCATCCACGACCGTCCCAAGGGAGCGCCATGATCAAGGCACTCGTGATCGGTGTCATCTTCTTCCTCATCTTCACCTTTCCGGCGACCTGGCTGCTGATGCTATTCGCCGGAAACGTCGGCCTTCAGCTGTCCTACTGGGGCACGCTCCCGCTCGGCATCCTGGTGTCCGTGTTGCTTGCCAGCGTCGCCACGCCGAACGTCACACTCGTCAGGGAGTAGTCCGATCGCACCGGTCCGGTCAGACCGGCAGTCAGAACGGGTCGGGTGTGGCGAACTCGTCGTGGTCGAACTCGGGCGTGGTCCCTGGTACCTCCGGTAGGAGGCACCGGCCGAACGCGTTACCGAACTGGCATGCATCCGGGGGTCGCGGGTCGAACCGGACGTCGCGCGCCATGGCATGGCCGATCTCAGCCACGATCCGCTGCGCGGTCGCGACCAGAATCACGTCGTCGAGGGGGACGAAGTAGAGGACGGCACCGTGAGGGGAGAGCACCTCGAGTTCGGCTCCACCGGCGTCGCACTCCCCGGCGACGCCGGCCGCGAGCAGCACGACGTCGAGAGCAAAGCCGCGGTGCCCGGGCAGAGCGCGATGACGTCGACGGCAGGCGGTCGGAGGTCTTGGTCTCACGCCAGACGACGCGCCCGCCGTCGAGGCGAGCCGTCAGATCCGGCTCGGTGACAACGACAATGTTGGCGTCGGGGTCACAGATGACATGGCGAAGTTCGCAGCGGGCGTCGTGGACGCCGCCGAAGCCGAGCAGGCAGTGGTCGAGGTGATGGACGAGGTGTGGACGCGCAGCAGCGCGGCAGGGCGGGGCGATCGACGGACCCGACCCTGTGATCCGCATTCACCGGCCTGGATCGTCGCTTGGGCGTTGGACGAGACCGGGACGATGCACACCGCACGAGGCGTCCGGTCGGCCTGATCCGGTTTGATCGACAACGTCGGCTGAGGGCAGGCACGGTTCGCGGTCCAGCCCGGGCGCTTCCCACACCGGACCGGGTACAGGGCGGCAGTCGGCCCTTCTACCTTCTGAACAGCCCGGTGAGCGTCCCGCGCGCGAGGGTGATGTCGTCGACCGCTTGGTGTACCTCGTCCGCATCGGGATCAGCCGGCAGGTCGATTGGTCGAGACAGCGCAAACAAGCTGAAGACGTAGTGGTGGGCATCGTCCCCAGGCGGTGGCGCCGGGCCGCCCCAGCCGATCTCGCCGAAGTCGTTCGGCCACTCGCGCCCGCGAGGCGGAGTTTCGTCCTCCCCCACTCGTGTCGTCGTTGGCTCGATGCCGGTTACGAGCCAGTGGAGGAAGGTTCCCGAGGGCGCGTCGGGGTCTTCACACAGGAGGACGAGTTCGCTCGCATCGGTCGGTGTGCCTTCCCACTCCAGCGCTGGGGAGATGTTCTCGGCGTCGTGACCGTGCCGTCGAGGTATGAAGTCGTCATCGTCGAAGTCAGGACTCCGGAGATCTATCTGAACCATCACGGACCACCCGAATGGATCCTTCCGCTCGATCGGACCGCACGGAATGCCAGGTACCCACTGCGTGTGCGGCTACACGGTGGACGGTGGAATGCATGAGATCCGAGGGGTGCGGGTACGAATGATCGACAGCGGCCGCCTGTCCATGGCGGCAAACCCGAAAGGTGCAAAGAAATGGACACGTGGCTGATCGTGCTTCTGGTTGCGCTCGCCGTGATCGTGGTGGTCGTGGTGGTCGTCATGATGACCTCTCGGTCCAGCCGGGCCAGGGAGGAAGCGCGCCGGGCGAAGGCGGCCGAGGCTCGCGAGGAGGCGGATCGGATTGCGCGGTCCGCTGAGCACGACAGTGCCCGTGCCGACGAGCTCGCCGCGCAGGCGCGGCGGGAGCGGGTCGAGGCCGACGAAAGGGAGGCCGCTGCGCAGCGGCTCCGGGCGGAAGCAGACGAGACACGCGGCGAGGCGCTCCGCCGGCAGAGAAGCGCGGACGAACTCGACCCTGATGTCGACCGCAGGGACCTCGATGCCGATGTCGATCGCAGGGACCTCGACGCCGACGTCGACCGAAGCCCAGAGACCGATGACGGTCGCGATGTCCGGCGCGAAGGCGACCAGCGGCCACTGTGACACCGACGCGCTGAAGGTTCACCGTCGAGGCGATCCCATGGGTGTCGCGCGCGTGCTGCTCCTCGGACTGATGGGATCGGGGAAGACCACAGTGGGAGAGGCGCTCGCCGGCCGGCTCGGGTGGTCCTACATCGATAACGATGATCTCGTGCTGGAGGTCGCAGGCGTCACGAAGGCCAGTCTGGTGGAGGAGCAGGGTGCGGCCGGACTTCGGGCCGCCGAGGCGCAGGCGTTGCGTGCGGCGATCTCCCGGCCCGGTCCCTTCGTGGCGGGGGTGGCCGCCGGTGTCGTGTTGGACCCGGCCGATGCGTCGCCCCTACAGGACCCACCCGGCGATGTGGCACGGGTGTGGCTGCGCGCACGCATCGACACCTTGGCCGATCGCATTCGCCGGGACCCCGCAGACCGGCCATGGCTGACCGGCGATCTCGAGGAATCGCTGCACGCGATGGCGTCGACGCGGGAACCGGCCTTCGGACGGTTCGCCGACGTGGTCGTCGACGTCGACGATCTCGACCCACCGGGCGCAGCTGCGGAGATAGCGCAACGACTGGGGCTTGCATCCGCTGTCGGCCGTCCAGCAACGAGCGCGTTGTCCGGTGCCGACCGGGCCCATGGAAGTGGAAGGGGGCCCGGTCGAGGCCCTCTTCCGAAGCGAACCAGGCCATAGATGTCGCCACCGGATCCGGCCGCCGATCTCTTCGCCCGGGAGTCACCGGGGCCGGTGGCGGCGCTGCGCGACTCAGCGCTGCGACACCGTCGAGCGGTCTGCCTGGAGGGGCGGCGTCGGTCCGCCCGCACCCTCGGCGAGGCCGTTGAGCATCTCTCGAAGGGCCTCCACCCCAGTGCGGCGTGGACTCCAGCCCAGTTCTCGACGGATCCGGCTGGTATCGAGGATCGGGAGGCTGAGAAACATGTCGAGCAGCGCTTCGTCCGCAGGTACGAGTCGTAGCCGCCAGCCGACACCGAGGGCCGCCCGGACTGCGGCCGGGGGCACTGTCATCGGCCGCGTGCCGAGGACGTCGGCGAGTGCACTGGCGTCGATGATCGGATCCGCTGCAACGTTGTAAGGGCCGCTGGCCGCGTCGTCCACGGCGGCGAGGCGATACGCCTGCCCTGCGTCGCGGCCGTGCAGCGCCTGAAACCGCAGCCCGGCCGGTACGGGAAGTCTGGGCAGCCGGCCTGGTCGCACGAGCGCTCGGGGCACCAGTGGCCCGGCGAAGATCCTGCGTTGCTCGCTGGCCGACCGGCGTTGAAAGACGAAGGCCGTTCGCAGCCGGACGACCCGGATCTGCGGCTCACGCAGCACGAAGGCGTCGAGGTAACGCTCCAGGTACGCCTTCTCGCGGCCGTACGCGGCGGTGGGCAAGCCGTGGGTGGGCCAACTCTCGTCGACGTGCCGGCCGGCCCCGGGCGAGTAGGCGCCCACCGAAGACGCGTACACGATGGCCCCGACGCCGGCCCGTACTGCGGCTTCGAAGACGCGGATACTGCCAAGAACGTTCGACTCCCACGTCCTGAGTGGCCCGTGGGTCGGGTGGAACGCCCAGGCCAGGTGTACGACGGCGTCGGCACTGCGGAAATGCTCGATAAGGTTCGAGGAGCGGACGTCGACGGTCTCGAAGTTGGTCTTCGGCGGATCCCAGGCAGGTCGCCGGCGAGCGAGGCCCACGATCCGATCGACGCTGGATTCGGCGGCGAGCGCCTCGATGACACTTGTACCGACGTTCCCGGTGGCTCCGGTGACGACGACTCGCATCTCAAGCGCCGTCGGCCGCAGGGAATGCCATGACAGCAGCGCTACCCCTGTGGAGGACAGTGAAACGTCAACCCGGCCGGACCGCTAACGGTTGGCCACGTGGGCAGTCGGGTAGGCACCGGAGCAGGGATGATCCCCTGAGGTTGCGGTCCCCCGCCTCGTCGGCGGTTTGCGCACGACCCGATTCACGGATCCGATTCAGAAGGGCGGCGAGGCAGACGTGACCAGCATCACCATTCTCGGCTCCGGCAACATGGCTCGCGGCATCGGCACGCGCGCTGTGGCCGGCGGCAACGACGTCCAAATCCTCGACCGCGATCCAGAACATGCCCGCAAGCGCGGAGGAGCTCGGTGCCGACGCGGGCAGGCTGGGTGACCCGTTGACCGGTGACATCGTCGTGCTCGCCCTCCCGTACGGCGCCGCCGCACCCGTCGTCGAGCAGTACGGGGACCTGCTGTCCGGCAAGGTCGTGGTCGACATCACGGGCTCTTCGTGGCGGCGCAGGACGACGACATGCCGCGCTTCCTCAGCCGAGTCAGCGAGGTCGACGTCCCCGGCCCGGCTCTGCTCATGTCGACGCTGCTGGTACAGGTCATGCTCGTCGTCACGATGTTCTCCGACGACGCGTTCAACTTCGCCCTCGATCTGACCAGCGCGTTGACCCTGATCCCGTTCCTGCTCGCCGCCGGCTACGCGCTCAAGCTCGTGCTGACGAAGGAAACGTACGTCGAGAATCCGCAGAATTACGGCCGTGAGCTCCTGGTCGCTGCGCTCGCAACCGCCTACACCGCGTTCCTGCTCTTCGCCGCGGGTCCGAAGTTCCTGCTCGTGTCCTTCATCATCTACGCACCGGCAACGGTCTTGTTCGTCATGGCGCGCCGCGAACAGGGCAGGAGACTGTTCTCGCCGCGAGAACTGATCATTCTCGCCGTATCTGTCGTTGGTGCGATCCTCGGCGTGATCGCCCTGACGACCGGGTGGATCACTATCTGAGAAGGCAGCCCGGCCGAGCAGTCCGAGAGAGGGTGCATCCATGACAAGTCAGGACGCCACCGCCGCGAGTTACGGTGTGCATTCCGAGGTGGGCAGGCTTCACAAGGTGCTGGTCTGTTCTCCGGGGCTCGCGCATCGCAGGCTGACTCCCACCAACGCCGACGAGTTGCTCTTCGACGACGTGATGTGGGTGGAGAACGCCCAGCGCGACCACGCCGACTTCGTCAACAAGTTGCGCGGCCGCGGGGTCGAGGTCGTGGAACTGCACGACGTGCTCACCCAGACGGTGACG
>DASUYL010000111.1:0-5849 GCA_036377395.1 Jiangellaceae bacterium
TCCGCTGGAGGCGCTGCGAGTGTGGCAGGGCGGCCTCGGCATCTGGGGCGCCATCGCGCTCGGCGCGCTCGGAGCCTGGATCGGTGCACGCCGGCGGGGCGTGCCGCTGCCGGCGCTCGCCGATGCACTCGCGCCCGGGATCGTCCTGGCTCAGGCGATCGGCCGCTGGGGAAATTGGTTCAACCAGGAGTTGTTCGGCGGCCCGACCGATCTGCCCTGGGCGGTCGAAATCGACCAGCAGTTCCGCCCGGAGCGGTTCGCCGACGTCGCGACGTTTCATCCGACGTTCCTCTACGAGTCGCTGTGGTGCGTCGGGGTCGCGCTGGTCGTGATCTGGGCGGACAAGAGGTTCCGAATGGGCCATGGCCGGGTCTTCGCCCTCTACGTGGCCCTCTACACCCTCGGCCGGGTGTGGATCGAGTACCTGCGAGTCGACCCGGCCCGCGAGGTGCTCGGAGTACGCATCAACGTCTGGACCTCGATCCTGGTATTCGTGGCAGCGGTCGTGTACATCGTCGTCTCTGCCCGTCGACGTCCCGGCCGCGAGGCACCGGAGGAGTTGGGGGGAGCGGCAGCGACCGCTCTGCCTGCGGCCGAGGACGAACGGGCCGCCGGGGACGAGGCCGAGACCGACGCAGACGTAGCAGTACGCGCCGCGGGACCCGATTCCGGCGACTCGGCCGGGCCGTCGAGCGACGAGCCCACGCTGGACCGCCAGGACCGCGGCGCCGACTAAGGGCGTTCCCGACACCGCGCCGCCTCTCCGTGGGCAGGTGGGGGACAGGTGAGGTCAGCCTCATCATTGTTGTTCGGTCATGACTGGCTCTCGTAATCTCGGGTCATGACCGGCGGATCGGCACGGGTGGGGCACGAGCACGCGGACGTCACCGGCGGATGGTTGCGCCCGGCCGTCTTCGGTGCCATGGACGGGCTGGTATCGAACTTCGCCCTGATCGCCGGTGTCGCCGGCGGCGGCGTCGACCGCACGGTGATCGTGCTGGCCGGCCTGGCCGGCTTGGCCGCCGGCGCGTTCAGCATGGCTGCGGGCGAGTACACGTCGGTCGCCGCCCAGGCCGAGCTCGCCGAGGCCGAGATCGCCGTCGAGCGGGAGGAGCTGAGGGTCAACCCCGACGCCGAGGAACGAGAACTGGCCGCCATGTACGTCGCCCGCGGGTTGGATGCCGACCTGGCCGCGGAGGTCGCACGCCAGCTGCACCGTGACCCGGAGACTGCGCTGCACGTGCACGCCCGTGAGGAGCTCGGGGTGACACCCGGCGAGCTGCCGTCGCCGCGACTGGCGGCGACGTCGTCGTTCCTGTCGTTCGCCGTCGGTGCCCTCATCCCCGTGCTCCCCTACCTCCTGGGCCTCGATGCGTTGTGGCTGGTGACCGTTATCTCCCTGGCCGGGCTGTTCGTGTGCGGTGCGGTCGTGACCCAGGTGACCTCGCGGCCATGGTGGTACGGCGGCCTCCGCCAGCTCCTCCTGGGAGCGGCGGCGGCGGCACTGACGTATGCTTTCGGCAACCTGGTCGGAGCTTGACCAGCTGACGAGCCCGGTCGGATAGTCTCCCTCGAACCCCGCGCAGGGCCAGCGCAGTCCCTCGCACCCGCCGCCAGACCGACGACGGGAGCGGCCCATGCGCCATCTGCCCGCTGCCCAGGGGCTCTATCACCCGCGTCACGAGCACGACTCCTGCGGCGTCGCATTCGTCGCCACGCTGACCGGCATCGCCAGCCACGACATCGTCGACCAGGGGCTGGCCGCCCTGCGCAACCTCGAGCACCGTGGCGCGTCGGGCGCCGAGCCGGAGTCGGGAGACGGGGCCGGCCTGCTCGTCCAGGTGCCCGATGCGTTCCTCCGCGAGGCCGCCGGCTTCGAGCTCCCGCCGGCCGGAGCGTTCGCGGTGGGGCTCGCCTTCCTGCCCGACGACGACCGGGCCGAACGGGCCACCATGGCCCGGGTCGGCGAGCTGGCCGCCGAGGAGCGGCTCACGGTGCTGGGATGGCGCGACGTGCCCACCGCGCCGGCTCTGCTCGGTGCCACCGCTCGGTCGACGATGCCGCGATTCCGCCAGCTGTTCGTCGCAGCGGACGGACCGGACGGGGACGGCGCCGACGCCCTGACTCCGCTGGCCCTGGACCGGCGTGCCTTCTGCCTGCGCAAGCGGGCCGAACGGGAGACGCCGATCTACTTCCCGAGCCTGTCCGCGCGCACGCTGGTCTACAAGGGCATGCTGACCACCGGACAGCTGGAGCCGTTCTTCCCCGATCTGTCCGATCGCCGATTCGCGTCGGCGATCGCCCTCGTGCACTCGCGGTTCTCGACAAACACGTTCCCCAGCTGGCCGCTCGCGCACCCGTACCGGTTCGTCGCGCACAACGGCGAGATCAACACCGTCATGGGCAACCGCAACTGGATGCGCGCCCGTGAGTCGCAACTCGCGAGCGACCTGATCCCCGAAGACCTGTCTCGGCTGTTCCCGATCTGCACGCCGGGCGCAAGCGACTCGGCCAGCTTCGACGAGGTGCTCGAACTGCTGCATCTCGGCGGTCGGAGCCTGGCCCACGCGATGCTCATGATGATCCCGGAGGCCTGGGAGAACCACACCGAGATGGACGCCCGCCGGCGGGCGTTCTACGAGTTCCACAGCACGGTGATGGAGCCGTGGGACGGCCCGGCGTGCGTGGTCTTCACCGACGGCACCCGGGTGGGCGGCCTGCTCGACCGCAACGGGCTGCGCCCGGGCCGGTTCTGGGTGACCGACGACGGCCTGGTCGTGCTCGCCTCCGAGACCGGCGTCCTCGACGTTGATCCGGCGACCGTCGTGCGCAAGGGCCGGCTACAGCCCGGCCGGATGTTCCTCGTCGACCTCGACGAGCACCGGGTCATCGAGGACGCCGAGATCAAGGCGACCCTGGCCGGCGCGGCGCCCTACGACGAGTGGCTGCACGCCGGGCTGATCCGCCTCGACGACCTGCCGGAGCGTGAGCACGTCGTCCATACCCATGCCAGCGTCACGCGGCGGCAACAGACGTTCGGCTACACCGAGGAGGAGCTGCGCGTTCTCCTCGCCCCGATGGCGCGAACAGGCTCGGAACCGATCGGCTCGATGGGCACCGACACGCCGATCGCGACTCTCTCCGACCGGCCTCGGCTGATCTTTGACTACTTCACCCAGCTGTTCGCCCAGGTCACGAACCCCCCGCTGGACGCCATCCGCGAGGAGCTGGTGACCTCGTTGGCCGGCACCATCGGTCCGGAGCACAACCTGCTCGCCGCAGCGCCGGCGTCGTGCCGGCAGGTGGTGCTGCCGTTCCCGGTGATCGACAACGACCAGCTCGCCCGGATCATCCACGTCAACCGCGACGGCGACCTGCCCGGTTACGGAACGCACGTCGCACGCGGCCTCTACCGGGTCGCCGGCGGCGGCGACGAACTCGGCCGCCGGCTGGAGGAGATCTGTCTCGAGGTGTCCGCAGCGATCGCCGCCGGCGCGCGGATCGTCGTGCTCTCCGACCGCAACTCCGATGCCACGTTCGCGCCGATCCCGTCGCTGCTGCTCACCGGCGCCGTCCACCACCACCTCATCCGGGAGAAGACCCGGACCCGGGTGGGCCTGGTGGTCGAGGCGGGCGACGTCCGTGAGGTCCACCACGTGGCACTGCTGATCGGATACGGCGCGGCGGCCGTCAACCCCTACCTCGCGATGGAGAGCGCCGAGGACCTGGCTCGGGGCCAGGTGCTGCTACCCGACGTCACACCCGCGCAGGCCGTGGCCGGGCTGATCAAGGCACTCGGCAAGGGCGTGCTGAAGGTCATGAGCAAGATGGGTGTCTCGACCGTCGCCTCGTACACCGGTGCGCAGATATTCGAGGCGATCGGACTGTCCGAGGACGTCGTGCAGCGATACTTCACCGGCACGACCTCACGGCTGGGCGGCGTCGGGCTGGACGTCCTGGCAGCGGAGGTCCGGCATCGTCACGTCCGGGCATACCCTCCGGGCGGCATGGCAGCGGCGCACCGGCGTCTCGAGACCGGCGGGGAGTACCAGTGGCGCCGGGAGGGCGAGCCGCACCTGTTCGACCCGGAGACGGTGTTCCGCCTCCAGCACTCCACCCGCGCCGGTCGCTACGACGTGTTCAAGCAGTACACGAAGCGGGTCGACGAACAGTCCCGGCGGCTGATGACTCTGCGCGGCATGTTCCGCTTCACCACCGGTGCCCGGCCACCGGTTCCCATCGAGGAGGTCGAGCCGGTCGCGGCGATCGTGCGCCGGTTCTCGACCGGTGCGATGTCCTACGGTTCGATCAGCCAGGAGGCGCACGAGACCCTCGCCGTGGCGATGAACCGGCTCGGCGGCAGGTCGAACACCGGTGAGGGCGGCGAGGACGCCGACCGCCTGCACGACCCGGAGCGGCGCAGCGCGGTCAAACAGGTCGCCAGCGGCCGGTTCGGCGTCACCTCCGAGTACCTGACCAACGCGGACGACCTGCAGATCAAGATGGCGCAGGGTGCCAAGCCCGGCGAGGGCGGTCAGCTTCCCGGTCACAAGGTCTATCCCTGGGTCGCCCGGACGCGGAACTCCACACCGGGCGTCGGGCTCATCTCGCCTCCGCCCCACCACGACATCTACTCGATCGAGGATCTTGCCCAGCTCATCCACGACCTCAAGAACGCCAACCCGGCGGCGCGGGTACACGTCAAGCTGGTCGCGGAGGTGGGCGTCGGGACCGTCGCGGCGGGCGTCTCCAAGGCGCACGCCGACGTCGTGCTGATCTCGGGCCACGACGGCGGTACCGGGGCTGCGCCGCTGACCAGCCTCAAGCACGCCGGTGCGCCATGGGAGCTCGGGCTCGCGGAGACCCAGCAGACGCTGCTTCTCAACGGCCTGCGCGACCGGATCGTCGTCCAGGTGGACGGTCAGCTCAAGACGGGCCGGGACGTGGTGATCGCGGCCCTGCTCGGCGCCGAGGAGTACGGCTTCGCCACCGCACCGCTGGTCGTGTCCGGCTGCGTGATGATGCGGGTCTGCCACCTGGACACCTGCCCGGTCGGTATCGCCACCCAGAACCCGTTGCTGCGCGAGCGGTTCTCGGGACGGCCGGAGTTCGTCGTCACCTTCTTCGAGTACGTCGCCGAGGAGGTCCGCGAGCACCTGGCGGCGCTGGGGTTCCGCAGCCTGGACGAGGCGATCGGACGGGCCGAGCTGCTCGACACCGCCGCGGCCGTCGACCACTGGAAGGCCGGCGGGCTCGACCTCTCGCCGTTGCTGCACGTGCCGGACCTACCCGAGGGCGCCGCCCGCCGTCAGGTGGTCGGGCAGGACCATGCGCTGGAGAAGGCGCTGGACAACCAGCTGGTCGTGATCACCGACGAGGCGATCACGACAGGTGTGCCGGTTCGCGCCCTGCTCGCCGTCCGCAACGTGAACCGGACGGTGGGCACGATGCTCGGCCACGAGGTGACCAGGCGTACCGGCGGCTCGGGGCTGCCCGACGGGACCATCGACATCACGCTGACCGGGTCGGCCGGACAGTCCTTCGGTGCGTTCCTCCCGGCGGGCATCACGCTCCGCCTCGAGGGTGATGCCAACGACTACCTGGCCAAGGGCCTGTCCGGCGGGCGGATCGTGGTGCGGCCGGACCGGGCGGCCCGGTTCCGGGCCGAGGACAACGTCATCGCCGGGAACGTCGTCGCGTACGGTGCCACGGCCGGCGAGCTGTTCGTCCGCGGAATCGTGGGGGAGCGCTTCTGCGTCCGCAACTCCGGCGCCGTCGCCGTGGTCGAGGGCGTCGGCGATCACGGGTGCGAGTACATGACCGGTGGCACGGTGGTCGTCCTCGGACCC
>DASUYL010000112.1:0-15695 GCA_036377395.1 Jiangellaceae bacterium
TCGCGGCACCGGTCATCGTGCTCGGCGTCGGCCTCGGGGGTCCCGGTGGCGACATGGATGCCGGGCTGTGCTTCCTGTGCTGTGCCTCCGACATGGCCGGCCTCTTCGTTCCTCTCGACGAGATGACTGCATGAAAAGACCCCCCGGCCCGGAGGCTCACGAGGGGTCGCGCGTCGGGTTCGTGATCAGCCGACGCGCCGTACGAGTACGAGGGTGCTCGCGTGCACGAATGGCACGGTTCCCTACCCGTTGGCCAGGCGTCAAGGCGGGCCCTCCCGCGTCTCGCCATACGGGACGAGCGTCCACATTGCGATGGATGGAAGATGATCACTCGGGCTTCGCGGCATACATCGCGGCATCGGCCGCGACGACCAGCGCCTCCGGATCGGCGTCGCCGCCGTCGGACACCGCCAGACCGACACTCGCCGGCCATGACAACGCCCTCACCACCCGGGCGGCGACGTCGCGCGCTACCGGCGCGCCCGCCCGAATCACGATCGCGAACTCGTCACCGCCGTAGCGGGCCACGAAGGCGCCTTGCCCGGCGGAACGCTCGAGGCGGCGGGCGACGTCGACCAGCATCCGGTCGCCGGCGGCGTGCCCGTGCGCGTCGTTCACGCGCTTGAAGCCGTCGAGATCGACGAAGACCAGCGCCACCGGCCGTCCGTGCCCCAGCACGGTTCGCAGCCTTTCGCGGAGGAGCACGCGGCCGGGCAGGCCGGTCAACTGGTCCAGATGGACCTGCCGTGCCACCAGGAAATGCCGGCGGAGCAACCATGCCTGCCATCCGACGGCGGCGACGGCCGCTGCGACGGCCGGGGAAGGCGGACCCCCAGCGGCGAGCCACCACGCCGCGCCGACGAGCGCAGCCACGGGGACCGCGTAGGCGACCGACCGCAGGGTCTGCGGCACCATGGGGTCGACGCCAGCGCGCACGGATAGTCCGCTCAGTCGCAGACGGCTCCGGTGGCGGCCGAGCCGACGAGGCGGGCGTACTTCGCCAGAACGCCGCGCTGGTGCTTGGCCGGCGGCGGTGACCACCCCTCGCGGCGGACGGCCAGTTCGGCGTCGTCGACGAGCAGGTCGAGGGTTCGGGCCTCGACGTCCAGGCGGACCCGGTCGCCGTCGCCGACGAACGCGATCGGCCCGCCGTCGACCGCCTCGGGGGCGACGTGGCCGATGCACAGGCCGGTCGTGCCGCCCGAGACCCGGCCGTCGGTTATCAGCAGGACGCTCTTGCCGAGGTCGGCGCCCTTGATCGCGCCGGTCACGGCGAGCATCTCCCGCATGCCGGGACCGCCCTTGGGCCCTTCGTACCGGATGACGACCGCGTCGCCTCCGGCGACGGTGCCGTCCGCCACCGCGTCCATGGCCGCCTGCTCGCCATCGAACACCCGGGCGGTCGCCTCGAAGACGGTGGCGTCGAAGCCGGCGGTCTTGACCACGGCACCCTCGGGCACCAGTGACCCTCGCAGGATGGTCAGGCCGCCGGTGCGATGGATGGGGTCATCGAGCGCGTGGATGATCTTGCCATCGGGGTCGGGCGGTGCGATCGCGGCGAGGTTCTCCCGCATCGTCGTTCCGGTGACCGTCAGGCACTCGCCGTCCAGTAGGCCGGCGTCCAGCAGTGCCCGCATGACCACCGGCACGCCGCCGATGCGGTCGATGTCGGTCATGACGTAGCTGCCGAACGGCTTGACGTCGGCCAGGTGCGGCACCCGGTCACCGATCCGGTTGAAGTCGTCCAGGGTGAGGTCGACGTCGGCCTCGTGGGCGATGGCCATCAGGTGCAGGACGGCGTTCGTCGAACCCCCGAGCGCCATGACGACGGCGATCGCGTTCTCGAAGGCCGCGCGGGTGAGGATGTCGCGCGTGGTGATCCCCCGACGGAGCAGGCCCACGACGGCCTCGCCGGAGCGGCGGGCGAAACCGTCACGGCGGCGGTCCACCGCCGGTGGGGCAGCGCTTCCCGGCAACGACATGCCCAGCGCCTCGGCGGCACTCGCCATCGTGTTGGCGGTGTACATTCCCCCGCACGCGCCCTCGCCCGGGCAGATGGCGCGCTCGATCTCGTCGACCTCTTCGCGGGTGATGAGGCCGCGAGCGCAGGCTCCGACGGCCTCGAACGCGTCGATGATCGTCACTTCGCGGTCGCCGACCCGCCCGGGCAGGATCGAGCCGGCGTAGAGGAACACGGCGGCCACGTCGAGGCGGGCGGCGGCCATCAGCATGGCCGGCTCGGACTTGTCGCAGCCGGCCAGCAGCACCGCGCCGTCGAGCCGCTCGGCCCCGAACACAGTTTCGACCGAGTCGGCGATGACCTCGCGCGACACCAGCGAGTAGTGCATTCCCTCGTGGCCCATCGAGATGCCGTCGGACACCGAGATCGTGCCGAACTCCATCGGGAAGCCACCGGCCGCGTGCACACCCTCCTTCGCCGCCGTGGCCAGCCGATCGAGGGACAGGTTGCACGGTGTGATCTCGTTCCACGACGACGCCACACCGATCTGCGGCTTCTCCCAGTCGTCGTCGGTCATGCCGACGGCGCGGAGCATGCCGCGGGCGGCCGCGCGTTCCAGGCCGTCGGTGACCGCACGCGACCGGGGCTTGAGGTCGGGGGCGGAGGGGGTGTGCGTCATAGCGGCCAACGCTAGACCCGGTCAGCCGCCGGACACCGCCGGGATCACCTGGATCTCGGCACCGTCCGACAACGGCTCGGCCAGACCGGCGCCGTCGCGGATGTTCGCCTCGCCGACGAAGACATTGACGTGGCGGCGCAGGCCGCCGGCCTCGTCGCGGATGCGCCGCTCCACGGCGGGCAACTGGGAGGCCAGTGTGTCGAGCATCGTTGCGACCGTCGCTAACCCGTCGTCGCCGAGCTCGACGACGACGGCCTTCTCGCCGCGGGCCAGTTCGCGCAACGCGCTCGGCAGCAGGACCGTCACCTTCACGGGACCGTGGCCGCGCGCACGCAGAGCACGTCGGGGAGGTGAACGATGATCTCGGCCCAGCTCCCGCCTTCGTCGGCGCTGGCGTAGACCGTGCCATCGCGAGTGCCGAGGTAGAGCCCGGCGGAGTCCGCCACGTCGTCGACCGCGAACGCGTCGCGCAGCACCGATGCGTAGAAACCCGACGCCGGCAGGCCGGCCGAGACCGACGCCCACGAGTCGCCGGCATCGTCGGTTCGCCACACCTTCAGTGCCCCGTCAGGAGGAATCCGCTCGCCGTCGGCGACCAGCGGTGCGACCCACGCGGTGCCTCCGCGAGCGGGGTGGGCGACCATTGCGAAGCCGAAGTCGGTGGGCAGCCCGTCGGCGATCGACGACCAGGTGGATCCACCGTCCTCGGAGCGGTAGACACCGTGATGGTTCTGCGCGAACAGCCGCTCTGGGTCGGCGGCGTCGCGGGCGACCTCGTGGACGCATTGCCCGTAGTCGGGCCACTGGTCCGGCAGGAAGTACGCCTTGATCCCCTGGTTGGACGGGCCCCAGGATGTGCCGCCGTCCTCGGTCGTGTAGACGCCGCCGGTGGACATGGCGACCAGCACTCGGGCGTCGTCGGTCGGGTGCGGCAGCACGGTGTGGATCGCCTGTCCGCCGCCGCCGGGCTCCCAGGTCTTGCGATGCGGGTGCTCCCAGAGGCCCGTCACCAGTGAGAACGTCTCACCGCCGTCGCCGGAGTGCCACAGCGCCGACGGCTCGGTGCCGGCCCAGACCACACCTGGCCGCTGCGGGGTGTCCGGTCGCAGCTGCCAGACGGCCGCCACCGCGGCGTCGGCCTCGGCAGGGAACCGGACGGCTCCTCCCTCGGGCTCGTGCCAGCTGGCGCCCAGATCGTCGGAGTGGAACACCGACGGACCCCAGTGCTCGCTGCGGGCGCCGACGAGCAGCCGCGTCCTGCCCTCTCGGGTGTCGATCGCGGCTGCCGGTATCTCCTGCATGAGGAAGTGCGGACCGTCGAACTGCCAGGTCGTTCGATCGTCGTCGCTGCGGGCCAGCCAGAGGCCCTTGCGCGTGCCGATCACGAGCAACACCGTCATGGCACGCAGTTTGCCCCACCGCCCCGACACCGGGAACCGGGGTCACGCCACGACGTTGACCAGCGGCTCGCCCGCCGCGTACCGCTCGAGCTGGTCGCGGACCAGCCTGGTCGCCCGCGGCAGGAAGGCCGACGTGTTGCCGCCGACATGCGGGGAGATCAACAACCCGGGTGCCGACCACAGCGGGTGCCCGGGCGGCGGCGGCTCCGGATCGGTGACGTCCACAGCGGCGCGGAGCCGTCCCGCTCGGAGCTCCGCAAGCAGGGCTTCGGTGTCGACGACCGGACCACGCGCCACGTTGACCAGCAGAGCCCCGTCACGCATGCAGGACAGGAACGCGGCGTCGACCATTCCGCGCGTCTGCTCGGTCAACGGCACGGTGAGCACCACCACGTCCGCCCGCCCGAGCAGGGACGGCATCGCCTCATGGCCGGCGACGCCGTCGCGGGACCGGCGGGCCACGCGAAGCACGTCGCACTCGAACGGGATCAGCCGGCGCTCCACCGCAGCGCCGACGGATCCGTATCCCACGACCAGCACCGTGCGATCGGCCAGCGCCGGCCGGAGCCCGTGCTCCCACCGTTCTGCGTCCTGCGCGCGGACGTCATCCGGGATTCCGCGCAGCGACGCGAGGGTCAGTGCCACGGCCAGCTCCGCCGTGCTCGCGTCGTGGACGCCGCGGGCATTGCAGAGCGTGAGCCCCATGCGGAGGAAGGGCAGGACGTGCTCCACGCCGGCGGTGAGCGTCTGCACCACCCGCAACGCCGGCATCTGCACGATCACCTCGGCGGTGACCGTTGCGAACGTGTACGGCATCACGTAGAAGTCGACCCGCTCCAGCACACCGGCGGGCGGCCGCCCGGTGCCGTCCCAGGTGGCGACGTCGAGGTCGTCGGGCAGGGCGGCCAGCGCGCCAGTGAGCTCGAACGGCTGGAGAACGACCCGGCGATCACCCACCCGCCCGAACCTACCCGGCTCGCGTGAGAGCATCGCCGCCATGCGACGCCCGCGCATCCCGCGCACACGATCCGTATGGTGGTGCCTGGCTCTGGGCATGCTCCTGCTCGCTGCCGGCTGCTCCGGTGACGAGGCCGAACCGACCATTGCTCCGACGACACGGACGTCGACGACACCTGCCACTGCGTCCCCGAGCGAGACTCCGCCGCCGACGCCGACGGCCGAGCCCGGGCCGGTCGTGCCGTCCGCCACCTTCGAGGACGTCGTGACCGGGCTCGACGTCCCGTGGGGCCTGGCCTTCCTTCCCGACGAGTCGGCACTGGTGTCGGAACGGGACACCGGCCGCATCCTGGCCGTGACCGCAGCCAGTGACGTCGCCGAGGTGGGAACGGTGCCCGGCGTCGACGCGGGCGGCGAAGGCGGCTTGCTGGGACTCGCAGTCGACCCGGCTGCACCGACATCCGTGTATGCGTATTTCACCGCGGCCGCCGACAACCGGGTGGTGCGGATGCCGCTGCAGAACGGCACGCTCGGCGACCCGGTCGTGGTGATCGACGGCATCCCCAAGGCCGGCAACCACAACGGCGGGCGGATGACCTTCGGACCGGACGGAATGCTCTACGTCAGTACCGGCGACGCCAGCGAGCCGTCGCGCGCCCAGGATCTGGACTCGCTGGGCGGGAAGATTCTCCGCCTGCAACCGGACGGTTCGGTGCCGGCCGACAACCCGTTCGACGGGTCCCCGGTCTTCTCCTACGGCCACCGCAACGTCCAAGGCCTCGCCTTCGACGACGCCGGCCGGCTGTGGGCCAGCGAGTTCGGCCAGCAGACCTGGGATGAGCTCAACCAGATCCAAGCCGGAGACAACTACGGTTGGCCGATTGTCGAAGGCATCGGCGGTGACGACCGGTTCGTCGAGCCGGTCGCGCAGTGGTCGACCGCCGAGGCGTCACCGAGCGGCATCGCCTACGTTCGCGACACGGTGTTCCTTGCCGCGCTGCGCGGTCAGCGGTTGTGGCAGGTCCCCGTGCCCGGAGGTGAGGCGGGATCGCCGACTGACTTCTTCGTCGGTGAGTTCGGCCGGCTGCGGCACGCCGCGCTCGCACCGGACGGCTCGCTGTGGCTGCTGACCGGGAACACCGATGGCCGCAACCCGAACGGACCGCGTGAGGGCGACGACCGGATCCTGCGCGTGACACTTGAACCACAGGCCTGACGCCCTAGGTTGCCGCCATGACCACCGACTCACCGCCGCGCCGCCGCCGACCGATCCTGCGCATTCTGCTCGTGGTGGCGATCGTGCTGCTCGCTCTCGGTCTGTGGGCCGCCGTGTCGTGGGCGCTGCGCTCCACCGAGAGCGACACGGTGTCCGTCGACGAGTCGTACGACCGACTCGAGATCGACGTCAGCGCCGGCGACATCGTGATCGAGGCCGGTTCGAGCGACGAGACCACCCTCGAGTGGCGCACCGAGGCGGGCCTGTTCCGCGATGCCGACGTCAGTCACCGGGTGGACGGAGACCGCCTCGTCATCGACACCGGCTGCGAGGGTGGCCTGCTGTCGCTTCCGCTCAGCTTCTGTCGCGCCGACGTCACCCTCACCGTCCCGGCCGACGTAGACGTGGTGGCGGAGAGTTCGGCGGGCCAGGTGAGGGCAAGCGGGCTGGAGGGTTCGGCGGACCTCGAGTCCAGTGCCGGCCAGGTGCGCGTCGACGACCACAGCGGACGGCTGCGGGCGCACTCGTCCGCCGGAGCGGTCATCGTCGACGGGCTGGCCTCCGACGACGCCGAGGTCAGCTCGAGTGCCGGCCGGGTCGAGGTGACCGCCACCGAACCGCCGGAGAACCTCCGGGCGGAGTCCAGCGCCGGGCAGGTCATCGTGACCCTGCCGGACGAGACCTACGACCTCGATGCGGACAGCAGTGCCGGCGACGTGACCATCGACGTCCCCACCGACCCGGACTCCCGGTTCCACGTCGAGGCCTCGTCCAGCGCCGGCAACGTCACCGTCACATCCGGCTGATCCTCCCCTCCTCCGAATGATCACGTTAAGTGGGTTTCTACCGCCGATGCCAGGTCTGCAGACCTGGCATCGGCCGTAGAAACCTGGCATCGCGCGAAGACGCGGGCACCTTGGCAGGGCACCACCGGTACCGCACCACGTCGGACGGCGGCGTCCACAGGTCAGCTGGAGATCGATGCCCTGTCCACAGGACCAGGTATCCGCCTGGCGGACCTGCGTCGATTGCCGATGCTCCTAGTCATGGATCTTCGCCTCACAGCCGTCTCCGCGGCCCAGGCCGGTGCGGTGTTGCGCCGTCAGGTTCTGGCAGCCGGCATCTCCGACGACGAGATCAGCCGACGGATTCGTTCCGGCACCTGGATAGCGATCCGGCGCGGAGCTTATGTGGAGCGCAGTGCGTGGCGGGCGATGAGCGCCGCGGCTCGTCACCGCGCCCACGTACACGCCGTCGTCGCCAGCCTCACCGGCCCTGTCGTGGTGAGCCATACCTCGGCGGCGGTCATGCTCGGGCTGCCCACCTGGGGACTCGATCTGTCCACCGTCCATGTGACGCGACCGCCGGGCGTGTCGACCCGAACCGAAGCGGGCGTCTGGCACCACTCCGCCCGGCTGCCGGACGACCAGGTCATCGAGATCGACGGCATGGCGATCACACATCCGGCTCGCACGGTCGTCGATACGGCGCGCGTCACCGACTTCGAGCCGTCTGTCGTCGTCGCGGACGCTGCCCTCCGAGCCGATCTCACCACGAGTGGTGAGTTGCTGGAGACCGTCGACCACATGCGGGACTGGCCAGGTGCGCGTAACGCGGGCCGGGTCGTGGAGTTCGCCGACGGACGCGCCGAAAGTGTCGGCGAGTCCCGAGGGCGAGTGTGCATCGACGCCGGCGGACTCCCACAGCCGGATCTGCAAGTCGTCATCACCGACGGTCCGGACGGGTTCACGGCCCGGGTCGACTACCTCTTCACCGGACATCGGACGATCGGCGAGTTCAACGGAAGGGTCAAGTACGGTCGGTCGGACGCACCAGGGCTCGATCCCGGCACGGCGGTCTGGCTCGAGAAGCTGCGCGAGGACCGGCTGCGCGCGATGGGATTCGAAGTCGTGCGCTTCATCTGGGTCGAGCTCAGCCGACCGGATCTGGTGGCGAGCAGGTTCCGCCAGGCCTTCGCGCGCGCCGCACAGCGCACGCACGCCTGAGGCCCCGCGGGCCAGCGTCCCGCCGCTGTCCCCGAAGCCCCTCCGTGGTCAGGTCATCCCTTGCCAGGTCCTTGCAAAGGTCATCCCTTATCTAGGTCATCCTTGCCAGGTCATCCCTTGCCAGGTCTGTGGTGCCGATGCCATGTCTGCAGACCTGGTAAAGGCCACAGAAACCCTCTTAACGTGATCATTCAGCCGTTCGGCGAAGAAGGAGGTGGGGCGGCGGGGGCGGAGTTCGGCAAGCGTGTTGAAGTCGGACAGGGCGCTCTTTAGGTTGACATCCAGGCACTCCGGTAAGGAGCGAGCATGGCCGAGGTCCCTGCGTCTGCCGGCCAGGTCCCCGTCGCGCCCGGCGCCGACGGTGACGGCAACGGCCACGGCGGACCCGCGCACGCCCAGGAGTTCATCGCCGAATGGCGCAATGCCGCCTACAACTGCTTCTCCTCCGGCCACAAGTTCTGCCGCGAGGTCTGTCCCGTCACCCAGGTCACGCGCAACGAGACCTGGACGCCCACGGCGTTTCACGCCAACGTCGTCGCGATGGAGCAGGGCGAGCTGACCGTCGAGGACGTCGCGGCCGACTACGTCAACTGCACTCAGTGCGGGGCCTGTGAGCTGCGCTGCCCCAACACGCTGTTCACGGGCGACTTCTACCGGTTCCGCACCCGCACGGTCGACCTGGTCAAGGCTGTCCGGGCACTCGCCGTCGACAGCGGTGTCCACCAGCCGGCCTGGCAGCGCTGGAACCAGCTCACCGACGAGCGCACCCATGAGCCGGTGCTCGACGACGCCGGCGTGAGCCAGGAACACGTCCGTGACTGGGCCGACGGGCTTGACCTTCCTATCGGCGGCCAGACCATTCTCTTCGTCGACTGCGAGGCCGCCTTCTACCGCACCTCGGTGCCGCGCGCTGTCGCGCAGATCCTGCGGCACGCCGGTGTCGAGTTCGGCCTCATGCCGGAACAGTGGTGCTGCGGGGGGCCGGCGGCCGAGATGGGCTACGTCGAGCAGGCCCGCCGCTTCGCCGAGCACAACCTCGCGAACTGGCGTGCCGCGGGCGCGTCCCGGATCCTGGTCCTCGACCCGCACGACTACATCAGCTTCACCGAGGACTACCCGAGGTTCTTCGGCGCGGACTTCGACGTGGAGATCGTGCTCGTCGTCGAGTTGTTCGCCGAGCTGCTCCGCGACGGCAGGCTCACACCCTCGGTCCCCGTCCGGCGGTCGGTCACCTACCACGACCCGTGCCGGCTCAACAAGCGCAAAGGCATCTGGCAGGAGCCGCGCGAGGTGCTACGGGCGATTCCCGGGCTCGAGTTCACCGATGTCGACCGCGTCACCCAATGGTCATACTGCTCCGGAGCCGGGGGAGGACTCAGCATCGAGAAGCCGGAGCTGACCGCCGCGATCAGCGACGACCGGATGGACAAGGCGGCTGCTCTCGGCGTCGACACATTGGTCAGCGCCTGCCCGTGGTCCGAGCGCCCACTGTCGGCGGCCGGCGTCAAACGCGAGATCGACGTCGTCGACCTCCACGAGATTCTCGCCGAGTCCCTCGGCATCCAGGTCGGAGGGAGGCGGGGGACGTGACCATCGCGCCAGCGCTCGCAGACGAGGTCGTCGACGAACTCGTCCAGGTCCTCGGCTCGGAGCACGTGCACACCTCCAAGGCCGCCCGGATGGCCCGCGCCCGGGTGCCGGCGCCGTTCCCCGTGCACCGCTGGGCGGAGTACGTGCCGGACCTCGTCGTCACACCCGTTACCACCGACGAGGTCGCCGAGATCGTCCGGCTCGCCAACCGGTACCGCATACCGCTCGTTCCTCGTGACGGTGGTACCGGTCTCACCGACGGGGCGCGGCCCGAACGGCGCGGGATCGTCGTCGACGTCAAGCGCATGAACCAGATCGAGGAGATCGACCTGGACAACCGCACCTGCACGGTCGGCGTCGGCATCAACATGCTCAAGCTCAACGAGGTACTCGGCGTCCACGGCCTGATCTACCCGGACAACCCCGCGTCGTACCCGTGCTCGCTCGTGGGAGGTCGGATCGGCACCAGCGGCTGGTCGCTGGTCGGCGCCCGGTTCGGGCACTCGCGCGACCTCGTGCTGAGCTTCGACATGGTGCTGCCGACCGGCGATGTCATCACCGTGGGCGACGGCGGCGGGCGCAAGGTGACCAAGAGCTCCACCGGCTACCAACTCAAGCACCTGTTCATGGGCCATCAGGGCACGCTGGGCATCGCCACCCGGGCCACGCTCAAGCTGTATCCCAAGCCCGAGGCGGAGTTCTCACCGTTCTGGGCCTTCGGCGACTTCGACCACGCCTACCGCACGCTCAAGCACCTGAGCCAGGCCGGCGTCGCGACTTTCGCCGGCGCGGTGCTCTTCGACGAGTGGAAGGTCGCCTACCTCCGCCGCGACGACGAGGCGTACATTCCCCAGCCCGGCGACGTCCGCTCCCTGGTCTGTGCGGTCGCTTACGGCAACGAGGACGAGGTGCGGGCGGGCGGCAAGCGGCTGATGCGCATCGCCCGCGACAATGGCGCCCGCTACCTCGGCGACGAGATCTCGGAAGGCGACTGGGCGGCCCGCCACGACCGTTATGCCACGCCGCTGCACGGCCGCACCCGGGACGGCCAGGTGGTGCCGATGAGCTGGCACTGCGAGGACTCGGCCATCAGCTACACGCAGCTGCCGGCGGTCAAGGAGAAATGGCACGCGATCGCGGCCCGCCTGCGCGAGCGCTTCGATGCCTTCGACGACTGGGGCATGTTCTTCTACACCAGCGGCGATACCGGCACGGACTTCCTCACCGAGATCGACATCGGGATTTGGGAGCAGCGCCTCGACGACGAGACGTGGGCGGCCTGGGTGGAGGCCAAGCGCGACATCGCCGCTGTCGCGATCGAGCACGGCGGTTCCATCTCGGCATGCCACGGCGCTTGCCGGGAGGGGGAGGTCGACCTCGTCCCGCTGGAGCTGGGCGGCGGGTACGACGTGATGCTGAAGATCAAGCGCGTACTCGACCCGGACAACATCATGAACCCGGGCAAGTACGGCCTCGACCGCGCCTACGAAGGCGAGGTGGGCTCCGGATGAGGGGCTACCGGTACGCGGACGAGCACGAGCCACCGCAGGCGACCCAGGTCACCGATACGACCATCACCCGTTTCGAGCACGTCTACGAGGTCGACCCCGACCTGATGACCGAGCACGTCACCCAGCAGACGTTTCCCAACTGGGACACCCTGCGGATCGTGCACAGCCGCCACGACCACCTCGACTGGATGCACCGGCACTGGGCCGGAACGGTCATCTCCGGCGAGGAGATCCTCCGCGAGCTGGACGACTCGTAGGACCGAGAGGAGCCCGCGATGAGGTTCAGCTACTGCATGCTTCCCGACTACCCGCTCGACGAGTCCCTGGCCTCCATCCGGCTCGCCGACGAACTGGGGTTCTACGCCTGCTACGCGGCCGACGAGACCTGGCACAAGGACCTCTGGCTGCTGTTCGCCGCCGCCGCCGGGCAGACCGAGCAGGTCCGGTTCGGTCCCAGCGTCTCCACCGTCGTGCTGCGTGAACCGACGCTGATCGCACAGGCTGCCGCGACGCTGGACGAGCTGAGCTCGGGCCGCGCCGAGGTCGCCCTGTCCTCCGGCAACTTCGGTCTGCTCGCCCAGTACGGCATCGACTGGTCGACGACCAAGCCGCTGTCCCGGGTCAAGGAGGGCCTGCATGTCGTGCGCACCCTGCTCGACGACGGTGCCATCACCCACGACGGAGAGTTCTTCACCTACAACGGCCTGTTCACCTTCGCGCGCCCGGTGCAGGAGCACGTTCCGATCAAGATCGGTGCCATGCGAGGGCCGAAGTCCTTCGAACTTGCCGGCGAGCTCTCCGACGGGTGCCACCACGCGTTGAGCTACACCCGCGAGGCCTACGACTATGCCGTCGAGCACTTCCGGATCGGCGCGGAGCGGGCCGGAAAGGACTGGACCACGCTCGACATGGCCGCCTGGGTCGTCGTCGCCGTCGGCAGGGACTCCGCCGCGGCCAAGCAGGCGGCCCGCAGCATGGTCGGCATCTATGCGTCGTCCATGCCGACGGAGCAGCTCCAGCGCAACGGCGTCGACCCGGAGGAGCTCAAGCCGATCATCGACGCGATCGGCGGGGGCGACCTGGCCAGGGGGATCGAGCTGACCTCGGCCGAGCTGGCCGACCGGCTGTCGGTCTCCGGCACGCCGGACGAGGTGACCGAGAAGATCAAGACCGAGATCGAGCCGAGCGGCGTCAACCACATCGTGGCCGCCATCACCGACGCCTCGCTGGTCAAGGCGTTCACCGGGATGTCGTTGGACGGCGTCGCCACCGTCGACGAGCAGCTGCGGCTCTTGCACGACGAGGTGATGCCCGCATTCAGGTGATGCCGATCGGGCGATGAGACGGCGCCAGGTCAGTCGACGCCGAGGCGCTCGAGGATGAGTTGGCGAACCCGGGCGGCGTCGGCCTGACCCCGGGTGGCCTTCATCACGGCGCCGATCAGCGGACCGAGTGCGCCGAGGTTGCCTGCACGTACCTTTGCGGCGACCTCGGGCAGCGCCGCGATCGCCTCGTCGACGGCCGCACCGAGCGCGGCATCGTCGGAAACGACGGCGAGACCACGGGCCGCGACGACCTCGTCCGGCGAGCCCTCCCCCATCAGCACGCCTTCCAGCACCTGCCGGGCCAGCTTGTCGTTCAGCGAGCCGGCGGCGATCAGTTGCTCGACGCGGGCGACGTCCGCAGGTGAGACACCGACCGCATCGAGCCCGACGCCCCGCTCGTTGGCGACCCGTGCGATCTCACCCAGCCACCACTTCTTCGCGCCGCCGGCGTCTGCGCCGGCGGCTACGGTCGTCGCCACCAGTTCGAGCGCACCGCTGTTGACGACGTCGCGCATCTCCAGGTCGGTGAACCCCCACTCCGCCTGCAGTCGCTTCCGTCGCACCGACGGCTGCTCGGGCAGGGTCGAGCGCAGTGCCTCGACCCAGTCCGGCGACGGCGCCACCGGCACCAGGTCAGGCTCGGGGAAGTAGCGGTAGTCCTCGGACTCTTCCTTCCACCGTCCCGAGGTGGTGACGCCGGTGTTCTCGTGCCAGTGCCGGGTCTCCTGCACTATCTTGCCGCCCTCGGACAGCACCGCCGCCTGCCTGCGGATCTCGTAGGTGATCGCCCGCTCGACCGACCGCAACGAGTTGACGTTCTTGGTCTCCGTCCGGGTGCCGAGGACGGCGGCACCTGACGGCTTGAGCGAGACGTTGGCGTCGCAGCGCATCTGGCCGAGCTCCATCCGCGCCTCGGACACGCCGAGGGCCAGGATGAGATCGCGAAGCTGAGCGACGTATGCCCGCGCCACTGCCGGTGACAGTGCCGGCGGCACCTCGATCGGCTTGGTGACGATCTCGATCAACGGGATGCCGGACCGGTTGTAGTCGAGCAACGAGTGGCTGGCGCCATGGATCCGGCCGGTGGTACCGCCGACGTGGAGCGACTTGCCGGTGTCCTCCTCCATGTGCGCCCGTTCGATGCCGACCCGGAAGATCTCGCCGTCGTACGCGACCTCCATCCAGCCGTCGTGCGCGATCGGCTCGTCGTACTGGGAGATCTGGTAGTTCTTCGGCATGTCCGGATAGAAATAGTTCTTGCGCGCGAAGCGGCACCACGGGGCGATCGAGCAGTTGAGGGCGAGCCCGATGCGGATCGCCGACTCGACCGCCACCCGGTTCATGACCGGCAGCGCGCCGGGCAGGCCCAGGCACACCGGGCACACCTGCGAGTTGGGTTCGGCACCGAACTGCGTCGAGCAGCCGCAGAACATCTTCGTCGCGGTACCAAGCTCGACATGGACCTCGAGCCCCATGACCGGGTCGAAGCGCGTGATCGCCTCGTCGAAGGTCGGGAGATCCAGCGCAGTGGTCACTTGAGGTCCTCGTCGAGCAGACCCTCCCTGCCCCGCCGTTGGCGGATCTCGCGCACGATGATGGCGATCGTGGTCGCAACGGCCAGTGCGTTGACGATCGCGTCGAGCATCCGCAGATTGTCGCCTTCCGCGTGAGCCCGGCGGAGGGACCGGACCGTGGCGCCGATGGCCGCGACCTGGCCGCCGAGCAGGGCGATGTTCCTGATGTTCACCGGACGACCTCCAGTTCAGGGGCACGGGACAGCAGCGGACCGCCCCAACGGGCTGCATAGGCCTGCTCGACCGCCGCGCCGACACGGTACAGCCGGTCGTCGGCCAGCACCGGCGCCATGACGTGCAGGCCGACCGGCAGGCCGTCCTCGTCGGCCAGACCGCAGGGGAACGACGCCGCGGCGTTGCCGGCCAGGTTCGACGGGATCGTGCACAGGTCGGCCATGTACATCGCCAGCGGGTCGTCGACGCGCTCACCAATCGGAAAGGCCGTGGTCGGCGTCGTCGGCGAGACCAGCACATCGACGGCACCGAACGCCCGATCGAAGTCCCGCGCGATCAGGGTGCGGACCTTCTGGGCCTGCCCGTAGTAGGCGTCGTAGTACCCGCTGGACAGCGCGTAGGTGCCGAGCATGATCCGGCGCTTCGCCTCGTCGCCGAACCCCACGCCCCGGGTGATCGACATGACGTCCTCGGCGCTGCGGGTGCCGTCGTCACCGGCGCGCAGTCCGTAGCGCATCGCGTCGAAGCGGGCCAGGTTGGACGAGACCTCACTCGGCAGGATCAGGTAGTACGCCGCCAGCCCATAGGTGAAATGCGGACACGCGACCTCGACGACCTCGGCACCCAGGTCCGCCAGCAACTCGACCGCCTCGCGGAACCGTGCCTCGACGCCGGCCTGGTAGCCCTCGCCGCCGAGTTCCTTGACCACCCCTACCCGCAACCCGGACAGGTTGCCGTCGGCGCCGCGACGCGCTGCGGCCACGACATCGGGAACCGGCGCGTCGATGCTGGTGGAGTCCATCGGATCGTGCCCCGCTATCACCTCGTGCAGCAGGGCCGCGTCGAGCACGGTGCGCGCGCACGGACCGGCCTGGTCGAGACTCGACGCACAGGCGACCAGGCCGTAACGGCTGGTGCCGCCGTAGGTGGGCTTGACCCCGACCGTGCCGGTGACCGCCGCGGGCTGGCGGATGGAGCCGCCCGTGTCGGTGCCGATCGCCAGTGCCGCCTGGTACGACGCCAGCGCCGCCGACGATCCCCCTCCCGACCCCCCAGGGATCCGATCGAGATCCCACGGGTTGTGCGTGGGCCCGAACGCCGAGTTCTCGGTCGACGAACCCATGGCGAACTCGTCGAGGTTGGTCTTGCCGAGGATCACGATCCCCGCCTCGCGCAGGCGTCGGGTCACGGTCGCGTCGTACGGCGGCCGCCAGCCATCGAGGATCTTCGACCCGCAGGTCGTCGGCATGTCCACGGTCGTGAAGACGTCCTTGAGCGCGAGCGGCACCCCGGCCAGCGGGCC
>DASUYL010000113.1:0-10448 GCA_036377395.1 Jiangellaceae bacterium
GGACGAGGCGGCCGAGTTGATCGTCGGCGTGCTCAACAAGGAGGTGCTGCTGTGAGCGTCGAGACCCGCGAGGCGCCGACCGCGCCCGCCGTCACCGGGCGCCCACGCCGCGCCCGGCGCACCGACAAGCAACGGGCGGACGCCCGCCTGGGCTGGATGCTGGCCGGGCCGGCGTTCATCGTGATGCTGATGGTCACCGCCTACCCGATCCTGCAGGCGACCTACGATTCCCTGTGGGACTACCGGCTCACGACTCCCGACGACCGCGAGTTCATCGGGCTCGGCAACTACGCGGTCATCCTCACCGACCCGCTGTGGTGGCGTGTATTCGGCGTCACCTCGCTCATCACCGTCGTCACGGTCGCGGCGGAGCTGGTGCTCGGTTTCGCGCTCGCGCTGGTGATGCACCGGGCAGTGAAACGGCTGCGGCCGCTCCTGCGTACGGCGATCCTCATCCCGTACGCGATCATCACGGTGGTATCGGCGTTCGCGTTTCAGTTCGCCTTCGCCGTCGACACCGGTTTCGTCAACCCGTGGTTCGATTGGCTGCCCGGCATCAGCGAGACGACCGACTGGTTCGGAGGCTTCGGGTCGTCGATCTTCGTGATCATCCAGTCCGAGATCTGGAAGACCACACCGTTCATCTCGCTGCTGCTGCTGGCCGGGCTCTCCCAGGTGCCGGAGGAGCTGCAGGAGGCGGCCAAGGTCGACGGCGCGACCTGGTGGCAACGGCTGTACAAGGTGACGCTGCCGAACATGAAGGCCGCGATCATGGTGGCACTGCTGTTCCGCACCCTCGACGCGTTCCGCATCTTCGACAACGTGTTCGTCATGACCGCCGGCGCTCAGAACACCGAGACCGTGTCGCTGCTGGCCTACCGGCAGACGATCCAACGGCTCGAGATCGGTCTCGGCTCCGCGGTCTCGGTGCTGTTGTTCCTCGCGGTGTTCCTGATCAGTTTCAGCCTGATCAAGCTGTTCAGGATCGATCTGGCGGCGGCGAGAGGGGAGCAGTGATGCGCGAATACTCGACCCGTCAGCGAGTGCTCTGGATCGTCGGCAGCCTAGTGATCGTTGTCTATTGCCTGTTCCCGGTCGCCTGGCTGACCTCGCTGTCGTTCAAGGCTCCGGCCGACCTCACCAACCGGCAGTTCCTTCCCACCGAGCCGTCGACGGAGAACTACGAGCAGATCCTGCCCGGCGGCTCCGCGGCCGACCTGTTCATGCCGGCGCTGCGCAACTCGATCGGCATCTCCCTGATCGCGACCGGGATCTCCGTCGTGCTGTCGATGTTCGCGGCCTACGCGATCGCCCGGCTCGACTTCCCGGGCAAGCGGCTGATCCTCACCACGGCGCTCGCCGTCGCGATCTTCCCGGCGGTCTCCATCGTGACCCCGTTGTTCAACCTGTGGCGCCAAATCGGTCTCTACGACACCTGGCCCGGGCTGATCATTCCGTATCTGTCGCTGACACTTCCACTGTCCATTTGGATTATGTCCGCCTTCTTCCGTGAGATCCCGTGGGAGATGGAGCAGGCGGCACAGGTCGACGGTGCCACATCGTGGCAAGCGTTTCGTCGCGTGATCGTCCCGTTGGCCGCGCCCGGCGTGTTCACAACGGCGATCATCAGCTTCTTCACCGCCTGGAACGACTTCGTCTACGGGATCTCGCTGACGTCGACCTCGGCGGCACGCCCTGTGCCGGCGGCCTTGAACTTCTTCACCGGTGAGTCGCAGTTCATCCAACCCACCGGTGCCATCTCCGCGGCCGCGATCATCGTGACGATCCCGGTCGTCGTCCTCGTCCTGATCTTCCAGCGGCAAATCGTCGCCGGCCTCACCAGCGGCGCCGTCAAGGGCTGACCGCCGACGCGAAGGGAAGTGGCTCACGCGATGGCAGAGATCACGCTCAACAATGTCGTCAAGCGCTACGGCGACGGGTTCCCCGCCGTCAACGACATCAGCCTGGACATCGCCGACGGCGAGTTCATGATCCTGGTCGGGCCGTCCGGCTGTGGCAAGTCCACCCTGCTCCGCATGATCGTCGGGCTCGAGGACATCACCAGCGGCGACGTCCTGATCGCGGGCGACCGGGTCAACGACAAGGCACCTCGCGACCGCAACCTGTCGATGGTGTTCCAGAACTATGCGCTCTATCCACACCTGACGGTCTACGAGAACATCGCCTTCCCGCTTCGGCTGGCCCATGCACCCAACACCGAGGTCGACGAACGGGTCCGAAAGGCCGCCGACCTGCTCGAGCTGGAAGAGCACCTTGACCGCAAACCTGCCAATCTCTCCGGTGGCCAGCGCCAGCGAGTCGCCATGGGTCGGGCGATCGTCCGCGACGCGCAGGCGTTCCTGTTCGACGAGCCGCTGTCCAACCTCGACGCGAAGCTGCGCGGCCAGATGCGCACCGAGATCGCCCGCCTGCAGAAAGGGCTGGGCATCACCACCGTCTACGTCACGCACGATCAGGTCGAGGCGATGACGCTCGGCGACCGGGTGGCGGTGATGCGCAAGGGCTTCCTGCAGCAGTGTGCGACGCCGCGCGAGCTGTACGAGCAGCCGGCCAACCTGTTCGTGGCCGGGTTCATCGGGTCGCCGCCGATGAACTTCATCCCCGCGACGGTCGTCGACGGCGGGTTCGCGACACCGTTCGGCAACGTGCGGCTGCCGGACGACCGAACGGCGGGCCTCGGCGACCAGGAGGTCGTGCTGCTCGGCGCACGTCCCGAGCATTTCGACGACGTGTCACTCGTGGATGCGGCCGTGAAGGACCGTGGGCTCACCTTCGACGCTCACGTCGACGTCATCGAGTGGCTGGGCAACGAGCAGTTCGCCTATGTGCCATACGAGGCGCCCGAGGACATCACCCGTCAGCTGGCCGAGCTCGAGCGTGAGCTCGACAGTGAGGCGCTTCGCACTCAGCTCGTGGTGGCCCTCGACGCCGCCAGCCGGCTGCCGGAGGGCCAGACCGCGACGTTGTGGCTCGACCTGCGCAAGTTGCACGTCTTCGACCCAGCGACGGGGCACAACCTCACCCTTGCGTCGGCGGCGCCGGGTGCGTCGGACGAACTCGAGCAGGAGGCTCACGCCGAGGCCGAGCGGGGGCTGTCCGACGCCGGTCCGGCCGACTCTGCGGCCGCGGGCAGCACCTCCGACCGGGTCGACGGGGCGGAGCGACCGACCGACACCACGACCTGACCTCGCGGACGCCTGGCAGCGCAGAGCAGCTTTGGCGACTGCACGCAGGAGTGCTCTAGGGTCGTACGACGTGGAGGGATCCCACGACGACCGGTCGTTGCGCGCCTCCGACGACGATCGCGAACGCGTTGCGGAGGTGCTGCGCCAGGCCGCAGGTGATGGCCGGTTGACCCTCGCTGAGCTGCAGGACCGGCTCGAGGCCCTGTACGCCGCGAAGACCTACGGTGAGCTGGAGCCGGTCATCTCCGACCTGCCCAGCGTGCGGCTCCCGCGCCCGTCGGCCTCCGCGCCTTCGCCCGCGCGTCCGGCGGGCGACACGGTCGCGGTTCCCGACCGGGTGGGTGGCGTTCCCGTCTCCCGGGTGGCCAAGGCTGTGTTCGCCGGGGTGACCCGCCGCGGACAGTGGGTCGTCCCCTCCGACTACCGCGTGAAGGCCGTCTTCGGCGGTGCGGAACTCGACCTGCGCGAGGCTCGGCTGGAGTCGCACGAGGTCAGCATCGAGATCAAGGCCGTCTTCGGCGGCGTCGAGGTAGTCCTTCCCGACGATGTGATCGCCGTCGTCGATGGCAACGGGGTGTTCGGCGGCTTCGCCGACGAAGCCTCGACACGCCAGCCGGCACCGGGTGCACCCGTCGTCCGGATCGGTGGCAAGGCGGTCTTCGGCGGTGTCAACGTCAAGCGCGGTGCCAGCGGTGCCAACCGGTGACGGATGAGCCGGATGGCGGCGGCGGGCGCGACCTGCGATGTTCCGACGCCGATCGGGAGTGGGTTGCCGAAGCGCTGCGCGAAGCGGCCGCCGAGGGGCGGCTGACGCTCTCCGAGCTCGAGGAACGCCTCGACGCCACCTTCCGCGCCCGCACCTACGGCGATCTCGAACCGATCACCGCTGACCTCCCACGCGGGCGGGGCGTGCCTGCGAGTCGTCCGCCGGCGCGGACCTCGGCCGTCGTCAGCCGCACCGCCCGTGGGCCCGGTCCGGCCGCCCGGACGGAGCGGATCACTGCGGTGCTCGGCGACGATCGGCGCTCCGGCCGGTGGGAGGTGCCGGCCCGGCTCGAGGTCACCAGCGTCCTCGGCGAGGTGACGATCGACTTCACGGAGGCGATCGTGCGCAGTCGCGAGATCGACGTACAGGTCGCCGTCGCACTCGGCAGCGTCACCTTGGTCGTGCCTGAAGGCATCGACGTCCGGCTGGAGGTCGGCTGCTTCCTCGCCGACCGCAAGCACCACCTGAACGCGCCGGTGACGCCCGGTGGCCCGGTCTATCGAGTACGCGGCTTCGCTGTGCTGGGCGACGTCACGGTGCGGCCGCCGCGGCAGCGCCGGTCGCTGTTCGGTCGGCGCTGACCAGCGGCTTGTTTGCACTCCGCAGATGCGGCGATATTCTCCGCATTGTGCCGCATCATCGGATAGCAGATGTCGCCCGGCTGCTCGGTGTGAGTGACGACTCGGTGCGCCGGTGGGCCGAAGCCGGCCGGGTCGAAGTGTCCCGCGACGACGCCGGTCGGCTGGTCGTGGACGGTGTCGAGCTCGCCCGGGTCGCCCGCGAGATCGTCCCTGAGGTGTCGCCGTTGCCGTTACCGCGGGAGTCCGCTCGCAACCATTTCCCCGGCATCGTCACCGACGTCCGCAAGGACGGCGTCATGGCGCAGGTGGAGATTCACGCCGGCCCGTACCGGGTGGTGTCACTGATGAGCCGTGAGGCCGCCGACGAGCTCGGCCTGGAGGTGGGTGTCGTCGCGATCGCCTCGGTCAAGGCCACGAACGTCGTCGTCGACGTCCCGGGCCCGACGACATGACGCGGTCGGGCCGGGCCATTCTCCTGGCCGCCGTCGCCGTCGTGCTGGCCTCGTGCGCGGCGGACAACGACCAGCCGTCCACGCCGCAGGGCGTTGTCCCGCCGTCGGACACAACCGCCAGCGGCACCGTCACGGTGCTGGCGGCTGCATCGCTCACCGAGGCGTTCGAGGAGTTGGGTGCGCGGCTCGCCGACGAGTTCCCCGACCTCGAGGTGGTGTTCTCCTTCGGTCCGAGCTCCGGGCTGGTCGAGCAGGTTCTCGCCGGTGCGCCCGCCGACATTCTGGCGACCGCAGACACGCGGACGATGGACGACGCCGTCGCCGGTGGCGCCGTCTCGGGTGAGCCGACGGTCTTCGCCCGGAACACGCTGGCATTGATCGTTCCGGCCGGCAATCCGGGTGGTGTCACCGGTCTGGCCGACCTCGCCCGCGAGGAGTTGCGGGTCGCGATCTGTGCGCCCGAGGTCCCGTGTGGCGCGGCGGCGCAGCGACTGCTCCAAGCCGCCGGCGTGACCGCCGCGCCGGACACGCTGGCGACCGATGTCAAGGAGGCGGCGTCGCTCGTCGCGCTCGGCGAGGCAGATGCGTCGCTGGTCTACCGCACCGACGCGGCGGCCGAAGGCGCGGCCGTCGACACGATCGACGTGCCCGCGTCCGACCAGGTGGTCAACGACTATCCCGTTGCGATGCTCGCCGGCGCACCGAACCCGGAGGCCGCTCGGATGGTCCTGGACGCCATCATCGGTGAGCCTGGTCAGCAGATCTTGGGCGACGCAGGCTTCCTCGCAGGGCAGTGAGCGCGTGCCACGACGGTCGGTGAACGCGCCAGGCGATGCCCGGGTGCCGATCGTCCTGCTCCTGCCGGCGCTGCTCGGACTCGCCCTTCTGCTGCTGCCGATGGCCGCGCTCGTCGTGCGCGCACCGTGGGGACGGCTGCCGGCGATCGTCGGCTCAGCGGAGGTCCTGGCCGCCCTGCGCCTTTCACTGACGACTGCGTCCGTCACGACGTTGATCTGCGTGGTCTGCGGGGTTCCGCTCGCCTGGCTGCTGGCCCGCACGACCGTGCCGGGCCGGGCGCTGCTACGCGCGTTGATCACCGTTCCCCTCGTACTCCCGCCGGTGATCGGGGGCGTCGCCCTGCTGGTGGCGTTCGGGCGCAGAGGCCTGGTGGGTGAATGGCTGTACGAGACGTTCGGCCTCTCGCTTCCGTTCACGACGACGGCCGTGGTGATGGCGCAGTCGTTCGTTGCCCTTCCGTTCCTGGTGGTCGCGGTGGAGGGTGCGCTACGCACGGCGGACCACCGCTACGAGCAGGTCGCTGCGACGCTGGGCGCATCGGAATGGACGACGTTCCGGCGTGTGACATTGCCTGGCGTCGCACCGGGGATCCTGGCCGGCGCGGTGCTTTGCTGGGCCCGAGCGCTGGGCGAGTTCGGCGCTACGGTCACCTTCGCCGGCAGCTTCCCCGGGACCACGCGGACTCTGCCCCCGGCTGCATACGCCGCCATCAACGCCGGGGGCGTCGAGGTGGCGATCGTGCTGAGCCTGTTGATGATGACCGTGTCGGTCACCGTCCTGGTCGCGCTGCGCGACCGGTGGGTGAACACGCGATGAGCCTGTCCGCCTGGCTGACGCTCGCTCGGGGAGAGTTCTGGCTGGACCTGTCGCTGCGTGTCGGCTCCGGAGAGGTGGTGGTGCTCCTGGGCCCCAACGGTGCCGGTAAGTCGACGGTGCTCTCGACGTTGGCAGGGTTGCTGCGACCGGATGCCGGGCGGGTGGTTCTCGACCAGGTGGTGCTGGTCGACACCGCTGCGCACATACACCTCCTCCCACGTCAGCGCCAGGTGGGTCTCGTCCTGCAGGACTACCTGCTCTTTCCCCACCTGTCCGCCGTCGAGAACGTCGCCTTCGGGTTGCGGTCACGGGGCACTCCGCGGGATTCGGCACGTGCCATCGCGGCCCGTTGGCTGGAACGGATGGATCTGGCCGGCCTGAGGGAGCGTCGGCCGCACGAACTGTCCGGAGGCCAGGCGCAACGCGTCGCACTGGCCCGCGCACTGGCGGTCGATCCCCGCATTCTGTTGCTGGACGAGCCGCTCGCGGCACTCGACGCGGGTACGCGTCCCGCTGTGCGCGCCGACCTGCGTCGCCACCTCGGTACCTACAGCGGGTGCACCCTTCTGGTCACGCACGACCCGTTGGAGGCCATGGTCCTCGGCGACCGGATCGTCGTGCTCGAGCAGGGACGGATCGTTCAGGACGGCACGCCGGCCGACCTTGCCCGCCACCCGCGAACCGGCTACGTCGCTCGGCTGGTCGGGCTGAACCTGTTGCGTGGCGATGCGCACGGACGGATCGTGACACTCGGCCCGCAGGCCACCGCCGCCGTCGCGCACGATGCCTCCGGTCCGGTTCATGTCGCGTTCCCGCCCGCGGCCGTGACGCTGAGCCTGGACCAACCGCACGGATCGGCCCGCAACGCCTGGAGAGGGCGGGTGAGTGACGTCGAGCGGCACGGCGACCTGGTCCGGATCACCATCGACGGACCGGTGCCCGTACTGGCCGACGTCACCCCGCTCGCCGTCGCCGACCTTCGCCTCGGGCCCGGCGTCGAGGTGTGGGCTGCGGTCAAGGCCACCGAGGTGAGCGTCTATCCGGCCTGAGACGATGACCGCATGGCGGACAAGCCGCGTGGACAGGAGACCGCCGGCGATGCAGTGCGGAGCCTGGCTGTCCTGTTCGGCGTCATCGCGGCGGTGGTGGTCGCGTTTACAGTCATGCGGCCCGGTCCGCAGGTGCCTGATCCGGTCGACTACGGCGCCGCGCTCGCCCACGTACGCGCCGAGTACGGGTATCCGGTGCTGGCCCCGGACCCGGTGCCCGACGGCTGGCGGGCGACCAGTGTGGAGCATTCGTCCGAGCCCTCGGGTGATCGCTGGCGGCTCGGTTTCCTCACCGGCGACGACGGCTTCGTCGGCCTCGAGCAGACCGACGGCGAGATCGAGTCCTACCTCGCCGACCGCCTGGCCGAGTTCAGCGACGACGGCACCAGCCGGATCGCCGGGACCACCTGGGAGCGCCGCATCGGCCCGGGCGACCGTCCCGACCGTGCCCTCGTGCGGGTGAGCGACGGATCGGTGACGATCGTGCTGGGCACCGAGTCGTACGACGTGCTGGAGTCGTTCGCGGCGTCGCTGACATCCTGACGTCGGGTCCGCCCATCCGACCCGGGTGCCGTGCCGCCGTCGACCGGCTAAGGAGTGGGTGTGCCCGACGGCCTCGCCGCGTCGAGGCGTTCACGGGCGGCGTCGAGGTAACGCTCACACATGGCCGCGAGGTCCTCGCCGCGCTGCCACAGGGCGAGTGACTCCTCGAGGGTCACGCCACCGGCCTCGAGCCGACCCACGATGCCGACGAGTTCGTCGCGCGCCTGCTCATAGGTGAGCTCGGCCGGATCGGTGCCATCGGCCTTCGGATCTGGGTCAGCACCGTCCGGCTTGGCCACCATGCCGCCCACCCTAATGCCCGCGTCCGCCGTAGCGGCGGGCTCGACATCGGCGGCTCGACAGCGGTGGCTCGACAGCGGCGGCTCGCCGGCTCGGCCGCGGTTGTCACGCAGGCCGGTCGACGGTGGCTCCCAACTCACCGTCGGCAAGACGGATGCCGACATGTTCGCCGGCCTCGACATCGCCGATCGAGCGGAGGACGGAGCCGTTGGCCTTCCGGACGATCGCGTAGCCCCGGTCGAGGGTGGCGGCAGGGGACAGGGCGCGGACGCGCGCCCGGGTATGCCCGAGGTCGGCGCGCGCCCGGTCCAGCAAGTGGCCCAACCAGCGGCGGCTCCGTTGGCGCAGGTCGGCGATCTCCGCCGCGCGTCGATGCAGTCCGGTTGTCGGCTCGGCGAGCACCGGCCGCGTCCGCAGCGCGGTCAGCGTCGCCGACTCCCGGTCGAGCCGGTGCCTAAGGGACGACCCGAGCCGGTCCCTGGCCCTGGTGACTCCTCTCCGCTCCTCCTCGACGTCGGGCACCACCCGCTTGGCGGCGTCGGTGGGTGTCGATGCGCGGACGTCCGCCGCCAGGTCGATCAGCGGCGTGTCCGTCTCGTGGCCGATCGCGCTCAGCACCGGCGTCCGGCTCGCGGCAACGGCGCGCACCAGTGCCTCGTCGGAGAACGGCAGCAGGTCCTCGACCGAGCCGCCGCCGCGCGCGATGACGACCACGTCGACCTCGGGATCACGGTCGAGAGTCCGCAGCGCGTCGACGACCTGCACCACCGCGGACGGTCCCTGGACGGCGACCTCCAGGACGCGGAAGCGTACCGCGGGCCAGCGGCGCCGGGCATTCTCCAGCACGTCGTGTTCGGCCGCGGAGCCGCGCCCGCACACCAGGCCCACGACGCGGGGGAGAAACGGCAGCCGGCGCTTGCGCTCCGGTGCGAACAGGCCCTCGGTCTCCAGCATCCGGCGGAGCCGTTCGATCCGAGCCAGCAGCTCGCCGACACCGATCTGCCGGATCTCGTCCGCCGCCAGCGAGAGCGTCCCCCTGGTGAAGTACCAGGCCGGCTTCGCGTGCACGACGACCCGGGCGCCCTCGACGATCGACGGATCGACCGAATCGAGCACGGGGCGGGGGCACGTGACCTGAACTGACAGGTCCGCCGCCGGGTCGCGCAGGGTCAGGAACACGGTCTGCGTTCCCGGCCGGCGCGTCAGTTGCGCGACCTGCCCCTCCACCCAGACCCATCCGAGCCGGGCAATCCACCCACCGATTGCCTGTGACACGACCCGGACCGGCGCCGGCTTCTCGGGCGAGGTCTGCAGTGCCACGGTGCAGCACCGTACCCGGAGGCTCGTCCTCGGCCATCTTCACCAGGCTTGTGGACCGTTCACCAGGGTCCGGCGCCTGGTGAACGATCCACGACGGTGGTGAACGTGATCAACAGGCGGAGGGGTGGACCGCGGCGCTGCACCGAGATGGGCGGGCTGGCGGCACCGGCGGGCCCCGGAGGGGCGGCACCTACCATGGGGATATGAGTCCAGCCGACGGTCGGGTCCTGCTCGCCGCGCCACGCGGATACTGCGCGGGCGTCGACCGAGCGGTCGTGACCGTGGAGAAGGCGCTCGACCTCTACGGCACGCCGGTCTACGTACGCAAGCAGATCGTGCACAACAGGCATGTCGTCGAGGCCCTCGAGGAGCGCGGTGCGGTGTTCGTCGACGAGTTGGACGAGGTCCCCGAGGGCGCACTGGTGGTCTTCTCCGCACACGGGGTGTCGCCGATGGTCCACGCCGAAGCGGCGCGACGTGGCCTGCGCACCATCGACGCCACCTGCCCGCTGGTGACGAAGGTCCACAACGAGGCGAAGCGGTTCGCGAAGGACGACCTCGACATCGTGCTGATCGGCCACGAGGGGCACGAGGAGGTCGAGGGCACGTCCGGAGAG